>CAJUQQ010000003.1 GCA_910588175.1 uncultured Oscillibacter sp.
GAATACTACTATTTGAACGAGGAGGGCTGGCCCGTTCTCCTGGCCCGGATGGAGGACTATCCCCAGCGCATGGACCTGGACGGCGACGGCGTGGACGAGCTGGTTTCCAATGACATGTATGCCGACCACTTTTATTTCCGCCAGGACGGGAAGTACTGCAAGGCGGACCTGCGGCCCCTGCTGTGGACCGTCTGGCCCACAGGTACGGCCTTCCGGTTCGACGGCTGGGACCCCGCCACACGCTCCATGCCCTTCCGGGCCCAGGTATCCTCGGACCCGTCTTATCAGTACCGGACTCTGTACTTCGACGGGGAGAACCTTCTGGTCTACAACGACCAGCGGCACTTCACGGACCACATGATCGGGTGGTTTGACGAGGAGTTCACCGTCAAGGACGCCGCCCTGACGGCGGTGGAGGAGCGGTTCCACGCCTCCCGCGTGGAGGGCGCTTACTGCGACGACTGGCGGATTACCAGCATCGGCGAGGGCTACGGGGTGGAGGTAGACGGGAAGTTCTATGTCTTCCGGCAGGTCTCCTACGAGTTCCACACGCCGGAGCTCCAGGACGCCCCGGCGCTGGGCGAGGGGGTACAGGACCACTGGGCCGCCCCCTCCTCCGAGGACCTCTGGCTGATGTTCTATGTTCCCTCCTGGCACTCCGGGGACACGGTTTCGTACGCGGACTTCGTGTATCTCCACAGCTTCCAGCATGAGGGCAGGTTCACCCTCTCTGAAGAGTTTGTCCGCCAAAAGCTCCGGGAGATCCCCGCCCTGGACACCATTTACCTGGGCACCGCCACCCTGAAAGCGGAAACCTCCGTCATCTCCGCCGCCGGCCTTGCCCAGGCGGTGATGGACCGTCTGATGGAGGGGGATACCATCAACATGACCCTGCTGGCCTCCGAAGGGGGCGGGCGGTACGATGTGGACCCTCAAGCGGGAAACTGGCCCAGTCAGGCGGTTTCCTTTACCCAGCGCTTTGACTGGAGCTATGCCCAGGACCCCGGCGATGTGCCCGCCGAATCCCTGCTGCTCATAAGCCCCGAAGGAAATCTGAGCCTCCGCTTTTGGCCGGGCAGGGATTTGGTCCTGCTCAATACCCGCCGGGCCCCCCAATGGGATACCATCTGGCTCCAGGCGGAGCCCAATGGGGACTCTGCCGATACCACAGACATCTACGGCTACATGCGCCGCTTGTATGATGAGGCGGAACTTGACGGGCTTTCGAAGGCAGGCGGTGATTTCTGACCGGAAATGTAGTTGGAGGAGACTGCCCGTATATCCCTCGAAGATGGATATACGGCCACGTGGGGTTCGTTTCCCTATCGCCTCCCGCTCTGCTGGTATAATAGCGGACCAGGCCGTCCCTGTTAGGATGGCCTGGTCTGTTTTGGTTCCAGCCTTATGGTATTGAGCAAATGTTCGGGGAGGTCTTGGGATACCTTTGCAAGGTTACCCAGCTTTGTGAGTAGCCTTACCTTTCTTATGTCGAAACAGTCCGGGCATTCAACAGTGGAGTCACGAAAGGATAAGATTTTCCCCTGTCAGTCCAATATAAGCACCATTTCCGGCCTCTTCGGAATCAGGATGGGCCAACAGCCATTTATTACAGGCCGTCAACATCCGGTCTTCTCCTTCCTTGCCGCTGTTCAGCGGAAGGTTCGTGCCTCGCGGAAGAAGAACCGCTATCTTGAATCCAGTCTTCCCATCCACATGGCAGGGCGTGTAATGCAGGGTCGTCGCATACAGCTCTACAACCGCACCTGCGGGAATCTGGAAAGCCCGCACCTTGCTGGTTGGTAGGCTCCCCGCCTCTATTTCGGTCTCCAGTGCCAAAAACAGAATTACTTCATAGAGTACCACAATGATCTCGCTGGTCCGATGATACTCCAGGCAATTCAAGGCGCGGTTCCACCCGTAGCACATGCCAAGCTCCGTGGGAAGTTCTCCGTAGGCCCGAGCCTCCAGTTGCTTGGCTGCCGCTTGGGCCTCCAGCTCCGGCAGGCTGGCCACATAACAGACGCCCTCCTGCGGAAGAGGAATGGTCTCCATAATTTCTAATAATGAGGTAACTTCAAAGCCCTCCAGGATTCTGCCATAGGCTCGGAACTCCGGGCCTTCAGTCTTGTACACACGCATGCCCTTTCCTCCATATCCAGGTGTGTCCATGAGGGATCAGCCGTAAAACAAATTTGGCAGGAATGTAGCGGTGCCGGGGAAACTGATGATCAGCGCCATGACAACCGCTGTAATCAGCACCATAGGAATCACATATTTAATCATCCTCGTCATAGTGGTGTCACAGATTCCCATCGCGATAAAGAGATACGAGCCTACCGGAGGCGTCACCGCGCCGACGACGCTGGCAATGCAGAACATCACGCCAAACTGAATCGGGTCAATCCCTAGGGAGCAGACAACAGGATACAGCACCGGCATAATCACCATCATCGCCGCCAACATATCCATAAAACAGCCGAGAAAGAGGCTGAATACCATGATAATCATCATAAAGGCAATGTTTGAAAGCTCATGGGAGACTAGCCACGATGTCAGGTGGGTCCCTACCTGGGCCCGGGCAAACATATAGCCGTATATGGCGGCGGTGGACAGCAGCATCATGACCATGCCGGTGGTCTTGCAGGCGTCATAAACAGCTATCCAGAATTTCTCCCAGGTAAGCTTCTTATAAACGAATTTACCGCAGAAAACGGCATATACACAGGCGACGATTCCCGCCTCCGTAGCAGTAAAGACACCGCTGAGGATGCCGCCCAGAATAATGACCGGACAGATGACCGCGCCGGAAGCGCCCAAAAACGTGGTTCCTAGACGTTTGAGATCAAATTTGATCTTGTCATTGATGGGGAAGTACCCGGGCCAAGCATGCGGCAGAAACGTGGCCACAGGTGTCCAGCGCAGTGGTCACCCCCACGGCATGAAGCTCTTGGAAGAACCGCTCCACAAATCGGTATTGCAGCATAGCTTCACCGCCGGATACAGTCACGCCACCGCCGGTCCGGTCATAGTAGGGCTTATTCTTCAAAACTTCTTCTAACAGCGCCTCCAGGCTCCATTCCTGCCCGCAAAGCGTCAGCGCCTCTGCCGGACAGGCAAGCGCGCATTTTCCGCAAACGGTGCACTTGTCCCGGTCAATCTGGATGCCGGACTCCGCAAGGGTGTTCGCGCCAGTTGGACAGGCATCGTGGCACAGTCCACATCCGATGCAGGCCTGCTTCTGCCACCATACCAAGGGCGAGGTGGAAATCCCCTCTGGGTTATGGCACCAGGTACAGGATAAGGGGCAGCCTTTAAAAAACACGGTGTCTCGCTGACCGGGTCCATCATGGGTCGTCCCCCGGTAAAGGTCAAAGATCAGCGCGTGCCGCTCATCCATATCACATCTCCCCGTAATTGTTTCTTCCGACAAACTCCTCCTGAAAGGGTTTTGCCAGACAGATGAACCGGGTAGTGTAACCGGTGACCTTGATAATGATATTTTGATAATCCGGGTTTTCCGGATTATCAATGGCATCCTTCAGTTTCTCCAGGTCGATGATATTCAGATTGACCTGGAAGGTATATTGGGCAAAGAATGTTTCCACAAAATCCCGGATATATTCCGCGACATTCTCTTTACCATCAAAAAACTTCGGCTGAAGCTCTACCTGAAGGGTTCCTCCCAGGAATTTCTGGTTGTGAATCTTGGCAAGGGAGTTCGCCGTCGCCAGCAGTCCCTTTGTATTGCGTCCGGCGGTTGGGTTGCAGCCGTGGGCCAACGGTTCAGAGGCGTACCGTCCGTCTGGGGTGGCGGGAAGGACCTTGGTTGCCGTATGCCCTTGGAACTGGAACAAGGAAGCGCGGTACTGCTGGCCGCGGCAGTTGTAGGTGTGATCCAAAACATTGGCAATCATCTCGGTAATCCTGACCAAAAGCTGGTCCACTTCGTCGAGGTCATTTCCAAATTTGTCCTGGTGGAGAAAACGCTGGCGCATCACCTCGTTGTCCTTCCAATTATTGGCGCATGCCTCCATAACCTCTCGCATCGTGTACCGCTTCTGCTCAAAAACCAATTTCTTTATAGCATGCATGGAATCCGCTACGTTTGGGATGCCAAGCACGTTCGCGGACGTGTACTGATAATCTACTCCCCGGTGACCCGTAATGTCGATACCCCGTTCAATGGGACCTTTGTAGTAGAGAGACGTTGCCATTTCCGGCCAGATGCGATCCTGAACTTCATACTGAGCGTCCTTAAAGACCCTCAGAGCCTCGGTCGTCCGCTGAAATTCCTCTGTAAACTTGCTGAAGAACTCCTCAAAATCTTCGCATCCGCTACCGATCACATAATCCATCGCTCTCCACATGGGGTCTAGCAAGACCAGAGCATTGACATCTTGGTCGCAGTATTCCATTCCCGGAACACAGAACCACTGGCAGCCGCCAACGGCAACCTTCCAGGCATCCTTCGGAGCCACGCCGGAACGAAGCTCCACGTCCCGCATGAGATCATAGTTGCAAAAAGTAGGAACACTGGCGCCATGGCGGGCCAGAACGTCACAGGCGTAGAGCATAATGTCCTTGTCCACATCCTTGTGCCACATGAAGAACATGTTGTTGTAATCGTCCACCATATCATAGGCCTCTAGGACTATCCAGCTGGCAGGGCAAGTGGCATCTTCACCGTTTTCCAAGCGACCGCAAATAGTAAAGTGCTGGCCCCGCACCTTCAAAAACAGCTCCGCCAGATATTCCCTGGCTTCCTGCTTAGTGATGCGGCCCTCTTTGAGATCCTTGACCAAGAAGTTGTTCAAGTACAGGTCCAGTCTGCCGTACCCATTCCCGTGGCCCACAATACGGTCACTCATAATGGCAAATTGGATGTACTGCACCGCCTGATGATAGGTCTGAGGTGCGCCGGTAGCTAGCTGTAAGCAGTCGTCTGCCACCAGAGTGTAAAGCTTTTTCTGCTCTGGATCTTCAGCGGCCTTTGCCAGTTCTCTCGCCTTATCCGCATACTTTTGAACGTAGGAGATGATCCCCTCACAGACCAGTTTCAACCCTTCCAAATACTCCACCCTCATAGGATGCTCCAACCGGCGGTACAGGGCGAGGCTCTCTTCAATTCTGGCCAGTGTTCCGGTCCATCCCTCCTGGAGCCCGGTGGTCAAGTCCAGGCAGGTATGCCCATGACTGGTGCCGCCGGCACCCAGCTTCCGGACTTTCCGTCCAAGCTCATGGACTTTATCTCCAAAATAGTACTTGCGGATCTCGTTCATCTCCCAGTGAAACTCTCCCACAATGGATTCGAAGGGGTGAATTTCCGCCGGGGAGTGCTCCAGCAAAAACTGATAGTCCTTGCCCCATTGAAGTGGAGACGCCTCATAGCCCTCAACATGGGAGGGTACCTGATCATTCAAAGGAAAATCAACGCCGATATCTACCCGGCAGGCGTGATCACCCAAGGAATAGCTGGTGGACTTCTCCTCCGCCCAATCTCCGGATTGCGGAATACAGCCATTCGCTTTATCGGTCCAGTGATAAACCAATTGGTTGTCGTCAGCAGTATAAAGGTTGCGCCTCCCCGAGATCGCCAATTCCTGATTGTATTTGATTACTTCCTTGAGACGTTCACCGGGCACGAATTTCGATTGAAAGCTGCTTCTGACTTTAGCCATAGCACAGTGCTCCTTTCTTTGTTGGATTTCAGCAAAATTAATCATTTGACCCCTTTTTGCTTCTGTTTATATTATAAGTTTTGCCCAAAGCAGCCTCAACATGTAAATATAAAACTTTCGCATGTAACTTTCAATTTTTTTCATATTTTCTCAGAATTGTTGCTGAACAAGCTATTTTGTGCTATGCTGAAATCGTAGTCACGATAAGACCATCGAAAAAGGAGGATACGGAAATGGCAGTGACGATAAAAGATATCGCCAAACTTGCGGGCGTCTCAACGGCAACGGTATCAAGGGCCTTCAGCAATCATGATTATGTGAACGAGGAAACGAAAGCCCGCATCTTGAGAATCGCGGAGGAGCAGCACTTTTCTATCCGAAAATATAATAAAAAAGGCTGCATTGCAGGACTTTGCGGCGGAATCGTTGGTATTGTTGTACCGGACATCAACAACGCTTATTACTCTGAGGTTATTCTTGGCATGGAGGAAGTGATGGACCTGCATAATATGAATGTCGTCATCTGCGGCTCCAACGAACAGCCAGGGAAGGAAATCAAAATCTTGAACATGCTAAGCAGCTTAAATGTGGGTGGAATCGTGATTGCCCCTGTTTCCAGCGCCGTGGAGTATAACCGGGAATACCTGCTGGAACTCAACAAAAGCGGCATTCCTGTGATTCTTCTGGACCGCGACATTTTCGGCGCACATTTGGATGGAGTATTTATGGACAACTACAACGGCGCGTACCAAAGCATACAAAAGCTAATCGACAGCGGGCACCGCCATATTGCCTTTATCGCGGGTCCAATGACCTCTTCCAGTGCCTTAGACCGTTTCAACGCTTACACTGCCGCCCTCAGCGCCAACCATATTCTCTTGAATGAGGAATACATACTTTATGGAGATTTCAAGGCAAAAAGCGCATATTCTCTAACCAAACGTCTGATTGAACGGCAAAAGGAAGTGACGGCTATTTTTTCTTCCAATCGAACAATGGCGTCTGGATGCCTGATGGCTCTGGCAGAGAGCGGTATCAGCGTAGGGGATGACATTGCCTTTATCTCTTGTGGTTGTGTGGAATACCACGATTCTCGTATAAGTTATGTGGACTACCCAACAACAGACATTGGCCGCGAATGCGCCAATATTTTGATTGATCGAATCAACCGTGGAAAAAAGACAGCCTCAGTCAAAGCGCGGATTGTATTTGATATGAACCTAGTGCTGAAAGGTTCTGAAAGCTTTCCCAAAAATCGAAAGCAATAGAAGAAACATATATGAAACAATTATTTGTTTCATAAGTAAACTGGCTATTTTCATAGTGCTTCCTTTAGAAAAACCAGATATGATAATGATGCGGCAATTCTGCTGAGCCATAAAATATGCCGTTTACAGAAAGGATGTACTTTATGAAAAGGATTGGAACAATTTCAAAGCTAGTACCAGGCACCGCCGACGAGTACATAGAACTGCACAAAAACGTATGGCCCGGCGTTATCCAAGCAGGCCACGATGCCCACATGCAGAATTTTTCCATCTTTCGCTGGGGGGACTACCTGTTTTCTTATTATGAATACACTGGAGATGATTTTGAAGGTGATATGGAAAAGAAGGCTGCCCTACCCGTCAGCCAAGATTGGCAGGCCGCCACAGGCAAATGCCGCCAGCTCATAAACGGCGAAGCCCGTTTCATTGAGCTGGAAGAAATTTGGCATGAGGATTTTTCGCCCCTTTCGGAAACCGATACGCCATAAAAGAACCATAGGCACTCGCCCTGCCGATGGTATGGCGGCCTGTCCTGGGCAGAGCTTATAGGTCTGCTAATCGCGAAGACTTCCCGGGCTTGCCCCTAAAGGGATCTGTTACTTTCCTTCTTTTGCTGGCTTACCCGTAACGAGTCGATGAACTCTGATACACTCATGTGATTGGCCAAAATATTCTCTTGAAACTGATTTCGGATATACGGTTCGATTGCACGCCAGTTTTGTCCCACCACGCTCACATAATATCCCTTACAACAGAAATGCCGATTCCTTTATTTATATTTCAGAATAGCGTGTTTATCACACGCTTTTGGACGGTTTAAATAGAAAAACGTACAGGGCTGCCAAGTTCTAAGGCAACCCTGTACGTTTTTTACATCACAGATTTAACGGTTTTTCAGATTTTTTCCCCAGGTTTTCCCCATCAACCATTACAGGTCGCTTGAAAGCCCGACAATCCCTATAATTTCAAGGTCTTCTCAATCCAAAGGCTTCATCGTGGGGAACAAAATCACGTCCCGAATAGTGTCCGCCCCGGTCAGCAGCATGACACAGCGGTCAATACCGATGCCCAAGCCACCGGTGGGAGGCATGCCGTACTCCAAGGCCGTCAGAAAATCCTCGTCCATCATGCCCGCCTCATCGTCCCCTTTCGCCCGCATTTCCACCTGCTTCTGGAAGCGCTGACGCTGATCAATGGGGTCATTAAGCTCGGAGAAGGCATTGCCCATCTCACTGCGGCAGATGAACAGTTCAAACCGCTCTGTAAGCCTGGGGTCCTTGAGGGACCGTTTCGCCAGGGGAGATACATCCACAGGATGCATCGTGATAAACGTGGGCTGAATCAGCTTCTCCTCCACCTTCTGGTCAAAGCACTCATACAGAGCGTTGCCCCAGGTCTTGTCCGACGTTTCCTGCAACTCCACACCGATGGACTTGGCGGCGGCGACCGCCTCCTCATCCGAGTGGATGGACATAAAGTCGATGCCGCAATACTGCTTCACTGCCTCGTGCATGGGCATACGAGGCCAACCAGGAGTCAGGTCGACATCCTCCCCATGCCATTGCACCTGATAGGTCCCCAGCAGCCTTTGGGCGGCGGAAGACAGCAGGTCCTCAAAAAGGTCCATCATATCGTTAAAATCAGCATAGGCCTGATACAGCTCAATGGTGGTGAATTCCGGGTTGTGCTTCGGGTCCATGCCCTCGTTGCGGAAGATGCGACCGATCTCGTATACCCGGTCCATGCCGCCCACAATGAGGCGCTTCAAGGGCAGCTCCGTGGCGATGCGCATATACATATCGATATCCAAGGTGTTATGGTGGGTAATAAAAGGCCGTGCGGTCGCTCCACCGGAAATAGTGTTCAACACGGGGGTTTCCACCTCAATATACCCCCGGCCGTCCATAAAGTCCCGCACATGCTTGATGAACTTCGACCGGACGAGGAAGTTTTCCTTCACATCCGGGTTCACCATCAAGTCCACATAGCGCTGGCGGTAGCGGAGCTCCTTGTCCTGGAGGCCGTGGAATTTCTCCGGCAGGGGCAGCAGGGATTTGGAGAGCAGTGTGATATTCTTCGCCCGGACGCTCATCTCCCCCCGCTGAGTGCGGAAAACCTCGCCGTCCACACCCACGATGTCACCGATGTCAAACTTTTTAAACTTCTTATAGACCGCCTCGTCCATCTCATCCTGCCGGGCGTAGAGCTGAATGCGGCCATCCTTGTCCTGCAAATCGCAGAAGCTAACCTTCCCCATGCCCCGCTTGCTCATGAGGCGGCCCGCCACCTTCACGGGTCTGCCCTCCATGGCGTCGAAGTTCTCCTTGATCTGACGGGATGTGGCATCCCAGTCAAACCGGGTCAGCTGAAAGGGGTCCTCTCCGGCGGCCTGGAGCTCCGCCAGCTTCTCCCGGCGGACCCTGGTCTGCTCGCCAAGGTCCAGCTCGGGCTTCTTCATTTGTTCAGCCATGCTTTCTCTCCTTCTGTTCAGGCGTCTCAGCGCTCAATCTTCCGCACCTTATAGGTAATACTGCCCCTGGGCGCCTCCACGGTGACGGTATCCCCCTCCTTGGCGCCGATGAGGGCCTTGCCGAAGGGGGACTCCTCCGAGATGATGCCGTGCATGGGGTCGGATTCCTGGGAGCCCACAATCGTATAAGGGGTGGGCAGAACTTTGCCGTCGGGACCCTCCACCGTTACCTTACAGCCGATGGCCACCACGTCCGTGTTGCTGCTCTCGTCCACAATGACGGCGTGCTGGAGGATTTCCTCCACCTCGGCAATGTGGGAGTAGAGCTTGCCCTGTTCGTTTTTCGCCTCGTCGTACTCGCTGTTTTCGCTGAGGTCGCCGAAGCCCCGGGCCACCTTGATCTGCTCCGCCACCTCGTCGGAACGGGTGGTCTTGAGGTAATTCAGCTCCTCCTGCAGCTCGTCATAACGAGCCTGACTCATCTTGTATTCTTTCGCCATGTCAAAGGGTTCCTTTCTTCATTATGCTTCACGTCGGGGGAAAACCTTCCCTGGGCGCAATTTTACAAGATGATATTATATAGAAGGAATTCTGGAATGTCAAGCCTTACCTCTCAACGCAATCTGTTCCCGCTTCACGGCTCCCGCCTCCCGGAGAACCGCCAACAGCTGCCCCCGGTTCGCGCCCTGGGGGAGTCCCTCCTCCAGCTCTGGCGGAAGGGTCAACACCGGCAATGGCTGTGTCTCGTCATAGAGCCGCAGGGTCACGGGATTTTTCATCGCCAAATCCGTTCTGGAGTCAAAGAGCACCAGGGCCTCCGCACCCTCCAGCTGGTCTTTGGAGGGCCCCAGCAGCAGCGACACGCCGTATTCCCGCCGCAGCTGGCGGCAGAGCTCTTCCCCGCCATAGGGCAGGTCCAGCAGCACATAGCGGTGCCGGAGGCACAGCTCCGTTACGGTCCGCACCGCCTCTCCCGTCAGCGACGCCGCCGACACCGCCACCCGGGCCCCGGCCACCGGCTGGCTCTTCGCCGCCAGTCCCTCCCGGACCCAGTCCGCCGCGATTGCCCGCCGGAGGGCCAGGGTGCTTACGGCACGGAGTCCCAACTTCTCCAGCTGCTCCCAGCAGGGGAAATCCTCCGGCAGCACCACCTGCGTCACACCCCGCTTCCGCAGTTTCTTCCCCGCCGCCAGCACCCGGCGGGAAAGAATCGCTCCATGCGGGCTTTTTACAATCTCCGCCTGTAAAAACCGCATCCGCAGGATGCGCTGTTCCTCCAGTCGAACGCTTTTTTTCCCCTTCTGGGGCTCTGCCCACGTCAAATAACCTACCATAAAAACTACCTCCCGCCCCATGATATGGGGCGGGAGGCCGGAATATGTATCGGAATCAAGCGTCCTTTGCAAATGTGGCCCCGGTGAGGTAGCCTTTGGCGATGGGATTGATAATCGTATTGTTTTCTTTGATCTCGAAATGGAGGTGAGGGCCGGTGGAATTTCCCGTGGAGCCTGTAATTCCAAGCACGTCGCCCTGCTTTACCTGCTGGCCCACGCTGACCTTCCGGCTGCTCATATGGCCGTAAAGGGTGGTGTTGCCCGCGCCGTGGTAAACAACCACATAATGCCCGTAGGACTTGGAGTACTCGGAAATGATAACCTGTCCCGCCTTGGCGGCGTAGATGCTGCTGTTGTAGCCTACCCGGCCGATGTCGGTTCCCTTGTGGTTCGTGGAGCCGATGCCGCCGGGAGAGGCCCGGCCGCCTACGGTAGAGGTAACATAGCGGCTATTTACCGGCCAGATATACCCGCCGGGATTGGAGGTGGGGCCGGACTGGCCCGCCGCGGCCCGCCGGGCCGCTTCCTCCTCCTCCATCTTCTTAATCAAGGCCTTGATCCGGGCCTGGACCTGCTCCTCCTCTTCGGAGAGGTCGTCCAGGGCGTTTTCCTGCTCCTGCTGCTGCTGGCGGAGCTTTGTCACCAGGGCGTTGGCCGCGTCCCGCTGGGAATCCAGGTCCCGCTTCTTGGCCTCCAGCTCCGCCTTGGCCTCCTCGGAGGCGGTTTTCTGCCCCTCCAGCTCCGCTTTTTTTTCGGCGGTAAGGGCTTGCAGGATTTTCAAATCGTCAATGACCCGCTGGTCATACTCCATGATCTCGTTCACCACGTCCAGGCGGCCCAGGAGATCCGAAAAGCTGTTGGCCCGGAACAACACGGACCAGTACTCCACCTTCCCCTGCTCCTCCATAGCCCGGACCCGCTTGCAGAAAAGCTCATACTGGGCCGCTTCCCTGGCCTCCGCGTCCGCCAGCTCCGCCGCCGTCTGGGCAATCAGATCCTCATAGGTGGCAATTTCCTCTTCCTTGTTGCCGATCTCCTGCTCTGTTACGCCGATCTGGCCGTCCAGGAGGCGCTTGCGCTCCATGGTAGTGCTGATATCGGAGGACAGCTTGTCAATCTGGGCCTGGATATCCTTTTTCTCTTGAGCCAGGCCCTTGGCGTCGCTTTTCAGCGCATCAATGTCCGCCTGGGTCACCGCCGAAGCGGCGGGAGCCAGGTCCGCCAGAAACAAACACAGCGCCAGGGCCAGAAGCGACAAGGACCGGAGGAGAAACCATCTGCAATTTCGTTTCATGCCGCCCTCCTCAGACCTGTAAGTACTTCCGAATGGCGGAAAGGCTGCCCCCCACGCCGATGAAGATGCCCGCCCCCGCGAAGGAGCCCGCCACAGGGCCCCAGAGCTCCTTGAAGGGGATTACCTCGATGAGCTGCATAGCGTCGCTGGTGCTGACTCCCTGGGCCACGGCCTCATAGAGGCCCCACTCCATCAAGAAAGCCACGGAGGCCCCCAGGAAGCCCATGAGGAAGCCCTCGTAGACGAAGGGCCAGCGAATAAAGCCGTTGGTAGCCCCCACCATCCGCATGATGGCGATTTCCTCCCGCCGGTCGAAGGTGGTGAGGCGGATGGTGTTGGAGATGATGAACACGGACACCAGAAACAAAATGGCAATCAAAGCCACACAGACCACGGTGGCCACGTTCCGCAGGGTGATGAAGCCCCCGGCCACCTCCTCTGCGGCGTTGACATCGGCGATGCCGTCCACCGCCTTGACTGCCGCCTTGGTTTGGGAAATACGCTCCAAGTCCACGATTTTCAAGGAGAACCGGTCCCGCAGAATCTCCGGGTCCAGATCCCGGAACATCTCCTCTTCGGGGTAATCCTCCAGGAATTTCTCCATAGCCTGCTGACGGCTGATGAAGGTGACGGAGGCCACGTTGGGGATGGCCTCCAGCTTCTTCTGAAGAATCGCGGTATCTGCGAAATCCTCCTCCACAAAGGCCAGCATCTCGTTCTCCCGCTCCAGGTCTTTCAAAAGCCCGTTGGCGTTCACCGCTACCAGGGTGAAGGTACCCATAATGAGCAGACACGCTACGGTAATGCCGATGGCGGCAAAGCTCATGAAGCCGTGGCTGAACATGTTGGAAAAACCTTCATGGACAAAGTATCCGAAATTGTGTTTACCCATGAATGTGTCCTCCCACATAGCCGCCGACGCTGTCATTGACCACCCGGCCGGAATCAATGGTGACCACCCGCTTTCCAAAGTGATCCACCAGGTCCTTTTCGTGGGTTACCACCACCATGGTGGTGCCCAGCTCGTTGATTTTCACCAGCAGGTCCATCAGCTCCAAAGAGCGCTCCGGGTCCAGGTTGCCGGTGGGCTCGTCGGCAATGATGGTGGCCGGGTTGTTCACCAGGGCCCGGGCGATGGCCACCCGCTGCTGCTCTCCGCCGGAGAGCTCGTCCGGATAGCTGTAGGCCTTCTTCTCCAGGCCCACCAGCTCCAGCACATAGGGAATGCGCTTCCGGCTCTCCTTGGCGGAGGCTCCCACGGCCCGCATGACAAAGGCCAGGTTGTCGTAAACCGTCTTTTTGTCGATGAGGCGGAAGTCCTGGAAAATCACCCCCAGGGTCCGGCGCATCAGGGGTATCTGCCGCTCGGAGATGTTCCGGGTGGAAAAGCCGTTGACCCGGACCCGGCCGGCGTTGGGCTCCACCTCGCCGGTGAGGAGCTTGATGATGGTGGACTTGCCGGAACCGGAAGGGCCCACCAGGAAGACAAACTCACCGGGATCAATCCGCAGGGAGATTCCCCGAATGGCCTTGGTCCCGTTGTCATATTCCATTTCCACGTCCTTCAATTCAATGAGGGCGCTTTCTGATTCTAACATAGGGGCACCTCCAATTGGCGTCGAAAACTGGGAGCGGCGGGGGCAGTCGACAGAATTCGGATATGATTGTAGCATAAACCACGGGCCCCGTCAATGCGGAGCGCCGCCAAACTATTGTGGTAGTTTTCGTGCAACCTTTCTCAAGAGCGCTTGGAAATGGGCAGGAAACTTCTGATGAGCATTCCCATCCAAATCGAAATATGTCTTATTTGCAGAATGCTATATACCCGGCTTCCGTCGGATGATCTACAATTAGAGCGCTCTTTTCCTTCACCACATGAACCGCAATCACTAAATCAGCTCCCGCAGATATAAAGTTCACCGCCATCGTCAGCAAAGACACCGTACCCGGATATAGAAAGACAAAAAGCACACTGCCAAAGCCCAATACCACAAACGGCGCTAAAACCCCGGTTAAATAGGCGTTCTTCTCTAATGCCGCCTTACAAGCGCAGCTTGGCATCATTGCGCTAATATTAAAGCGAATCACATTCCACCCTTTACCGCTTGCGGCCGCCCAGCCTATCCCATGCAATAATTCATGCGCCACAACTGAAATTGCAGTAATCGCCAGAAACAGCATATAAAATGGGAGGCCGCTTACCTCCAATAAATATGCCCTTTCAATTAGAAAATAGCGATACAACAGGCCAAAAACGATAACAAATGGAAGGGCATAAAGAACACCCGAAATCATCGCCCTTCCGGGAGCAATCGTAACATCCTTTTCCGTATATCCTTTTTCACATAATTGTGCTTTCAGCTTATCAAAATTTTCGCTGTGATTATCCACCAGAATCTTCCCCCAAACATGAGCTTGTCTATTTGATGACAGCCACGGCCTTTCCTCGAATCAGCAGGTCCCCCCGACGGTGCGTGAGAAAGCGGCGGACAAAGGTCCGCCGCTCCGGTTCAGGAATCAATCCCCCGGGAGGTCAGGTATTTCTTGACCATCAGCGCCACCTTGAAGGTAATGGCGTCGTCAAATTCCCGCAGGTCCAGGCCGGTCAGCTTCTTGATTTTCTCCAACCGGTATACCAGGGTGTTGCGGTGGACGAAGAGCTTTCGGGCGGTCTCAGAGACGTTCAGGTTATTCTCAAAAAAGCGATGAATGGTGAAAAGGGTTTCCTTGTCCAGGGCGTCGATGGGGTTCTTTTTGAAGACCTCCTGGAGGAACATCTCGCACAAGGTGGTGGGCAGCTGGTAAATCAGGCGGCCGATGCCCAGATTCTCATAGTTAATCACATATTTTTCCGTATCAAAGACCTTGCCCACGTCAATGGAAATCTGGGCCTCTTTGTAGGACTTTGCCAGATCCCGCAGATGGGTGGCGATGGTACCGATACCCACAACCACGGTGCTCTCCGTACCGGATCGGAGGCTCTCCTCAATGGAGGCGGCGATCTTGTTCAGCTCCCGGAAGCCCGCTCCCTCGGGCATCTGCCGGACCAGCACCACGTCCCCGTCGCCGATGTTCAGCACAAAGTCGTTCTGCCGGTCGGGGAACATGGCCTGTACCACGTCGGTGGGAACGGACTCTCCCTTTTTCAGCGCCCGGACCACAAAGACCCCCCGGGCCACATCGGCGGTAACCCGCAGTTCCTTGGCCCGCATATAAATATCGCCCAGCATGATATTATCCGAGATGATATCCTTGATAAAGGACCCCCGGTCATGCTTCTCCTCGTAATAGGCCTTGGCGGCGTTCAGCGCCACCGTGGCAACGGAGCACACCGCCTTGCTGACATCGTTCTCCCCGAAGGCAAAGGCCGCGTAGTCAAACTGGTTTCCCCAGCCGTTCAGCGCCTTGAAGGTCTTCCCATCGGAAGAAATTAACGCGGCGCCGGCATTGTTTACCAGCGGAACATACTCCGTCCACCGCTGGCCGATCAGGGAAAGCTCACTACAGGCGATTACCACGCCTTCCCCATCTAAGACGCCGATGGTGCGGTCCGTGTTTTCCTTCAACTGCAATACTACATTTTGATAAATTCTTCCAGACATGGCCGTCCTCCTCACCTAAAATACCGGGGAAGTAATGATACCATCTTAAAAACAACTCTATTATATCGTCAACTTCACCAAATTGCAAGAAGTTTTTTCTTTTTTCAACAAAAAACTCGTTCCCTTTTTGGTAAGTATTCGGGTTTTTTCTCGAAACTATACAAGGGCACGAAGCCCCGCGATCTCCTCCTCGGTCAAAAAGCGAAAGGCCCCCCTCGCAAGTCCGCGATCCAGGGGCAGCGTCCCCATCTGTACGCGCTCCAGATACAGCACCGGCTTCCCCCTGGCCGCCAGCATCCGCTTCACCTGATGGAATTTCCCCTCCCGCAGAGTGACGCGCGCTTCGCTCTCCTTGTCGGCCAAGAGTATCTCCAGCCTGGCGGGCTGACATTGAAGTCCATCCGGCAGGGACATCCCAGAGGCAAAGGCCTGGCAGTCCTCTTCCGTCAGCCGGCCCTTGGTGCGGGTATAGTATACTTTGTCCACATGGCGCTTAGGCGACAGCAGGGCATGCGCCAAACCGCCCTCATCGGTCAGCAGCAGCAAGCCCTCAGTATCCTTGTCCAAACGGCCAACTGGAAAAAGCTTCTGTTTTTGCAGCTCCCGGGGCAGCAGGTCCAGCACCGTTTTCCCCCGCCCGTCCTCAGTGGCGGAAAGATAGCCCCCGGGTTTATTCATCATAATCCAGGTAACACGGCGGTAGGACAGTACCTCGCCATTTACCGATATCTCCACCGCCTCCGGAGCAAACTTCTTCTCAACGGAGCAAACGGCGGCGCCGTTCACCGTCACCAGCCCCCGGCGGGCCAGCTCTTTTGCCTCCCTGCGGGACCACTTCCCTGTTGAGGCAATGATTTTGTCTAAGCGCTGCTGTTCCATGGCGGTCCGCCTCCTTTCCCGCCTCAATCTTTGGGGCGGTACGATTGCTTGTTTGATTGTAGCATATTTTTATGGAAAAATGAATAAGGAACTGTCAGGAGGGATTGGTATGTTGATTTGGACCGCAAAATTTTCCCGAAAGAAAGCCGCCGGCGCTGTCATCCTGATGGGCGTGGTCATGGCGGCGCTGATTGTGCTGATGGGCCGGGCTCCGGAGGAGCCGGAGATTCCCCTGCCCAAGCTGACCACAAATGAAGAACGGGTAGCTTATCTGCAGTCCCTAGGCTGGGACGTGGAGCCGGAGCCGATCGAGACCCTGCAATTCCTGCTCCCCGCTGAGCTGGAGGAGCCCTACCGCACGTACAATGAGCTCCAGCTCAGTCAAGGGTTTGACCTGACAAAATGCTGCGGAAAGCAGGTAAACCGCTGCACCTATACCGTCACAAATTATCCGGAACAGACCGGAAGCGTCCAGGCAAATCTATACATCTGCGAGGACATTCCGGTGGCCGGAGACATCTGTGCCTCCGGGGCCAGGGGATTTCAAGGCCCCCTCCTCCGGACAACGGAATGAGAAAAAGGACTGCCGCAAAACGGCAGTCCTTTTTATGCTTAGAACTTACTCAGCGATGTCGGTGACAGCGCCGGAGCCAACGGTACGGCCGCCCTCGCGGATAGCGAAGCGGAGGCCCTTCTCGATAGCGATGGGGGTGATCAGCTCAACAGCCATCTCCACGTTATCGCCGGGCATGCACATCTCGGTGCCCTCGGGCAGGGAGATGACGCCGGTGACGTCGGTGGTACGGAAGTAGAACTGGGGACGATAGTTGTTGAAGAAGGGGGTGTGACGGCCGCCCTCGTCCTTGGACAGGACGTAGACCTGGCCCTTGAACTTGGTGTGGGGGTTGATGGACTTGGGCTTCGCCAGAACCTGGCCGCGCTCAATGCCATTGCGGTCGATGCCGCGGAGCAGAACGCCGATGTTGTCTCCGGCCTCGGCGAAGTCCAGCAGCTTGTGGAACATCTCGATGCCGGTGACGACGGTCTTCTTGGTCTCGTCGGCCAGGCCCACGATCTCGACTTCCTCGCTGAGCTTCAGCTGGCCGCGCTCCACACGGCCGGTGGCGACGGTGCCGCGGCCGGAGATGGTGAACACGTCCTCGACGGGCATCAGGAAGGGCAGAGAGTCGTCGCGGGGAGGAGTGGGGATATAATCGTCAACAGAATCCATGAGCTCCTTGATGCAGGCATACTCGGGAGCGGCGGGATCGCTGGAATCGGACACCAGAGCGTTCAGAGCGGAGCCCTTGATGATAGGCAGATCGTCACCGGGGAACTCGTAGGTGCTCAGCAGCTCGCGGACTTCCATCTCCACCAGCTCCAGCAGCTCCTCGTCGTCCACCTGGTCGCACTTGTTCAGGAACACCACGATGGCGGGCACGCCCACCTGGCGGGCCAGCAGGATGTGCTCCTTGGTCTGGGCCATGGGGCCGTCGGTGGCGGCGATGACCAGGATGGCGCCGTCCATCTGCGCAGCGCCGGTGATCATGTTCTTGATATAGTCGGCGTGGCCCGGGCAGTCGACGTGGGCATAGTGGCGCTTTTCGGTCTCATACTCCACGTGGGCGGTGTTGATCGTGATACCACGGGCCTTTTCCTCGGGGGCCTTGTCGATGCTGTCATAGGCCTCGAACTCCGCCTTGCCCTGGAGAGACAGCCACTTGGTGATAGCGGCGGTCAGGGTGGTCTTGCCGTGGTCGACGTGGCCAATGGTACCGATGTTTACATGGGGTTTGGTTCTTTCAAATTTCTGCTTAGCCATTTGAAAATCCTCCTATAAATGTTCAATTGCGGTCGTGGCATTGCGTAACGATAATCAGCAATGTCTATTCTACAGTATTCCGCCTGGAAAATCAATCCCTTTTTCCCAATTTGGTCCAGGGCTTTTCTGCGGAAGAACGTCAGTTGGGCTTCACCCGAGTCTCCACAATCTTTTCCGCGATGCTCTTGGGAATCTCCTCATAGCTGTGCGGCTCCATGGAGTACTGACCGCGGCCCTGCGTGCTGGAGCGCAGATCGGTGGCATAGCCAAACATGTTGGCCAGAGGCACCAGCGCGTCCACCTGCTGAGCGCCGGGGCGGGCTTCCTGACCCTGGATCTGGCCGCGGCGGGCGGTCAGATCACCGATCACAGTGCCCAGATACTCGTCAGGAACGATGACGGAGACCTTCATAATGGGCTCCAGCAGAGTGGCTCCCGCCTTGCGGCAGGCCTCTTTAAAGGCCATGGAACCGGCAATCTTGAAGGCCATCTCGGAAGAGTCGACCTCATGATAGGAGCCGTCATACAGAGTGACCTTTACATCCACTACAGGGAAACCGGCCATGACACCAGCGTTCATAGCGCCCTGGATACCCGCGTCAACAGCGGGAATATACTCCTTGGGCACCGCGCCGCCCACGATGGAGTTGACAAACTCGTAACCCTTGCCGGGCTCGTTGGGTTCCACACGGATCTTGACATGACCGTACTGGCCCTTGCCGCCGGACTGGCGGGCATATTTGGTATCCTGTTCCACCATCTTCTTGATGGTTTCCTTATAGGCCACCTGGGGAGCGCCGACATTGGCTTCCACCTTGTACTCCCGGAGCAGACGGTCGACGATGATCTCCAGATGGAGCTCGCCCATACCGGCGATGATGGTCTGTCCGGTTTCCTCGTCGGTGTAGGTCTTGAAGGTGGGGTCCTCCTCCGCCAGCTTGATGAGGCCGATAGTCATCTTCTCCTGGCCGGCCTTGGTCTTGGGCTCAATAGCCACCCGGATAACGGGCTCAGGGAACTCCATGGACTCCAGAATGACGGGATGCTTTTCGTCGCAGAGGGTATCTCCGGTGGTGGAGTTCTTCAGGCCGATGACCGCAGCGATGTCGCCGGAGTACACGGTCTCAATATCCTCCCGGTGGTTGGCGTGCATCTGGAGGATGCGGCCAACGCGCTCCTTTTGCTTCTTCGTGGAGTTGAGCACCTGGGTGCCGGTATTCAGGGAACCGGAATAGACACGAATAAAGGACAGACGGCCCACATAAGGATCGGTGGCGATCTTAAAGGCCAGGGCGGAAAAGGGCGCGTCGTCAGAAGAAGGACGCTCCTCCTCCTCTTCCGTGTTGGGGTTGAAGCCCTTGATAGCGGGAACATCGGTGGGAGCGGGCATATAGTCCACGATGGCATCCAGCATCTTCTGCACGCCCTTATTTTTGTAGGACGTGCCGCAGGTGACGGGGACCATTTCGTTAGCGATGGTGGCCTTGCGGATGGCGGCGCGGATCTTGTCCTGAGAGACCTCCTGGCCGTCCAGATACAGCTCGGCAATCTCGTCGTCAAACATAGAGACGGCGTCCATCAGCTTCTCGTGGTACTCGTTGGCAAGGTCCAGCATGTCGGCGGGGATCTCCTCCACCCGCATGTCCTTGCCCAGGTCGTCATAATAGATGTCCGCGTTCATCTCCACCAAGTCGATGATGCCCTTAAAGGTCTCCTCGCTTCCGATGGGAAGCTGGATGGGCACGGCATTGCACTTCAGGCGCTCCTCCACCATGTGGAGCACGTTGTAAAAGTCCGCGCCCATGATGTCCATCTTGTTAACATAGATCATCCGGGGGACCTTATAGGTGTCCGCCTGACGCCAGACGGTCTCGGACTGGGGCTCCACGCCGCCCTTGGCGCACAGAACAGTCACGGAACCGTCCAGAACGCGCAGGGAACGCTCCACTTCCACGGTGAAGTCCACGTGGCCCGGGGTATCGATGATATTGATACGAGTGGGCTTGAACTGGTTTTTGGAACCAGACCAGTAGCAGGTGGTGGCGGCGGACGTAATGGTGATGCCGCGCTCCTGTTCCTGGGCCATCCAGTCCATCGTGGCGGTACCGTCGTGGGTCTCGCCGATTTTATAGTTCACGCCGGTGTAGAACAAGATCCGCTCGGTGGTCGTGGTCTTGCCCGCGTCGATGTGAGCCATAATGCCGATGTTTCTGGTGTTTTCAAGCGATGTTTTTCTCGGCATACTTGATATCTCCTAACTAGCTTACCAGCGGAAGTGCGCAAAAGCCTTGTTGGCTTCGGCCTGCTTGTGCATATCCTCGCGCTTCTTCACGGCCGCTCCGGTGTTGTTGGCGGCGTCCATGATTTCGCCGGCAAGGCGCTCGGCCATCGTGCGCTCGCTCCGGGCGCGGGAATACGCGGTCAGCCACCGCAGTCCCAGCGTGGTGCGCCGGGCGGGACGGACCTCCATAGGGACCTGATAGTTGGCGCCGCCCACACGGCGGGCCTTGACCTCCAGGTTTGGCATAATGTTGTCCATAGCCTGGGTGAACACTTCAACGGGGTCGTTTCCGGTCTTCTCCTTGATCTGATCGAAGGCACTGTAGACCACCTTCTGCGCCACACCCTTCTTGCCGTCCAGCATCACGTTGTTGACCAGACGGGTCACCAGCACGGAGCCGTACATGGGGTCGGGCAGAATTTCTCTCTTGGGAACATTACCTCTTCTGGGCACTATGCTTCCCTCCTTCATAATGATTCTATGATCTCATAGGTACTCAAAAGGCTTTCGCCTTCCGTGAATGCCTCTGCCGAAGGGCAACGCCCGCGTGTTTCATTATATATAAAACCTGTTCGGCAAAGTAATTCGTTGGGATCAGTCCCGCAAGGGGATGCGATATCCGCGTGCGGCAGAACCGCTGGCGGCTATCCAATCCTTACTTGGACTTGGGCCGCTTGGCGCCGTACTTGGAGCGGGCCTGCATCCGGCCGGAAACGCCCTGGGTATCCAGAGTGCCGCGGATGATGTGGTAGCGGACGCCGGGGAGGTCCTTGACACGGCCGCCGCGGATCATGACCACGGAGTGCTCCTGGAGGGAGTGGCCTACGCCAGGAATATAGGCGGTGACCTCGTAGCCGTTGGTCAGGCGCACACGGGCGATCTTACGCAGGGCGGAGTTGGGCTTCTTGGGGGTCGCGGTTCTCACGGCGGTGCAGACGCCTCTCTTCTGGGGAGAAGGCTGATTGGTGGTCTTGGTCTTCAGGGTGTTCAGACCGAACTGCAGGGCGGGAGAATTGGACTTGTAGGAAGCCTGTTCCCTTCCTTTGCGGACCAGCTGGTTAAAAGTAGGCATTGAATTTCTCCTTTCTTTCATATTTTTAATGTTTATTTTTTGCAGAAAACCCAAGGGTTATTCTGAAAAAACCAAAAATAACGCGGGGATTCAGGAAATCAGCTCCGCCGCGACGGAGGCCCCCACGGCAATGCCGCAGGCCCGGCCCAGCTGGGCCATAGTTTTTCCCGTTTCCACCGGGATGCCGGCGGCGGCGCACTCGGCGGCAATGGGCCCGGTCAGGGCCGGGTCGGCGTCGCTGGCCAGGTACACCCGGCGGGCCCGTCCCTCTCGGACGGCTTTGCGGGACTGCTTTACGCCGACGACCCGCTTTTCAGGCTCCATAGGTTAAACCTCCCGATGCCGTTTCCAGCGAGAAGCGCACAGCAAAATTCACGGACTTCCGGTCCGCGCAAGTACGCATTATAGCATGACCTTCCCCTGCCGTCAAGCGTTTTTGGCAAAAAGATTTTCATTTTCCTGTTTTTCCAGGGATTTCCCCGGCTCCGCTCACACCAGGGGCGGCTTGAGGAAGCCGATCAGGGCCAGGACCGTGAAATGGGCGGGATAAAAAGCGTAACAAAAGCGCTGAAAGCCCTTCCCGGCCCTTCCCTTTTCTCCATTATCTGAAAGCGTAACCAGCATCCCAAAGTAGTTGCCCAGCACGTTCAAAAGGCAGTTTCGCAGAGCTCCGGTCAGTTCCGGTGTTCCCAGGCTCTCCGCAACCCACAAGACCAGCCCCCGGCGGGACAGCAGTACGGCGGGGATATAGATGAGAGCCTTCTGCCAGCGGGGACAGTTTCGAGTAATGTAATAAACCCAGGCCAGAATAATATAGCCCTTTCCGCCCTCCATGCGGAGCTCCATGGCAAGCCAGGTGGCCGCCGCCACGGCCAAGGGGCTCAGGAAAAGCAGCTTCCGGCGCTTCAGCTCCTCATGGGCCCAGAGGACGCACAGGGCCAGGGCCAGCGTGAACAGGATGTTCAGTCCCGTCTCCCGCCAGTCTCCCTCCACGCCCAGCACCCGCATTTCCGCCAGATCAAACAGCGTATAGGGAACCTGTGCAATCACCGCCGTCAGAAAAACGCGGCCTATGTAGCGGCGGACGTTGGAGGTATGCGCAAACCCTTGGGCAATGCAATACACGAAGATGGGCGCCGCCAAGCGTCCGATATACATTATATATAGGACAAACTCGTCCAGCAGCCAGTCGGCAAGGCCCCCATAGCCTCCGCTCCACAAAAGGTCCGCCAAGGGAGCAAATATCTGATACAGAGGAAAGATGCGGACGGTGTGGTCAAAGACCATGCAGCCTATGGCAAAAATTTTCAGTTGTTTATAGCTCATGATATCCTCCTTATATTCGGCTTGGAGCCGGTTTCAAGGAGAGTATACAGGCCATTTCTTACAAACCACTCGACAAAAATCTTACGATTTTCTTACAATCTCAATTCCAACCCGAACCACCCTCTCAAGCGGCGGCGCTCCTTCCTGGGGTCTGTTCACATAAGACAAACGTGCGGGGTTTCGAGCAAATTTTCGCCGGGCGCAAGGCAAAAATTTGCGTGCGTACGGACGTACGCCAAAAATTTTTAACGCGTCAGACGGCAAAATCTGCCGAAAACGTGTGTTTGGGTTTATGTGAACAGACTCCAGCAATGCGCCTTGACAAATTTCGACAAAGCGGGTAGTATAAAGCAGGTTATCCCGACGAGAGAGAACGGAGGCGACGCGTACTCATGGAGGACGATCTGTTCAAGCCCATACCCGGCGAGGGAATCATGCCCCACAAACCGGGAACGGAAATTCCGGAGCCGGAACCGCCTGGAGACGGCCCCATCCTGGCCCGGGTCCAACACTCCCGGCCTCATCATCTGGACAATGGCCGGACCATTCTGCGGCCCAGCCTTCCCTACGACGATGTCAGCCACATGATGAGCTGTTTCCTGGACCTGTATATCGGCGCAAGGTACGCCCCGGGCCCCTCCCGCCCTGGCTGTGTCTGCCACGCCACGGTCATTTCCGGTACCGTCAGCCTGACAGCGGAGGGACACAACTACCAGCTGCTTGAGCGGGACGCGCTCCGCTTCAAGGCGGACCAGCCCTACTATTTTGAGAACATCTCCAGCGGTACCGGGCGGCTGCTGCTGGAATACCAATATCTCCAAAACCTCGCTTAACATGAAAACAGACAAGCTGCGGCCGGCGCCAAATGACACCGGCCTCAGCTTGTCAAAAAAATACCGTCTGAAAGAAGATGGAAAGGAAAAGAGCTACGAGAGAAACCCATCAGGGGTTTCTCTCGTTTTCAATCAGAAGGTTTTCGGAACTTTTTGAAGGTCTGAAAACCTTGCGCAGGCTGGCGAAAAAGTATTTTCGCCAGCCTGCGGCCGGCGCCAAATGACACCGGCCTTTTGGGGCTGAATTAGGGTCTTTAGTAAAACCGGCGGAATGCCGGACTCGGGCGGAATTTCTGCCGGGCCGGCGTTTTGATGGGTCTACACAGACTTTAGCGCTGCCGCACGTGCTTCTCCATCCGCTGGGCCAGCAGCACCGCCAGGGCCAGCTTGATCAGGTCCGGGATGACAAACGGGAATACGCAGTAGCCCAGAGCGGTCATCAACCCCATTGGCTTCCCCATTTGGACATAGAGCACCAAATACCAGGCGGTACCGAAAGCGTAGCACAGGCTCAGCCCCAAGATGCTGGCGGAAACTTTCACGGTCAGGGATTCCCCCAGCTTGGCGGTCATCAGCCAATAGAGCAACGCCTGGAGCAGAAAGCCCAGGATATAGCCGCCGGTGGTTCCCAGCAAAACCCCCAGGCCCCCCCTAAAGCTGCTAAACACCGGCGCGCCCACAGCCCCCAGCAGCAGATACGCGGTGACGGCATAGGTTCCCCGCTTTCCCCCCAGGGTCAGCAGCGCCGCGAAAACCGCGAAGGTCTGCATGGTAAACTGGACAAACGGCGCGGGTACGGGCACGGAAATCCAGGCGCACACCGCCGTCAGAACGGTGAACAGGGCAATCAGGGTCAGGTCGCGGGTCTTCAGCCGGGACACGGTCTTTTCAGGCATATACGATTTCCTCCTTTTGTTTCTGACTCTGAGAATACCGTATATTTCCTCTATTGTCAACCTATTTTTTAATTAGGTTGACAATTTTTTGAAACCCAAGGGGAGAGGCCCTCCTCTCCCCTTTTGTCATTCAAATCTCCGTATGCCCGCACAGCTCCCGCGCCTTGGCCTGTATCGCTTTCAGGTCCTCGAAGGTGTCGGGGCGCTTGCGAACGTCCCGCAGCAGCGCCGCCGGATGATAGAGCGCGGTCATCCACACGCCGTTCCGTTCGAACCACTGGCCGTGCTCCTGGGTAATGCGGAAATCATCCTTGATAATCACCTTAGCGGCAATACGGCCCAGGCAGACGATGATCTTGGGGCGCAGCAGCGCCGTCTGGCGGCGAAGCCAGTCGATGCAGGCGTCCTGCTCCACGGCCAAAGGGTCCCGGTTCTGGGGCGGGCGGCACTTGACGATGTTGGCAATGTAGACCTTGCTCCGGTCCAGGTTCACCATCTCCAGCATATCGTCCAGCAGCTTTCCGGCCCGGCCCACAAAGGGCTTGCCCTGTTCGTCCTCATGCTGACCGGGGCCCTCGCCGATGAAGAGGATCTCCGCATCCTCCGCGCCGTCTCCAAACACCACACTCTGACGGGTCTCGGCAAGAGAACACCCCCTGCAAGTCAGGCACTCGCTTTTCAAGCTCTCCCAGGTATCCATTTCATAATCCCCCTGTCTTTTTCCGTTTTCGACCATTATAGCATGAAAAAACTACCGGCGCAAGGGGCGGATACCCCGCCGTCCTGTGGAGAAACTGAACTCCGAGGTGATACGATGGTCTCTTTGCTTTGGTATTTTTGGATCTACAGCTTCCTGGGCTGGCTGGTGGAGCTGACCTTTGCCGCCGCCTCCCGTTCCGAGGACCGGCGGCGGCGCTGTTTGCTGCTTCTGCCCCTGTGTCCGGTCTACGGCCTGGGAATGCTGGCGGTTTTAGCCCTGCCCCCCATGGGCTGGCTGGGCCAAGTGGCCTTCGGCGGACTGGCGGCCACAGCGGTGGAATACGTCTACCACTGGGCCGGGGAGCGGTTTTTGGGCGTCCGATTCTGGGATTACGCCCAAGTCCCGGGAAATCTCCGGGGCCGGGTCTGCCTGCCCTTTGCTTTGGCCTGGGGACTGCTGGCGGCGGCGGCGCTCCGGTTTGTCCAGCCGGGGGCGGAAATTCTGGCGTCAGAGGCCGCTCCGGCGCTGACGTACGCCTGTCTGCTGTTCTTTACGATGGACGCAATTTCCTCCCTTTGGTTCCTTCGGACTACGGGGGATTTGTCGGAAATGCGGGCGGCCTGGCCTTTCTAGCGCACCCAGATTTCCAGCAGGCCCGCCGTAACCCCGGCCGCGATTTCGGAGGCCTTTTCGCAGTTTTGCTCGAAGGCCTCCGCCCCGTCGGCCGCATCTGTGTCGGTGACACTCCGCACCGCCAGAAAGGGAATCCCATTCACATAGCACACATGAGCGGCGCCTGCCGTTTCCATATCCACCGCCAAGGGGGCGCATCTTTGACGGACGCGCTCCCGGTCTTGATTTTCGATAAACCGCTCCCCCGTGGCAATCGTCCCAAAGAAAACCGGAACTTCCGCAACTTCCGCGTATCTCCTGGCCGCGGAAAGCAGCGCCCCGTCTGAGGGGAAACAGGCCGAAGGCATCCATGGGTGGAACTCCGTCAGAATATCCGGCGCCACGTCATGGTAAACCGAGCGCTCCGCGACCACCGTGTCAAAGAGCCGGAGCTTTGGGTCTATGCCCCCGGCTGTTCCGGCGTTGACCACCGCGTCCACGCCGGATACCTCGATCAACAGCTCCGCCGCCACGGCGGCGTTTACCCTGCACACGCCGCTGTATACCGCCGTGACAGGAACTTGCCGGAGCGTCCCCTCATAAAATTTCAGCATCGCCTTTTCCGTGATCCGGTGGATATCCATAGTCCTTAAAAAAGGGGCCAGTTCCGTATCGCTGGCGCATAAAATTCCCGCTTTTTTCACAAAGGTATTCTCCTTTACACCACTTGGAACAAATAGAACTTCAGGTAATTTGTCTCCTCCACTCCCCACAGGATCGGGTGGTCGCAGCTCTGCTGCCGGGCCTCAATCTGCCGGAGGCGGACCCCGGCGTCCCGGGCGGCGGCGTGGAGCATCGCCGTGAATTTCTCCTCCTCCGCGAAGTGGGAACAGGAGCAGGTAGCCAGATATCCGCCCCGGGGCAACAGCTTCATTGCCCGGTAGTTGATCTCCTTGTAGCCTGTCATGGCGTTGGCCGCTGTCTTCCGGGACTTGGTAAAAGCCGGCGGGTCCAGGATGATGTAGTCGTACTTCACCGGCTCCTTTTCCAGGGCCGGAAGCAGCTCGAAAACATTGGCGGACACGCAGTCCACTACACCGCTCAGACCGTTTCGCTCCGCGTTGGCCCGGGCCATCTCCACAGCGGAGGCCGACACGTCCACTGCGGTGACATGCTTCGCTCCGCCCAGGGCGGCGTTCAGGGCAAAGGATCCGGTGTGGGTAAAGCAGTCCAGCACCGTCTTTCCCTCCGCCAGTCTGGCTGCGGCCCGGCGATTGTACTTCTGGTCCAGAAAAAAGCCGGTCTTCTGGCCGTTTTCTACATCTACCAGATACTTCACCCCATTTTCCACAATTTCCGTCACCGGGGACTCCGGCAAGGCCTCCCCCGGGAGCGGAAACCAGCCCTTGTACTGCTCCAGCCCCTCCTTTTCCCGAAGGGCGGCGTCGTTCCGCTCAAAGACGCCGCGGACAGTCTGCCCGTCCTCCCGGAGAACGCGGACCAGCAGGGGCAGAAGCAGCTCCTTGATCCGCTCCATACCCACGGACAACACCTGGACGCTGAGGAGATCATGGAACTTGTCCACCGTCAGGCCGGGGAACATATCCGCCTCCCCGAAGACCACACGGCAGGCGTCCAGATCCTCCGGGGCCATGACGGTTTTCCGGTACTCCCAGGCCCAGCGGAGCTTTCGCTCCCAAAACGCGGCGTCAAAGCGGTCGTTGGCGTTCCGGGAAAGCAGGCGGACCCGGATCTTCGACTTCTCCGACAGAAAGCCGGTGCCAAGATACGCGCCCTTACGGCTCCGCACATCCGTCAGTCCACCGTTTTCCGGCGTACCGTCCATGGATAAAATTTCCGCGTCGTAAACCCAGGGGTGCCCCCGGAGAATGGCCGCTTCGGCCTTTGGGGTAACGGTGACGCTGGGGTAGAGCCGCTCTGTTTTCATAGGATATATCCTCCTGCCGGATTTTCTTCTCTCTAATATAGCACACTTTCCGCCGGATTTCCATAGGATTCAAGGAGAAGGAGGAATCATCATGCCTACGATTTATTTAAGTCCCTCCACACAGGAGTGGAACAGCTATGTCACCGGCAGCGGCTCGGAAGAATACAATATGAACCTTTTGGCGGACGCTCTGGTCCCCTATCTTCTTTCCAACGGAATACAGTACAAACGCAACCGGCCTGAAATGACCGCCGGGTCCTCCATCCGGGAGGCCAACCGGGGGACCTATGACCTCTACCTGGCCCTGCACTCCAACGGTGCGCCGGAGGGGCGCTACGGCGAGGAGCGGGGAATCATCGCCTTCTATTACCCCGGCAGCCGCCAGGGCCAGCGGGCGGCGGAGCTCATTGCCCAGGAGCTCCGGAAAATCTATCCCCTCCCCGGCAAGGTCACCACCCGCTCCACCACCACCCTGGGCGAGGTGGCCCAGTCCAACGCTCCGGCGGTGCTGGTGGAAATCGGCTACCACGACAACTGGTCCGACGCCACTTGGGTGGAAGGACACATGGACGCCATCGCCCAGCAGCTTGCCCGGGCCCTCACCGAGTTTTTCGGTCTGCCGTTCATCTACCCCATGGATCCCGTTCAGGGCGCCGTGGCCCTCAACTGGGGTACCCTGAACCTGCGGAGCTACCCCTCTCCTACCGGAAGCATTATCGCCAATCTTCCCAACGGAACCCAAGTGACCATCTACGGCGAGTGGCAGGGCTGGTACGTCGTCCATCACGACGGGCACGTGGGCTACGCCGCCGCCGCGTATATCGACACCTGACCGGAGCGGTTTCTCCCTCAATTGGCCGGAGCTTTTCTGTTCCTTCCAAAAATTTCTTGGGATTTCTCCGCCGGTTTGAGGATTTTTCTTGACAGCGGTCCAGTAAACGTTTAAACTAAAGACAGATTGCCGTCGGAGGGCAAAGGGGTGTCCTTCGGTCGTTTTCTAAAACGCACCTGTCCGCGGGTTCCGTTTTGAAAGCCGGCAATGCGCCCAACAGCGAAAACCATTCCGCCCCCGGAAGACCGGCGTCCCTCATTCGGGACGCGGGCGGAACACAAGGAAACCCATGTCCGACAGCCGCCGGCGGCCATACCGCCCCGGGGACATCCATGCCCTTGGAGGGAAAACAGAGCCCCTCCGCCGTACGGGCGTGTTGACGGTTTTTTGAAGCGGGTTTTCCGCGGCAATACCAAAATTGAATGGAGGAATCAGCAGCCGTGATTCAAGCTATCATCGCCTTCCTGATCGGGTTGGCGGCCGGCGGCGTGCTCTGCTTCCCGCTTGGTATTCGCTATCGGAAGAACGTCTCTGAAAAAGAAATCTCCAGCGCCGAGGAAGAGGGAACGCGCATTGTCAACGAGGCCATCAAAAGCGCCGAATCCAAGAAGCGCGAGGCCCTGTTGGAAGCCAAGGAGGAGATCTTAAAAAACCGCAGCGAGTACGAAAAGGAAGTCAAAGAACGCCGCGCCGACCTTCAGCGGCAGGAAAACCGCCTGCAGCAGAAGGAGGAAAACCTCGACCGTAAGATCGAGGCCGTGGAAAAGAAAGAAGAGTCCCTGACCCAGAAGCACGCCGCCATTGACAAGGAAACCGAGGAGATCAAGCTTGTCAAGCGCGGCCAGACCGAAATGCTGGAGCGCATCTCCGGCTTCACCACCGAGGAGGCCAAGCAGTACCTCATCGACCAGGTGGAGGCCGAGGTCACTCACGAGACCGCCCTCAAAATCAAAGAGGTCGAGTCCCGGATGAGAGAGGAGTGCGACTCCAGGGCCCGGGAGATCGTGGCTCAGGCCATCCAGCGCTGCGCCGCCGATCAGGTGGCCGACATGACCGTCAGTGTGGTTCCCCTGCCCAATGACGAGATGAAGGGACGTATCATTGGCCGGGAAGGCCGGAATATCCGCACCATCGAAACGCTGACGGGCGTGGATCTCATCATCGACGACACGCCGGAGGCCATCACCGTCTCCTGCTTCGAGCCGGTCCGCCGTGAGGTTGCCCGTCTGGCCCTGGAAAAGCTGATTTCCGACGGGCGTATCCACCCCACTCACATTGAGGAGATGGTGGAGAAGGCCCGCCGGGAGGTGGACGCCACCATTAAGGCCGAGGGCGAACGGGTGGTCTTCGAGTGCGGCATCCGCAGCCTCCACCCGGAGCTGGTGAAGATGCTGGGCCGCCTCCATTACCGCACCAGCTACGGCCAGAACGTTCTCCAGCACTCCGTGGAGGTCAGCCATATCGCCGGCATGATGGCGGCGGAGCTGGGCGTGGATGTCCAGGCCGCGAAACGGGCCGGACTGCTCCACGACCTGGGCAAATCCGTGGACCACGAGATGGAGGGCACTCATGTGGCCCTAGGTGTGGAATTCGCCCGGAAGTACAAGGAGAAAGAAGAGATCATCCACGCCATCGAGGCCCACCACAACGATGTGGAGCCCAGAACCATCGTCGCTTGCCTGGTTCAGGCTGCGGACGCCATTTCCGCCGCCCGGCCCGGCGCCCGCCGTGAAAATCTGGAGAACTACATCAAGCGCCTGGAGCAGCTGGAGACCATTACCGGCTCCTATCCCGGCGTGGACAAGGCTTTCGCCATTCAAGCGGGCCGGGAGGTCCGGGTCATGGTGAAGCCCGAGCAGGTCAGTGAGGACCAGATGGTCATTCTGGCCCGGGATCTGGCCAAGAAGATCGAGGAGGAAATGGAGTACCCCGGTCAGATCAAGGTCCATGTCCTCCGGGAGACCAAGGTGGTCGAATACGCGAAATAATCCTCTTCGCAACGGATTGCGAGGACAAAACGCAAGGAACAGAAAGCGGTCGTGATACCCTCACAGCCGCTTTCTGTCTTTTTATTCAGAAGCACAAAGAAAGGATGTCGTTTCCATGAGCGTTCAAAATCTCCTCAGCACCCAGTCCCCCACGGAAAGCCGCCGGTTTGCCGCCGGGGGGAACAAACCGGCGGGGCTTTCCTTCCAGGAGCGGCTGGCCCAGACCTCCGCCAACGCCGCCTGTATCCAGGGGCCTGATATCCATCTCCGCTTGCCCAACGAAAACACGGTCTTTTCCGGCTCCCATGCCGGTCAGAACCATACGATGCAGACCATCTACGCGGAGTACACGGCGGACTCCACCCCCGAGGACCCCATCGTCCGTGTCACCGGCGCCTCGGACAGCGGCCCCTACGACTTTACCTGCCGCATCAAGGACATCGACCCTTCCAACGCCTCCTACGCAGAGCTGGCCGCCTTGTTCGGCTATTTGCAAAAGACCGGCGCGTATCAGGGCGGGCTCTCTTTGGGCGTAGTCCCCACCGGTCTGGAAACCGGCGACATCATGGAGCGGCGCGATTACCTCAGCATGATTGACCGCCACCAATATGACCGCCATTTCGGCGGCGCCTGCCAGGCCGAGGCGGCGGAGCTGCTGGCCCTGTATCAGCCCTATGCCTCCGGAAACGGAGCCCCTCGGAGCGCCGCCGCCCTGGACCACAGCGTTCTCATGAAAAAGGACCTTCTCTCCGCCCTGGCGGATTTTCAGTCCTCCGCCCTGGACCGGATGAAGAAAGCCAAGGAAAACGAGGAGGAAGAAGATGCGTGGAATAAGCTGATGAAGTATCTGGACGCCTGGATTGAGTCCCTGCGGGAAGAGGCCGACATCCGGAAAATCGCCAGAGCCCACGCCGCTCTGACGGCCCTTCAAACGGACGCCGAATCGGACCGGCCGGACCTTGGAGAGTATCTCCTGGAACAGCTGCAAAACGCCATTGCCTAAGCCCGGATCTTTCCGCTCCTTACAGACATCCGCCGGACCGCCAGGGCAGCGCCCCCCAATAGACGCTGGCCAGCAGCGTGGGCAGCAGCCACAGGCTTCCACCGGTCCGCAGCATAACCCAGGCGATCAGCGCCGCCAGAGCCGCCGCCGTCACGCCGCCGGCCCAGCGAACCGCCGTCTCTCCCGCCGCCGGACCCGCCGTCCAGGAAGCCAGAAGATACAGCGCCCTGCCCCCATCTAAGGGGCGGACCGGCAGGAGATTGAAGGCGCACAGCACCAGGTTCGCCCCCACGGCGGCGGGCCAGCGGCCCTTACCCAAAGCTGTCAGGACGAGCGCCGCCAGGAGATTTCCGGCGGGCCCGGCCAGCACCGCCGCCAGCTCCCCGCCATAGGACAGGCGGCGGCTGTCCGTTTCCAGAACCGCGCCCAAAACGTTGAGGCGAAAACCCGTCACCTCCGCCCCCAGCGCTCGAAGCACTGCCCAGTGCCCCAGCTCATGGACGGCGGCGGCCCCCAGCACCGTAGCCAGGGGCTCCCAGCCGTTGGCCAGGACAAACCAGGCGGCAAGAAGAACCAAGCCGCCGCTTATCCGAATGTTACAGGGAGGAGACATAGTAAATGGGATTCAGGTAAGTCCCCTCCCGCTGGAGTTCAAAGTGCAGGTGGGGCCCGGTGGCCATGCCGGTCTCCCCCACTTCGGCGATCTTCTCTCCCCGCTTCACCGCCGCGCCGGAGGAGGCCGTAATCCGGCTGCAATGGGCATAGAGAGTCGAATAGCCCCCCTCATGGGCCACGACGCAGTAGCGGCCATAGCTGCTGCTGTCTCCCACGGCGGTGACGGTGCCGTCGGCAAAGCACCGCACCTCCGTCCCCGCGTCCGCCGCCAAATCCACACCGTAGTGGAAGCGCTCCTCTCCCTCCGTCGGGTGTTCCCGGTAGCCGAAGTCGGAGCTGAGCGTACCGGCCACCGGCGCGCAGTAGTCAAAGCCCAGAAGGGCCTGCTCCATGCTGACTCCTTGGGGAAGATTTTCCTGGGAGTACAGAACATAGGCCAGGTTCGAGGCCGATTGAAGCGCTTCTGCGGGGGCCTTCTCCGTGGGGGAAGCGGAATTTTCCCGGTAGCTCCGCAGGGTTTCCAACGCCGCGCCGTCTTGAAGCCTTGGCGTCTTTCGGGTGGTCATTCCCTCCGAGGGTTCTTCGGGTTGGGAGACGGCGCTGGTCTGGACCGCCTCCTCCTGAGGGTGGAACACCGCCTGATAAACCGCTCCCACGCCGCCTTCTTCTCCGGAAAAGGCCCGGCCCACAGCGGAAAATACCGCCTGAACATCCATGTTCCGTTCCATTGCGGCGGACAGTTTTTCATTGAATGTCGCCATTTTCGCCGGAAGCAGCAGCTTTGCCGCCACCAGTGCCACAAAGACACTGCCGCACGCCACCAGCTGTAAAAGCCGCCGCAGGTCTTTTGCCGTCAGGGACTCCCCCTGTCTGCGGCGCGCTCCGCCCCGGACGCTTCCAACGCTCTGCCTTCGTGCGGTCATCAGCCGCCGTCCCGCCTGCCGTGAAGTCATGCCGTCCCCTCCTTCAGGAGATTTTTCCCGCTTGTTTCCATCTATTTTATGAGCTTGACCCCTTAAAAATACCGGAAAAATCCCTTCCTTTTCCTCATTCTGAGAATCTCAAGAAAATATGAAAAAAAAACCTTGCTTTTTGGGTCTTTCCCTGCTAAAATATAGGTCTGTACGGTAGGACTTGTCCTGCCCGCATGAAATCAACGGCCAAAGGAGGTGTTTGGTTTGCCGAATATCAAGTCTGCCAAAAAGCGCGTCCTCATCGGAAAGGCGAGGAACGCCCGCAACAAGGCCACGAAGTCCGATCTCAAGACCGCGATCAAAAAGTTCGAGGCCGCCGCCGCAGAGGGCAATCGCACCGATGCCGATGGCGCTTACAAGGTTGCGGTGAAGAAGGTCGATCAGGCTGTGGCGAAGGGTGTTCTCCACAAGAACGCGGCCGCTCACAAAAAGAGCGCCATGACCCTGAAGCTCAATCGGATCGGTTGATCCAAACATATCCCCGTTTCCGGGGGAGTGACGCTTCCGTGTGAATGCCCGGAGGCCGTCAGGCCAAAAGGGCATCCGTTCGGATGTCCTTTTTGTTTTGCCAGGAGGTTCTAATATGCCTATTTTCGATACCCATGCCCACTATGATTCCAATGGCTTTACCGCCGACCGGGACGAAATCCTCTCCTCCCTCCCTGCCGCCGGGGTTGGTCTGGTGGTGGACCCGGGATGTGAGCTGGAGAGCTCCCAGGCCGCCGTGGCCCTGGCAGAGCGGTATTCCTTTGTCTACGCCGCCGCGGGCATCCATCCCTCCGACTGCGCCGGAACCGGAGAGGCGGAGTTCGCCGCTCTCCGGGCGCTGTGCGGACACGAGAAGGTAGTGGCCGTGGGGGAGATTGGACTGGACTACTATTGGAAGGACAACCCTCCCCGGGAATTCCAGCAGACGGTCTTCCGGCGGCAGATTGAGCTGGCGGCAGAGCTTGGCCTGCCCATCATCGTCCATGACCGGGAGGCCCATGGGGATTCCCTGGCCATCGTGCTGGAATATCCCGAGGTACGGGGAGTGTTCCACTGCTTCTCCGGCAGCCCTGAGATGGCGGAGGAGCTGCTGAAACGTGGATGGTTCTTGGGCTTTGACGGTCCCATCACCTATAAAAACGCACAGAAGGCCCCGGAGGTTGTGGCTGTCACGCCCCTGGACCGCATCGTGGTGGAGACGGATTCCCCCTATCTCTCCCCGGTCCCTCTCCGGGGAAAGCGGAACGACAGCCGGAATCTTCCCTATATCATCGGGAAACTGGCGGAATGGAAGGGCGTTTCACCGGAGGAAATGACCCGGATTACCTGGGAGAACGGTCTGCGCCTCTTCCCAAAGATTCCTATCGAAACGGAGGCTTCCAACCATGTATGAAAAGCAAACGGCGGTCTTAAACTGTCCCTGCAAGGAATTTCCTCCCATGGCGGACCCCGCTCCCATTATAACCGCCTACCAGGAAGCCCGGAGGCGGGCGGGGCGTAGCTCCTCCACGCAGCCGGGACTCCTCCAGCGTTTTTTCACAAAAACGCCGCCGGCTCCGGAGCGCTTCGTCCCCGTCCTCATCGCCGTTGGGGACGACTCCCCTCTGGAGGGATTCAAATGGCTGGAGAATGAAACACCGGAGGAGCACCGTCAGAGGCTCCTTGCTCAGCCTATAGAAGACGGCAGGGCCCTCCTGGCCCGCATGGCCGCCCAGAATAAGGAGTGCGCGGAGGAGGACGGCTGGGACTGGCCCAGTCAGGAGGTCCTGGGCCCCATGGAAGGCGGCGAAGCGGTCGACCGTTTCCTGGGCATCTCAGATTTCCATGGGAAAACCATTCCCCTGGTACTGGCGGAAATCCCGGTGAAGCACCCCTGGGAGGTCTTCGCCCATGTCCCCTTCGGCGGCTGGAACGAGTGCCCCTCCAATGAAGAGCAGATGGCCATCGCGAAATACTGGTATGAAGCCTACAAAGCTGTCCCGGCAGTGATCACCCGGGACGTGCTGGAGTATGCCCTCCCCGCCCCGGTGGGACGGGAAGCGGCCATGGACCTGGCCCTGGAGCAGTATACCTTCTGTCCGGACATCGTGGACCAGGGCTGTGAATCTGTAGGCTATCTGGCGGATACTCTCGCAAAATCCACCAAATGGTATTTCTGGTGGGATTGAGCAGAGGATGGATTCCCCTTCTGCCGGCGCATTATAAACTATATTGCCCCCTATGCCGCCCAAGTACATTACACGGACGGCGTGTTTCTCTACACGATTTTCATCTTTACGGCAGCTGATTGAGGAGACACAACCATGAGTCTAAGGCATTCCGCTCTTTCTTCCCTGCTGGCCCTGGCGGTGCTGGCGGGATGCGGAACCACAGCCCCGGCGGATTCGGAAGCTCCAGCGAACGCGCCTCCAGCGGCGGAAGAATCCTTCTCCCTGCCCGAAGCCCGCCCACTGGAACCTCTTTCCGCTCCGGCTGTCATCACGGAGGGCCGGGCCCCAGCAGAGAACTATGACCTGCCGCCCTCCCTAGCCGATCCCCGATATAACGCAGAGGGCTGGATCCACGGCGGCGTGGTGGGCTTTCTGGCGGAAGCGCCGGAGAGCGGCGCGGCCTTTTATGCCGCCCCTTATCAGGCCAACGGAGAGAGTCCCGCCCTCATTCGCTGGGGAGACAGCCTGGCGGAATTCGATTGGGACTTTCTTACACCCCGGACAATCCTGCCCAGAATGGACTGCTTCGACGCGGACGGCGACTGGGAGGACGAACTAATTGTCATTTGCTACACCGGCAGCGGGACCGGGGTCTCCATCGAAGAGCTGCATATTCTGGAGAAGGGCCCGGACGGGACCCTGACGGACTACGCTTTTCCCGAAAGCATCTGGCAGGAGGAGGTCCCCAAGCTGTTCGGCACCGCCGAACTTGGCGGAAGAACCTTCGCCATGCTGGGACATGAACTGGTGGAGTTCAGCCATGAGGGCCTGGACCTGGAAAAACCCTCTTCCGGCATGATCGCCGGATTCAGCACAGAGGATTGGGGCGGCCTCCGGTTCCGGGGCGCCTTCTGCCTGAGCCCGCCGGACAGCGCGGCCCCCTGCTACGTGGCGGAAACCTCGGCCGCCGTCCGCTATCGGGACGGCGTGTTCACCCTGCAAGATTTTCACCTTTACAGCTACGACCAATAAAGGAGTACCAGCTATGGAAAAAGGCTTTACCATCACCTATGAGTACGGGGAAAACCTGTACGTCAACACCACAAACCGCTGCAACTTCAACTGTGAGTTCTGCCTCCGGCACAACGGACACGGGGGAAGCATCTACACCCACAACCTCTGGCTGGAACGGGAACCCACCCGGGAGGAGATTCTGGCGGACATCGAAAGCCGGGACCTGTCCCAATACAAGCAGCTGGTTTTCTGCGGCTTCGGCGAGCCCAGCTACCGAATCGACGACATCTGCTGGGTCATCGACCAATTGAAGTCTAAGGGCAAAAAGCCCTTCGTCCGCATGGACACCAACGGCACCGGAAACCTGATTCACGGCCGGGACATCTGCCCGGATTTCGCCGGACGGTTCGACATGGTGTCGATCTCTCTGAACACCGACACGGCGGAAAAGTACGACGCCCTCTGCCACCCGGTCCAAACCGGGGCCTATGAGGCCATGAAGTCCTTCGCCAGGGAATTGAAACAGTATGTTCCCACAGTGATGATGACAGTGGTGGACACGATTCCCAAGGAGGAAATCGAACGCTGCCGGAAAATCTGCGAGGAAGAGATTGGCGCGGTTTACCGGGTGCGGGAATATATTGAGGATTGAGAAAGGAAGGTTTCGACGATGTTTCATTTGCTCGGCTCGCTGATTATGGGTGCGCTGGTGGGCTGGATTGCCGGGAAGCTGATGGATACCGACGGCGGATTCCTCCGCAATGTCATCATCGGTATCGTAGGCTCCGCCGTGGGCAGCACGGTATTCGGCCTGTTCGGCTTTTACGCCTACGGCTGGTTTGCCAACCTTATTGTAGACGTAGCGGGCGCGTGCCTGTTCATCTGGGTGGCGCGAAAATTGTTTCACTGATTGGACGGTTACGCAAAACGGGCTTTCACACAAAGTGAAAGCCCGTTTCCTTTTATAGCATTTGCAGCAGCTCAATCTGTTCCCCTGAGGGACCGGCAAAAAACCAGTTCTGCAAGCCCCCGAAAAGGTCCGGCAGGACCTTTTTCTCCGGCGTCAGGAAGGTGTCCACTCCCGCCGCCCGGACCGCCGCGGTCGCAGCGTCCAGATCATCCACCAGCAGGGCGAAGTGGGGGACGTTCCCTTCCCCCATGGGCATGTCCGTGGGGCTTTGAATCAGCTCCAACGTGATGCCGCCAAAAAACACCAGCGCCAGTTTCTTCTCCCCTGCCGGAGTGGTCACGCCGCCCCGGCCCTTTACCGCGCCGCCCAGCTTCTCATAAAAGGCGATGCTCTCCTCAATATCCCGGGTATAAATTGCCACATGGCCCAAACCCTGAAAATGTTCCTGCATTCTTATCTCTCCTCAACAGCCAAAGAGGGACCCGAAGGCCCCTCTTTGCAATTTAGATGTTCTTGCCGCCGCTCCGGCCTGGCCAGTCAACAAACCGCCAGAGCGGAGAAACGTTCTTTTGCATCCTTTTCTTTCAAGAAAAAGATCAGCACTTCTCGAAGATAGTGGCAACGCCCATGCCGCCGCCGATGCAGAGGGTGGCCAGGCCCTTCTTGGCGTCGTCCCGCTTCTGCATCTCGTGGAGCAGAGTGACGATGATCCGCGCGCCGGAAGCGCCCACGGGGTGGCCCAGAGCAATCGCTCCGCCGTTGACATTGACCTTCGCCATGTCGAAGCCCAGCTCCCGGCCCACAGCGATGGACTGGGCGGCAAAGGCCTCGTTGGCCTCGATCAGGTCGATGTCGTCGATGGTCACGCCGGCTTTCGCCATGGCCTGACGGGAGGCGGGCACGGGGCCCACGCCCATGATCTTGGGATCGACGCCGCCCTGACCCCAGCCGATGAGCTTAGCCATGGGCTTCAGGCCGTACTTCTCCACAGCCTCGCCGGAAGCCAGAACAATGGCCGCCGCGCCGTCGTTGATACCGGAGGCATTAGCCGCGGTGACCCGCTGCTGGCCCTTATCCTCGGTTTCCTTTTTGCCGGTGAGCTCGAAGGTATGGACCACATCCGGGTTAGGGGACTCGGGACCCACGGGGAAAGCGCCCCGGAGCTTGGCGATGCCCTCGGCGGTGACGCCGGCCTTGGGATATTCGTCCTTCTTGAAGTCCACCATGTCCCGCTTGACCTTTACGGGGACGGGGACGATCTCGTCGTCAAACTTGCCGGCGGCCTGGGCGGCCTCGGTCTTCTGCTGGGAGGCGGCGGCAAACTCGTCCTGCTCCTGGCGGGTGATGCCCCAGACGTCGTTGATGTTTTCGGCGGTGGTTCCCATGTGGTAGTTGTTATAGGCGTCCCACAGGCCGTCCTTGATCATGGTGTCCACCAGCTTTTTGTCGCCCATGCGGGCGCCCCAGCGGGCATCCATGGAGGCGAAGGGAGCGGCGCTCATGTTCTCGGTACCGCCGCAGACCACCACGTCGGCGTCCCCGGCCAGGATGGAACGGGCGCCCTCGATGAGAGACTTCATGCCGGAGCCGCAGACCATGCCCACGGTATAGGCGGGAACGGAATAGGGAATGCCGGCCTTGATGGAGACCTGACGGGCCACGTTCTGGCCCTGGGCGGCGGTGAGGATGCAGCCGAACATGACCTCATCCACGTTCTCCGGCTTCACACCAGCGCGGTTCAGGGCCTCTTTGACCACGATCGCGCCCAGCTCCGCAGCGGGAGTGTTCTTCAGACTGCCGCCAAAGGAGCCGATGGCGGTACGGCAGCAGTTCACGACATAAAGATCTTTCATGATGTTCCTCCGTATTTGTAATATTTTGGCGGCTCGGCGGGCCGCCGGAGTCTCAACGGGCGAGACGGGGCACGGATTGCCAATTTTTTGACAAACCGCTGACCGCCTTTCTCTGTGTATCATTATAGAGACTCCTCCCCGTTTCGTCAATGGCCTTTCGTCAGGTTTTACAGTTTCGTTAAATCTTTGACAAAATCAAGGTTGTTTTCGTCAAGGTGACGAATTTTTCCAGAAAGCGGTCTGCCCTACTCCTCCGTCTCTCGCAGCTCCGTCAAGGCTTTGTCAAAAGAGGCAGCGTCCAAACGGTCATAGTCCGCCGTGGTCTGGACCAGCGCCCCTTCGGCGGTCTCCTGGAGCAGGCGGTCAAACGCCTCCCCCGCCAGAGCCTCCCCCTGCGACGCCAGGCGGCGGAGAATGGAAAAGCCCTCCTCCGACTCCAGAATCCCGGAAAACTGGCCCTCCTCCAGGGCCTTGGCCGCCTCCTCCAGCGCTTGGGGCAGAGTTCCGTCCCCCGGCAGCAGCGTCCGGGGACCTGCCGCGTCGTCCCCTTCCGCCGCCAGGACCGGGAACGCCGCCGCCGGGTCCTCCGCGCCGTTGAGACGGGAAAATACCTCCGCCGCCTTCTCCCGGGCCGCTTCCCGGTCCTCCCCGGCAGAGATCAGAATGCGGTCCACCGTCAGGCTGTCCGTCCCGTCCAGGAGCCCGGAAAGCTCGCTGCCCTCAGTGAGGCAGAGGTTATAGAGCTTTGCGTAGAGCATCCCCACCTCCGTCAGCTCCTCCGCCCGGACACGGTCCAACCCAAGAGCCGCCAGCTCTTTTAAGTACGCCTCTTCCCCGCCGTGGGCCGCCGACTGCTCTTCCCAGGTCTTCACCAGGGCGGCCCGCTCCGTCTCGCTGAGCACGCAGCCATAGCGGACCGCCCAGTTTTCCACCGTGGCGTAAAGCGCCGTGTTGGCCAAGGCCTGGTCCTTGGCATAGTCCGCCAGGGTGCCGCCGGAAACAGGGGCCTCCCAGTCCAGGGTCAGGCCGGAATCCTTGTATTTCTCCCGAATCTGGTCGCAGGTAAAGGCCAGCCAGTAGAGATAGCGCCAGGCCGGGACCTCCCGGCCGTCCACCGTCAGCAGCGCCAGCTCCTCCCCCAGCTTCGCCGCCCGGCCCAGAAGGGTGGCGTCTTCCTCCTCTTTTTTCAAGGCGCATCCGCTGAGACTCAGGCACAAAACCAGGACCACGGCCGCAATCCGTTTCCCCATCGCTCCCACTCCTCCCATAAGGTTGTCCGAACCATTATATGGGAGAGGACCGGAAGATATGACAAAGCGCGAAGGCCCAAACGAGCCTCCGCGCTTCGCGCCTATTCCTGTGCTTGCAGCTTCAAATCCTCCACCAGCTCCATGGCGCTCTCCAGGGTGCCGGCTCCGGGCTTCAGCTTTAAAGTCAAAGCCGGGGCGTCTCCGGCGGCCACCGTCAAACGCTGGCGGTATTTGTTCAGTCCGCAGACCCGCACCACCGCCTCGGGCCGGAAGACCGCCAGCTGGAAACGGAGAACGTCCCGTTTCTGGGTGATGTCCGAAACACCGGCCTTGGCCGCCGCCGCCCGGAGCAGAGCCACATCCAGCAGCGCCAGCACCGGCTTGGGAACCTCTCCATAGCGGTCCAGCAGCTCGTCCAGCAGGTCCGACGCGTCGTCGTTGGAGCGAATAGCGGCGATACGGCGGTAGAGGTCCATCCGCTGCTCCGGAGAAGACACGTAACGCTCCGGAATGTTGGCGTTGACGGTCAGGTCGGCGGAGCACTCCGTCTCAATCCGCCTCTCCTCGCCCCGCTCCTCCAGTACCGCCTCCTCCAGGAGTTTCAGGTAAAGGTCATAGCCCACGCTGAGAAGGTACCCGGACTGCTCCGGTCCCAGGAGGTTTCCTGCCCCCCGGATTTCCAGGTCCCGCATGGCAATGCGGAAGCCGGAGCCGAACTCCACGTACTCCCGGATGGCCGAGAGGCGCTTGGCGGCGATTTCCTGGAGCACCTTCCCCTTCCGGTAGGTCAGATAGGCGTAGGCCCGGCGGGCGCTGCGGCCAATGCGGCCCCGAATCTGATGGAGCTGAGCCAGGCCCATTTTGTCCGCGTCCTCAATGATCAGGGTGTTGACATTAGAGATATCGATTCCCGTTTCAATGATGGTGGTACAGACCAGCACGTCCGCCTCTCCGTTTACCATAGCCCCCATAACGGCGGACAACTCCTGCTCGCTCATCTTCCCGTGACCGGTGACCACATGGACCTCCGGCCCCAGCATCTTCTGGATGCGGGAGGCGGTGAGGTCGATGCTGTCCACCCGGTTGTGGAGGTAGTAAATCTGTCCGCCCCGGCTGAGCTCCTTCCGCATCGCGTCCTCCAAAATAGCCCAGTCGTGCTCCAGCACGTAGGTCTGGACCGGCTGGCGGTCCGCCGGGGGCTCCTCAATGGCGGACATATCCCGAAGGCCCGACAGGGCCATGTTCAGCGTCCGGGGGATGGGCGTGGCGGACAGGGTCAGCACATCCACCTGGCGGCTCATCTCTTTCAACCGCTCCTTATGGCTGACGCCGAAACGCTGCTCCTCGTCAATGATGAGCAGCCCCAGGTCCTTGAACTCCATGCCCTTTTGCAGCAGCTTGTGGGTGCCGATGAGCAGGTCCACCCGTCCCTCCTTCGCCAGCTCCAGAATGCGTTTCTGGTCCTTGGGCGGAGTGAAGCGGGACAGCACCTCAATCCGTACCGGGAAATCCCGGAAGCGCCCCATGGCCGTGGCGTAGTGCTGCTGGGCCAGGACGGTGGTGGGCACCAGAATGGCCGCCTGCTTCCCGTCCAGCACGCACTTCATCACCGCCCGGAGGGCCACCTCCGTTTTTCCGTAGCCCACATCGCCGCAGAGCAGGCGGTCCATGGGACGGGGTCGCTCCATGTCCTTCTTGATCTCCGCAATGGCCCGGAGCTGGTCGTCGGTCTCCGCGTAGGGAAACGCCTCCTCAAACTCCCGCTGCCAAGGGGAATCCTGGGAGAAGGCGAAGCCGGGACAGCGCTGGCGCTCGGCGTAGAGCTTCGTCAGGCCTTTGGCCAAGTCCTTGACGGCCTTTTTGGCCCGGGTCTTCTGTTTGGCCCACTCCGTGCCTCCCAGCTTGTTTAGCTTCTGGCGGCCCTCGCCGTCCTCTCCGCCGCCGATATACTTGCTCACCAGGTCCAGGGCCGTAGCGGGGACGTAGAGGCAGTCCCCTCCGGCGTAGTTGATCTTGATATAGTCCTTCTCCACACCGTCCACCGGCATTCGCTGGATGCCCGCGAAGCGGCCCACGCCGTGGTGGGTGTGCACCACCAGGTCGCCGGGCTTCAAGTCCGTGTAGGACTGGATTTTCTGGCGGTTGGAGTCCTTTTTCAGCCGCGCCCGCTTTCGGGAGGGGGCGATCAGCTGCCCCTCTGTCAGCACCGCCAGCTTCAGGGCGGGCCACTCGCACCCGGCGGACAGGGCCCCCAGCGCAATCCGAATCTCCCCCGGGGCGGGCATGGCCGTTCCCCGGATGTCCAGGGCGGCGGGAATGCCCCGCTCCGTCAGGAGATTGTGGAGGTTTTTTGCCCGGGTCTCTCCGCCGCAGAGGAGCAGAACGGCGCTGCCGTTCTCCCGGTACTGCTCCAGGTCTGTGACGGCGGTCTCCAGGCTGCCGCCGTAGGAGCTGAGCTGCCGGGCGCTGACGCTCAAAATGCCCTTGGGCGGATAGGGATAGCGGGAGGTGGGCAGAGCGCCCGCCATAACGACGGGGAACGCCTCCAGGGCGGCGTAGAGCTCCTCGGCGGAGAGAAGCAGTTTCGCGTAATCCCCCGCCAAAATCCCCGCCTCCATCAGAACCTCCAAATCCTGGCGGTTCTGGAGGAGAGCCCCCTTCACCCGCTCGTCTACCCGGCCCGCCTCGCAGAGAAATACCAGGGCGTCCGGGGGCAGGTAGCGGACCCCGGCGGAGGCGTCCGGATAGACGGCGGCCAGATAGCGGTCACAGCCGTCGGGGACGGAGCCGTTTTTCAGCCGTTCTCCATCCTCCCGGAGACGTCCGGCGGCGGGAGCGCCTTTCTTTTCCAGCCGGGCGGCCAGAGCCAGAAGCTTTTCCCCCAGCCCCTCCAGGCCTCCCTCCGCCTGCCGGGGCAGAACCTCGGCGGCGGGGAGAATCCGGGCGGAGTCCAGGTTTACCGTCCGCCTCTGGGTGCCCGGGTCGAAGGCCCCCATGGAGTCGATCTCGTCGTCAAAAAACTCACAGCGGACCGGCTGGTCCATCAGGGGAGAGAACACGTCTAAAATACCGCCCCGGAGAGCAAACTGCCCCACGCCCTCCACCTGCTGGCAGCGGGTGTATCCGGCGGAGAGAAGCCGGTCTGTTAACTCCGGCAGCTCTTGCCGGTCCCCGACGTTCAGGGTCACAGACAGCTCTCGCAGCAGCGCCGGGGGCAGCGTTCGGGCCATCAGGGCATCGGCGGTGGCCACCACCGCCTGGGGCGCGCCCTGAGCCATGGCGTACAGAGCCGCCAAGCGGCCCCGCTCCCAATCCCGGGAGGAGACGGCCCCGGGGCGGAGCTGCCATTCCCGGCTCAGCAGCGTCACCGGGGGCTCTCCCAGCAGGGCCTCCAGATCCCCCGCCAATTGCCGGGCCTCCCCCTCGTCACCGCAGACGAAGACCGCCGGACGGCCCGCCGCCCGGGCCGCCGCCGCGCCAAGACAGGCCCGCTGAACGGGCTGGAGCCCTGTAACGGCGGCGGGACAGCCTCCTCCCTCCACCCGGCGGAGGAGTTCTCCCGCCTCCGGAATGGTCATCAATGTTTCCAGCAGATGCTTCATGACAAATCCCTTTGCAGTCAGTTAAAGTTGTTCATGGCTTTTTGGCAGCCGTGTTGAATCACACATTCCGCCGCCTCAACGGCCCGCTGAAACGCGTCCAGCAGAATCTCCCGCTCCTTCTGAGAGGGGACGCCAATGACCCAGTTGATCATGCCGTCCTTGTCCTCCGGGGCTCCAGTGCCGATTTTAATGCGGGGAAATTCCTGGGTCCCCAGATGGGCGATGATATTTTTGATCCCGTTGTGCCCCCCGGCGGAACCGTTGGGCCGAACCCGCAGCTTCCCCACCGGGAGGGATACGTCGTCGTAGATCACCAGCACATGGTCCGGGGGAATCTTGTAAAACTGCGCCGCTTCCCGCACCGCCTCGCCGGAGAGATTCATGTAGGTCTGAGGCTTCATCACCAAACACCGGGCCCCGGCGAAGGCGCATATATTATATGCGGACTTGAACTTCACCTTGTTCAGCTTCACACCCTTTTGCTCCGCCAGCAGCTCCACCGCGCGAAAGCCCATATTGTGCCGGGTATTCTCGTACTTCGTCCCGGGATTTCCCAGCCCCGCGATCAGCCACTCCACAGAGGAGCCGCCCTTATTTCCAAACAGCATATCGGTCTCGCCTTTCCCATTCATTTCAATATTTGATCATTCCGCACAACCCACGTAGGCGGGGAAGTACGACTTCCCCGCCTCGTCTGGTCAGATATCTCTAAAACCGCCGTACCGGCCTCGCCGTGGAAAGCCGGAGCAATCCCCTGCGTGTAAAGCGCGGCTTTTGGAGTTTCCTTTCTCTTGAGAAACGAAACTTACCGGAACAGCTTGGAGATCGAAACCTCCTGATAAACTCGCTCAATGGCCTCGCAGAACATGGGGGCCACGGAGAGGTACTTGACCTTGTCGCTCAATTCCGGCTTGATGGCCGGAATGGTATCCAGCAGGGCCAGCTCTCGAATCGGGCTGGCGTTGATCCGGTCAATGGCCGGCCCGGAGAGCACACCGTGAGAGGCGCAGGCGTGAACGCTGCGGGCCCCGTTGTCCACCAAAGCCTGGGCGGCGTTGCAGAGGGACCCGCCGGTATCCACCAGATCGTCAAAGAGGATACAGTCCCGGCCGTCCACGTCGCCGATGACGTTCATGACCTCGCACTGGTTGGCCCGCTGGCGGCGCTTGTCCACGATGGCCAGCTGCATGTGCAGCTTTTGCGCGAAGGCCCGGGCCCGGGAGACGGAGCCCACGTCCGGAGACACCACCACCATGTCCTCGCAGCTGCCGCCGAATTTCTTGGCGTAATAGTCCACAAAGATGGGGTTGCCCGCCAAATTGTCCACCGGAATATCAAAGAAGCCCTGGATCTGGGCGGCATGGAGGTCCATGGTCAAAACCCGGTCCGCTCCGGCGGCGGTGATCATATTCGCCACCAGCTTGGCGGTGATGGGGTCCCGCGCCTTGGCCTTCCGGTCCTGCCGGGCATAGCCGTAGTAAGGGATGACGGCGGTTATGCGGCCTGCGGAGGCCCGCTTCAGCGCGTCCACAATGATGAGCAGCTCCATCAGGTTGTTGTTGACCGGGCTGCAGGTAGGCTGAACCACGAAAACGTCGCTGCCCCGGACGGTCTCATACAGGGAGACAAACACCTCGCCGTCGGAAAAGGCGCCAACCTCGGCCTCCCCCAGCTTCGTGCCCATCTGCGCGCAGATTTCCTTTGCCAGCTTCAGGTTCGCGTTGCCGGAAAACACCTTGATATCTTTCCCGTGTGAAATCATATCCAAAACGCTCTCTTTCCATGACCGGGCCGCCGGTCATTTTATTTTTTGTCCCGTCCCGCAGACCGGACATGTTCACTCGTTTCCCGCCGGGGCCTCCCCGCCCCGCCGGCGCAGTAACTCCTCCAGTTCCGCCACGGTATCCGGCCCGTAGACCGGCAGCCAGCCGGGAACCAGCTCTGCGCCCTGAACATAGTTGGTCATCTTTTCCCGCCAGACACCCGCCAGCTCCCGGCCCGGGGCGGAGTACGCAAAGCCCGGCCCGGCCTCCGCCATGGGAAAGGCCGCCCGTGGGAGCACCAGCACCGGTTCCTCCGTGTCCAAAAACGCCTCCAGGTCCGTCCACTGCTCCGAGATCTGCGCCGTTTGGGGCAGACAGCGGCGGGCCTCCTCCGCGAAGCGGGGACCGCAGACAACAAAAATCCGCTGAACACCGTCGGCCCGCAATCGCTCCCCCGCCCAAGTCAGGATGGGACAAGACAACACAGCTTCCAGCATCAGCGGTTTGGACCCCGCCGGGACGGCGGCATCCTCCTCAAAAAATAAGACGGCTCGCTTCAGACAACACATGCGCTCATCCCCTCCCTCATACTTCTGCACATTTTTACTAATGCAAATCTATTATATCAGACATTCTGGGAAAATCCAGTGGTTCCGCTGAAATTGTTCCTATAATTTTTTCCAAATCTTTTCCACTTTCTTCGATGTTTTTGTCATAGCTTACGGAAAAGGGAGAAAAAGCACGGCAATTCTACTCTCTTTTTCGGCATTTCGCAGAATTTGTGGATTGCGGATGGTATATTTTCCTGAAAAACTCAATTTTTTCTAAGAATGTAGTTGAATTTGGCCAGGTAATGGATTACAATAACGCTATTCCGTGAGAATCCAAGAGGAAAGCGAGGACGGCGCCATGCTCCACATCGTGCTGGTGGAACCGGAAATCCCCCAGAACTGCGGGAATATCGCCCGCACCTGCGCCGCCACCGGGGCCAGCCTCCACCTGGTCCGGCCCTTGGGCTTTGACATCTCCCAAGGCGCCATCCGGCGGAACATGAAGCGCTGCGGGCTGGACTACTGGCATTTGGTAGACGTTTTCGACTACGAAAATCTGGAAGACCTGTTCCGCCGCCGTCCCGAGGCCATCCAAGATCTCTGGCTCGCCACCACCAAGGCTCCCCGGCCATACACGGAAGCCGGGTTTACGCCGGACAGCTGGCTCTTCTTCGGCAAGGAGACCGCCGGACTGCCCCGGCCCTTCCGGGAGCGCTTCCAGGACCGCTGCATCCGTCTGCCCATGGTGAGCGAGGCCCGCAGTCTGAATCTGAGCAACGCGGTGGCCGTCTGCGTTTACGAGGCCCTGCGGCAAACCGGCTTTCCCGGCCTGCTGGACGCGGGAGAAATGGCCGGCCCCGCCGAATCTGTTTGACCCGGCGCTTCCGCGCCGAAAAATATAGCTTTTTGGAGGAGTTCTAACCATGAATTACAACAAGAAGACCGTCAAAGACATTGATGTCTCCGGCAAAAAGGTGCTGCTTCGCTGCGATTTTAATGTGCCTATGGCCAAAGACGGCAGCGGCGTCATCACCGACGACAAGCGCATTCGGGCCGCTCTGCCTACCATTCAGTACCTTCTGGATCAGGGGGCGGCGGTAATTGCCTGCTCCCACATGGGCAAGCCGGTAGCCACCTTTGAGTCCTATAAAAAGAAACAGCTGGAAAAGGGCAAGGACGAAGCCTCGATCACCGAGGAAGCGTGGAAGAAATCCCTTGCCGAACTGCGCATGGAACCGGTGGCCGCCCGCCTGAGCGAGCTGCTGGGCAAGCCGGTGATTCTGGCCGGCGATGTGGTGGGCCCCGACGCCCAGACCAAGGCCGCCGCCCTGAAGCCCGGCGAGATCCTCCTGCTCCAGAACACCCGTTTTGAAAAGGGCGAGACCAAGAACGACCCCGCCCTGGCCAAGGCCATGGCCTCCATGGCGGAGGTCTATGTGTCCGACGCCTTCGGCGCGGTCCACCGGGCCCACGCCTCCACCGCCGGCGTCGCCGCGTTCCTCCCCGCCGTCTCCGGTTTCCTGATTCAAAAGGAGCTGGACTTCATCGGCGGCGCGCTGGCCAGCCCCAAGCGGCCCTTGGTGGCCATTCTGGGCGGCTCCAAGGTGAGCTCTAAAATCGGCGTCATCAACAACCTGCTGGAAATCGCCGACACGATCATCATCGGCGGCGGCATGGCCTACACCTTCTCCGCCGCCCAGGGCGGTAAGGTTGGCGACTCCCTGCTGGAGGAGGACTGGAAGACTTACTCCCTGGAGATGATTCAGAAGGCCAAGGACAAGGGCGTGAAGCTGCTTCTGCCCGTGGACACCGTTACCGCCGACAAATTCGCCCCCGACGCCGACAGCAAGGTGGTCCCCGCCGGCCAAATCCCCGACGGCTGGCAAGGCCTGGACATCGGGCCCGAGACCGTGAAGCTCTACTGCGGCGCTGTGGCCGATGCGGGCACCGTCATCTGGAACGGCCCCATGGGCGTGTTTGAGTTCGAGAAATTCGCCGCGGGCACCAAGGCCGTGGCCGAAGCGCTCAGCCAAACCGGCGCCATCACCATCATCGGCGGAGGCGACAGCGCGGCGGCCGTACAGCAGCTTGGCTACGCCGATAAGATGTCCCACATCTCCACCGGCGGCGGCGCTTCCCTGGAATTTATGGAGGGCAAAGAGCTGCCGGGCGTGGCCTGCCTTCTGGACAAGTAAAAACGCCCGGTTCCCCTTGAAAAAGGTTCAGAAAAAGCCAATATGCCCTTGACATTTTTCCCTGTCTGGGCTATAAAATAGTAGGTCATTCTCTTTGCTATCCCACGGGCGCCCCGGCCCGTCATCACATTTCAGATATAAAAGGAGTAACCATATCATGAATCGCAGATACCGTAAGACCGTCATTGCCGGCAACTGGAAAATGAACATGACCGCCACCGAAACCAAAAAATTCGCCGAGGATATCCGCAAGATCATGCCCCGGGCAAAGTGGTGCGAGACGCTGATCTGCGTCCCTGCCTGCAACATCTCCACCGCCGCCAAGGCCTTCAAGGACCTGCGCATTTCCGTGGGCGCCGAAAACGTCTATTTTGAAGAGAAGGGCGCGTTCACCGGTGAGATTTCCGCCGAGATGCTCAAGGATCTGGGTGTGAAATACGTCGTCATCGGCCACAGCGAGCGCCGCCAGTATTTCGGTGAAACCGATGTCACCGTCAACAAAAAGGTCCACGCCGTGCTGAACGCCGGCATGAGCCCCATCATCTGCGTCGGCGAAAGCCTGGAGCAGCGGGAGACCGGTATTACCAACGAGTGGATTGCCCTCCAGGTAAAGAGCGCCCTTTTCGGCGTGCCCGCCGACAAGCTGCGCCGCTGCATCATCGCCTATGAGCCCATCTGGGCCATCGGCACCGGCAAAACCGCCACCGCCGAGCAGGCCGGTGAAGTCTGCTCCAACATCCGTGCCACCATCCGCTCCCTGTACGGCGCCCGCGTGGCCCGGAGCGTTACCATCCAGTACGGCGGGTCCATGAATGAAAAGAACGCCGCCGAGCTGCTGGCTCAGCCCGACATCGACGGCGGACTCATCGGCGGCGCGGCTCTGAAGCCCGACAAGTTTGTGGATATCATCAACGCCGCCAATCAGGAATGATCTTGTCTCAAAAGGGGGACCTCGTCCCCCTTTTCCCCGCAAATGGGGACGCCGCATCCGCAAGGCGGCAAAGCCGCCAACGGCTGCGCAGTGGATTCTCCTAAAGGAGTTTTTTAAATGAATAAAACACCGACTACTTTGATCATCATGGACGGCTTCGGCACCGGCGGCGGAGAGACGGGAAACGCCGTCCAAACCGCCAGAACCCCCCGGCTGGACAGCTTTTTCCAGGAGTTCGCCCACACCACCCTCTCCGCTTCCGGACTGGATGTGGGTCTGCCCGGCGGGCAGATGGGCAACAGTGAGGTGGGGCACACCAACATCGGCGGCGGCCGGGTGGTCTTCCAAGACCTGCCCCGGATTACCCGGGCCATTGAGGACGGCAGCTTCTTCCAGAATCCCGCCTACCTCCACGCTATGGACGCCTGCATAGAGAAAGGATCCGCCCTGCACCTGTTCGGCCTGTTGTCCGACGGCGGCGTCCACTCCCACCTGACCCACCTCTTTGCCCTTCTGAAAATGGCCAAGGACAAGGGACTCACCCGGGTCTATATCCACGCTTTCCTGGACGGGCGGGACGTGTCTCCCACCTCCGGCGCGGGCTTTGTAGCCCAGACCGCCGCCAAGTGCGAGGAAATCGGCGTGGGCAAAATCGCCACGGTGATGGGCCGTTATTACGCCATGGACCGGGACAAGCGCTGGGACCGGGTGGAGCAGGCTTACGACGCCATGGTCTACGGCGAGAGCCCCATCAACAACCCGGACCCTGTGGACGCGGTGAAAAAGTCCTATGAAAAGGGTGTCACCGACGAGTTTGTGGAGCCCGTCGTCTGCGACGCTGACGGCTCCATCTCCGACAACGACAGCGTCATTTTCTTCAACTTCCGCCCCGACCGGGCCCGGGAGATCACCCGCACTCTGGTGGACCCGGAGTTCGACGGCTTCACCCGGCAGTTCTTCCCCCTGACCTTTGTGTGCAACACGGAGTACGACGCCTCCATGCCCAATGTAGAGGTCGCTTTCCCCCGGGTGCTGGTGAACAATGGCCTGGGCGAGTACCTCAGCAAGATGGGCATGACTCAGCTTCGCATTGCCGAGACGGAGAAATACGCCCATGTGACCTTCTTCTTCAACGGCGGCAGCGAGACCGTCTTCCCCGGAGAAGACCGGGTGTTGGTTCCCTCCCCTAAGGTGGCGACCTACGACCTCCAGCCGGAGATGAGCGCTTTGGAGGTCTGCGAAAAGTGCGTGGAGCGCATTGAGTCCGGGAACTATGACGTGATCATCCTGAACTTCGCCAATTGCGACATGGTGGGGCATACCGGCATATTCGACGCCGCGGTGAAAGCTGTGGAAACGGTAGATACCTGCGTAGGCAAGGTGGTGGACGCCACATTGAAAATGGGCGGCATTGCCATGATTACCGCCGACCACGGAAACGCCGAGCAAATGGTAGAACCCGACGGCAGCCCCATGACCGCCCACACCACCAACCCTGTGCCTTTTATACTTTGCGGCGCTGGGTCCGAACTGCGGAGCGACGGACGGCTGGCGGATATCGCGCCGACCATGCTGGATGTTATGGGTTTGGCCTGCCCGCCGGAGATGGACGGGAAAACCCTGATCGTACAATAAGCGAACGGCATACAAAAGAGCCGCCCGGATGGGCGGCTCTTCTTGTTTACTCTATAGCGGCGTTCAGGAGGCGAATCAACTCTTCCTTCCCCGTGCCTTTTTCTGCGGAGAACGGCAGAAGCACATCCTCCTCCCTCAGCTCCAGGGTCTCCCGAATCAGGGCCAGAGCCGGTTCAATCTGACTCTTTTTCAGCTTATCCAGCTTATTTGCCACCACGATTTCCGGACAGCCTGTCTCCCGGAACCAGCTGTGCATGGTCAAATCGTTGGCGGTGGGCTTGTGCCGGGCGTCTACGATCAAAACCCCCGCAGTGATGCGGGCCTCCTGGAAATAGCTCTCCATCAAGCGGCCCCAGCGTTCCTTCTCCGCCTTGGAGACCTTGGCGTACCCATAACCGGGCAGGTCCACCAGATAGGCCCGCCGGTCCACCAGGTAATAATTTACCTGGGTGGTTTTTCCGGGAGAGGAGCCCACATAGGCCAGGTTTTTCCTGCCCAGCAGACGGTTGATCACCGAGGACTTCCCCACGTTGGACCGGCCCGCAAAGGCAAACTGGGGCAGACCGTCCCAGAAAAACTGCTCCTTACTTCCGGCGGAGCGGATGAATTCCGCCTTTCCAAAATTGATGGGCATAGGGCCTCCTTCACTGCCGCAGGACGGCTTCCGTCTTTTCCCGGGTCATGGGCGTAAACAGGGGCTCCGCCGTCTCCTCCCGGACCGCTTCCGGCTGGGGAACCAGCGCCGCGGCAAAAACCTGATCGATGGTCTCCACCGGGATGAATTTCAGCGCCGCTCGGACCGTTTGGTCGATCTCCTCCAGGTCCCGGACGTTGTCCTTGGGAATCAGCACCGTGCCGATGCCGCTGCGCAGGGCGGCCATCGTCTTTTCCTTCAGTCCGCCGATGGCCAGCACCCGGCCCCGAATGGTCACTTCTCCCGTCATGGCGAGACCCGCCTGAATCTTCCGGTCCGTCAGGGCGGAAAGCATGGCCGTGGTAACGGCAATGCCGGCCGAGGGACCGTCCTTGGGCACCGCCCCTTCGGGGAAGTGAACGTGAATATCCTTGTTCTTGTAGAATTCCGCCTCTACTCCCAGGACCTCCGCCCGGCTGCGGATACAGCTAAGCGCCGCCTGAGCGGACTCCTTCATCACGTCGCCCAGGTTTCCGGTAAGCTCCAGCTTTCCGGTGCCTTCGCAGACGACGGCCTCGACCTCCAGAATCTCGCCGCCGGTCTCCGTCCAGGCCAGTCCGTTGACCACGCCAACCTCCTCCCGCTCCGTGTGGAGGGCGGGGGGATAGGGCTGGCAGTCCAGAAATTTCGGGAGGTCCTCCTCCGTCACCTGGACCCGCTTTACCTCGCCGGAGACCAGCTTCATGTCTGTTTTCCGGCACAGGGCCGCGATCCGGCGCTCCAGCAGGCGGACGCCGGACTCCCGGGTGTAATCCCGGATAATGGCCCGGAACACGTCGTCAGAGACCTTGAGGGTGGATTTTTTCAATCCATGCTCCGACAGCTGCTTGGGCAGCAGATGGCGGCGGGCGATTTCCACCTTCTCCTCGTCGGTATAGCTGGTGAGGCGGATAACCTCCATCCGGTCCAGCAAGGGCTGGGGAATGGTATCCGTGGTATTGGCCGTGGTGACAAACATCACCCGGCTCAAATCCACGGGAATTTCCATGTAGTGATCTCGGAAGGCGTGGTTCTGCTCGCTGTCCAAAACCTCCAGAAGGGCGGAGGCCGGGTCTCCCCGGTAGTCGCTCCCCAGCTTGTCGATCTCGTCCAGCAACAGCAGCGGATTCATGGATCCGCCCCGGATGATGGCGTCGATCACCCGGCCAGGCATGGAACCGATGTAGGTTCTCCGATGTCCCCGGATATCCGCCTCGTCCCGGACGCCACCCAGGGAGAGACGGGCCAGCTTCCGGTTCAGCGCCTTGGCGACGCTGATGGCGATGGAGGTCTTCCCCACTCCCGGCGGGCCTACCAGGCAAAGAATCTGCCCCTTGCCCTTCGGGTTCATCTGCCGGACGGCGATGGTCTCCAGAATCCGCTCCTTCACCTTCTCCAGGCCGAAGTGCTCCTTTTCCAGCACCTTCCGGGCGGCATCCACACTGACCCGTTCCCGGGTTTCCGTGTTCCAGGGCATCTCCAGGCACACGTCCAGATAGTTGCGGATTACCGAGGCTTCGGCACTGCCATAAGGCTGGCGGGAGAGCTTTCCCGCCTCTTTCATCAGGTGCTTTTCCGCCTCCTCTTCCAGGTGCAGCTCCAGAATCCTCCGGCAGTAATCCTCAACCTCGTCCTCGTCGTCATCCTCCCCAAGCTCGTTTTGCAGTACCCGAATCTGGGTGCGGAGAATCTGGTCCCGCTGCGTGCGGATCAGCTGGTCCCGGATCTTGCCCTCCATCTCGTGCTCAAAGCCCAGCACACTGCACTCCCGGGCCAGCAGGGCGTTCAGCTTCCGCAGACGGACGAAGGGGGCCAGCTCCTCCAAAATCTCCTGCTTATCCGTGTGACGCAGGGAAATATTCTGGGCAATAAAATCCGCCAGCCCCCCCACGTCCCGGCTGTCCATCACGGCGGCGGCAATCTCTTCCGGGACGCTGCCGGAGAGCTGGGCATATTCGCTGAACAGGCTCCATGTCTGACGGAGCAAAGCCTCCGCCCGGGGGCTTCGGGCCTCGGAGGGCGCTTCCTCCGGCAGCTCCTCCACATTGGCTTGGAGATAGGGCGAGGCCTGCCACAGCCGACGGAGCCGGGCCCTACGCTGCCCCTCCACCATGACCCGGGCGGAGCCGGAGGACAGGCGGAGGATTTGCCGGATATGAGAGACCGTACCAATCTGATACAGGTCCTTTTCCTCCGGCTGCTCCACGCCGATCTCCCGCTGGGTCACCAGAAAGATGTCCTGCTCCCCCTCCATGGCCCGCTCCAGGGCGGCAATAGAGATGGGACGCTCCACCTCAAAAGTCAGATTCATGTGGGGAAACACCGTCAGGCCCCGGAGGGCCAGAACGGGCATATTCATCGTAGTCGGTTCCATAGCGCGTCACGCTCCTTTCCATGGGCTGGGAAATAGTGGTAAGGAATGGAATTCAGCCCCACAACCCGAGAGGAAGGGACGTTTGGTCCCTTCCTCTCATCATGCCATCCGGCCCAGGACCGGATTTCTTTAAACATCAAGACGCGGACTTGGGCGGGCGGGCTTTCCCGCTTTTGCTGGGGTTCAGCTTCACGGAGTAGTTCACCTTTTCCGGGTCGCGGGTCAAAATGGGCTGCCCCGTTCCATCCACACAGTCCTTGGTGATGACCGCCTTGATAATGGTGGGGTCCGAGGGAATGTCATACATGATCTGCGTCAGCATCCCCTCCATTACGGCCCGGAGACCCCGGGCGCCGATGTTTCGCTCAATGGCCTTGCCGGCAATGGCGTCCAGCGCCTCCAGCTCAAACTCCAGCTCCACCTCGTCATAGCCCAGCAGCTTTTTATACTGCTTCACCAGGGCGTTTTTAGGCTCCTGAAGGATGCGGACCAGGTCCTCCCGGCGGAGGCCGTTCAGCGGCGCGATCACCGGCAGACGGCCCACCAGCTCGGGAATGATGCCGTATTTCAGGATGTCGTGGGGCTGGACCTCGTGGAGGATCTTGCTCAGATCCTTTTCCTTCTTTCCCTGGACATTGGCGCCGAAACCGATGCTCTTTTGGTCCAGGCGTTTTTCAATGATCTTCTCCAGCCCGTCGAAAGCGCCGCCGCAGATGAACAAAATGTTCTTCGTGTTCATCTGGATGAACTCCTGATGGGGATGCTTCCGTCCTCCCTGAGGCGGCACGTTGGCCACGGTTCCCTCCACGATTTTCAGCAACGCCTGCTGCACGCCCTCGCCGGAGACATCCCGTGTGATGGAGGTGTTTTCGCTTTTCCGGGCGATCTTGTCGATCTCGTCTACATAAATGATGCCGTGCTCAGCCCGCTCCACGTCGAAGTCCGCCGCCTGGAGCAGACGCAGGAGAATGTTCTCCACGTCGTCGCCTACATAGCCCGCCTCGGTGAGGGTCGTGGCGTCCGCGATGGCAAAGGGCACCTTTAAAATCTTGGCCAAGGTCTGGGCGAACAGGGTCTTGCCGGAGCCGGTAGGTCCCAGCATCAGGATGTTGCTCTTCTGGAGCTCCACGTCCTCGTCGCCGCCGAAAAAGATACGCTTATAGTGGTTGTACACCGCCACGGCCAGGGAGATCTTCGCCTCGTCCTGACCGATGACATATTGGTCCAGCACATCCCGGATTTCCCGGGGCGTAGGCAGCTGGTCCGGCAGGTCCTCCATCGCCGGAGCGTCCGGTTCAAAGCCGTCGTTCAGGATGCTCATGCACAGATGGACGCACTCGTCGCAGATGCGCACGCCGGGCCCCTGTATCATGCGGTGAATCTGCTGCTCGTGCTTGCCGCAGAAGGAACACCGCAGAGTTTTCTTGCCGTCGTCGTTCATGGTTTCTACCTCAGTTCTCTATAAGAGGATGGGCCCTTCTTTACGCCTTGTCCTCTTCCTTATTGACCAGAATCTTGTCGATCAGGCCGAACTCCTTGGCCTCCTCGGCGCTCATGAAATTATCCCGCTCGCAAGCGTCCGTGACCTCCTCAATCGACCGACCGGTGTTCCCCGCCAAAATGCGGTTCATCCGCTTCTTGATGGTTTCCAGGCGCTTGAGATGGATGGCCATATCGGTAATCTGGCCCTGGGTGCCGGCGGAGGGCTGGTGAATCATGATTTCCGCGTTGGGCAGAGCGATGCGCTTGCCCTTGGCGCCGGCGGAGAGCAGGAAAGCGCCCATGCTGGCCGCCATACCCACGCAGATAGTGGACACGTCGCATTTGACATACTGCATGGTGTCGTAGATGGCCATTCCGTCGGTGACGGAACCGCCGGGGCTGTTGATATACAGCTGAATGTCCTTGTCGGGGTCCTGGGCCTCCAGATATAGAAGCTGGGCCACGATCAGGCTGGCTGTGGTGGCGTTGACCTCCTCCCCCAGAAAGACGATCCGGTCGTTCAGCAACCGGGAGAAAATATCATAGGACCGTTCGCCCCGGTTGGTCTGCTCTACTACGTAGGGAACTAAACTCAATTTGAAAACCTCCAGTCTTTTGTGGACGCCCTTCCCGCCGGACAAAACCCTTCCGGCGGTTAGGCCCTGTTTGAAAACGATCAAAACGCCCAAACAGCGGCTCTCGTTCCGCCGCTCCGCGTAAACATTCCCTGCCGGGCGGCAGCCCGGGAAAATTTGCTATGGCAAAAAACGCTCGCCGTTGGGTACTCCGTCAATTTTCAAACAAGGCCTAGGCCCATATAACCATTTTCACATGATACCACAGGCATCATGTGAAAATGTGTCGAATCTGTGAACCCGCAAGTAAAGATTCGTCTTATTCGGCGTCCTTCGGCTCCTCGGTCTTTTTCTTGCGGGGCTTCCGGGCGGGCTTTTTCTCCTCGGCGGGAGCTTCCTCCCCCTCAGCGGGGGCCTCGGTCTTCTTCTTGCGGGGCTTCCGGGCGGGCTTCTTCTCCCCGGCGGATTCCTCCGCAGGCGCTTCCGCGGGCTTCTCCTCCGGCTTGGTGGCGGTGGCGCTCTCCACCACCACGTCAATGGCCCGGCGGCTGCAAATCTGATCCTTCACCTGGTCGGCCTGGATGTACTTTTTCACCATCTCCAGGTCCATGCCGAACTGCTCCGCCAGCTTCTTGTACTCCGCTTCCACGTCCTCGTCGCCGGCCTCAATGTTTTCGGCCTTGATAATGGCCATAACGGCCAGATCCATTTTTACCTGACGCAGGGCGGGCTCTTTAGCGTCCTCCAGCAGCTTGGACTCCTGGATGCCGGTCATCTGGAGATACTGGTCATAGGGAATTCCCTGCTGGGCGATCTGGGTGCGGAAGTTCTCCACGAACTGCCGGGCCTGACCCTCCACCATGGCGTCGGGGATATCGGCGGTGATGCCCTGGGCCACCTGCTCCATCAGCGCGTCCTCAAAGCCGCGCTGGACATCCTTTTCCCGGTCCTCTCGGATCTGCTTCTCCAAATCCGCCTTCAGCTCGTCCAGGGTGTCGAACTCGCTGACATCCTTGGCGAACTCGTCGTCCAGGGCGGGGACCTCCTTCTCCTTCACCTCCTGGCACTTGACCTTGAAGACCACAGCCTTTCCGGCAAGCTCCGCGTGGTAATCCTCGGGGAAGGTGATATCAATGTCCTTCTCGTCTCCGGCTTTCATGCCGGCGACCTGCTCTTCAAAGCCGGGGACAAAGCTGTGAGACCCCAGCTCCAGACTGTGATTGGTCCCCTTGCCTCCGTCAAAGGGCTTGCCATCCAGGAAGCCCTCGAAATCAATGACGGCGGTGTCGCCCTCCTTGGCCTCCCGCTCCACGGACACCAGACGGGTGTTCCGGTCGGTGAGGCTCTGGAGGCGGCGGTCCACATCCTCGGCGGTGACCTGAACCTCCTCCTTGGGAGCGGACAGGCCCTTATACTGGCCCAGGGTGACCTCGGGATACACGGGCGCGACAGCCTTGAAGGTAAAGCCCTGCCGGGTGCACTCGCCCACCAGCTCCACAGACGGGTAGCCCACTACGTTGAGCTCCTTCTCCTTCACGGCGGCCTCATAGGCGTCGGGGAAGGCGATATTAATCGCCTCGTCGAAAAACACCTCCGCGCCGTACATGCCCTCAATGATCTTCCGGGGGGCCTTGCCGGGACGGAAACCGGGGACGTTGATCTTTCCCCGCATCTTCCGGTACGCCTTTTCCATGGCGGCCTCGAATTCCTTGGCCTCCACCTCGATGGTCAACGCGACCTGGCTCTTTTCGATCTTTTCGCAGCTCTTCACACTCATGTTTGTTTTCCTCCGTTCATTCCCGGTCCTTTCGCGCCTCTCCAAAAGAGCTGACCGGGACAAGATAGTATTCTATCAGAAAAAAATTGAAAATTCCAGTCTTTTTTCCTTCAATCACAAATTTTTTTCGGGACAAAACCCAGATAGTCGGCGGAGATCAGGGAAAACTCCGTTTCTCCCCGCTTTCCCTCCAGCCTCCGGCGGATCGCGTAGCCGTGAAGGTGGCCGTAACAGCACATGGAAACGCGGTATTTTTCCAGAGTTCCCAGAATTTCCGGACACTCATAGCCCTGGTACAGAGGCGGGTAGTGGAGGAAGCACAAGATGGGCTTCTCCCCCGCCGCCTGGAGAGACGCCTCCAGCCGTCCCACCTCCCGGTTGAGAACCTTCACATTGTGGGCGTCCTCCTCTAAAAACCAGCCCCGGGTGCCGCAGACGGCGTAGTCCCCGTAGAGGACGCAGTTGTTATGGAGGATATCCAGCGTGTGGATGCCCTTCTCGTCAAAGAAGCGGTGGAGCTTGGCGGCGGTGGTCCACCAGTAGTCGTGGTTTCCCTTCACCAGGTACTTTTTGCAGGGAAACTGATCCAGGAAGCGGAAATCCGCCTCCGCCTCCTCCAGGCTCATGCCCCAGGAGGTGTCCCCCGCCAGGACCAGCACATCCTCCGCCGTCAGGGCGAAGAGGCTTTCAGCAATGCGGTTTGTATAGTTCTCCCAGGCGGGGCCGAAGACCTCCATGGGCTTGTTGGCCGTCAGGGAGAGGTGCAGGTCCCCGATGGCGAAGAGGGCCATGACAGCTCCCCCCTTTCCGTTCAGGTTTTCTCGTATTCCAACTCGTCCTCAAAGACCTGGGCCGCGCCGCAGCGACCGCACCAGCAAATTTGGCCTCTGCCCTGCCAGAGGACGGCCAAGCCTTGGCCGCAGCCGGGGCATCTCAACCAGCGGCGGGTCAGAATCCACGCGATACCCCAGAGAGCCATTCCCGCCAAGCCCACATAAACACAGATGTCCCGGACGGCCCAGATGGTTTCCATCACAGCCCAGAGCTCATCTTCTGTCCGGAAACTGGGCATCATCAGGTGGACAGCCAGGGCGCTCCCCACCACAAAGGCCAATCCGGCAAGGCCCAGCACAGAAATCAGCCGCGCCCGGCTCCGTTTCAGCCGGAACCGCTGCCGCTGGTCCGGAGGGGTCTCTGCCTCACTCAGGGGGCCGTCGTCAAAGGGCAGGACATGCCCGCAGCGGGAACAATACATCTTTCGATAGACCCAGCTGCGGCCCTCTCCCCGTTTTCCACAGTGGGGGCACCGGGACATCCCATGCCAGAGGACAATGCCCAGGAGCTCGATTCCAAGGCCCAGCATTCCGATTTCAAATGCCGGCAAGCCAAAATCGCCTTCGAGCCACTCCCGGAAAAAGACGCCCGCCCCCAAAAACAGCCACCAGCCCGAACGAGAGAGAAACAGCGATATCTGGGCCCATTTTCGTTTCAGCGTTTTGGCCTCCACGCCCCCACCTCTCTTCTTATTTCAGGAAGTCCAGCACCACGCCGTCCATGCCTGGCTTCTCACAGGTGAGGTCGAACCGCCGTTTCTTGCCCTTGAGGGCCGCCAGCCGCTTGGGAATCGCCACGCCGGAAACGGCGTTCAGCTGCTCCAGCAGCTCCACGCCGTCCCCTTTGGGCTCCTGGCCGACGGCCCGGAGGACGTGGTCACAGAATTTATAGGGAGAGGCGGTGGAGACAAAGACGGTCAGGGTTTTGTCGCCGGTCTCCGCCCGGTACTGCTCCAGCACTCCCGCCGCCACGGCAGTGTGGGTGTCGATGAGGTAGCCGTGCTCCTGATAATACCGGGCAATGGTTTCCGTGGTCCCCGCTTCATCACAGAAACCGCCCCAGAATTCCTCCTTGAGGGCCGTCTTGATCGTTTCGGAAACCTCGTACTTTCCGCTGGTATTCAGGGCCTCCATATAGCCCCGGACCTCTTCGTCGTTCTCCCCGGAGAGGTCAAACAGCAGCCGCTCCAGGTTGCTGGACACCAGGATGTCCATGGAGGGGCTCATGGTGGTGTGGAAGGGCCGGTTTTTATCGTACACGCCGGTACGGAGGAAATCCGTCAGCACGTCGTTCTTGTTGGAGGCGCAGATCAGCTTCCCAACCGGCAGACCCATGCGCTTCGCGTAATACGCCGCCAGAATGTCGCCGAAATTCCCGGTGGGAACGCAGAAGTTCACCTTGTCCCCCATCCGGATTTCCCCGTCCCGGAGCAGGTCGCAGTAGGCGGAGATGTAGTAGACCACCTGAGGCAGGATACGCCCCCAGTTGATGGAGTTGGCGGAGGACAGGAGGTAGCCCCGCTTTGCCAGGGTCTCCCGAATGCCCCCGTCGGAAAAAATGCGCTTAACTCCCGCCTGGGCGTCGTCAAAGTTGCCCACCACGGCGCAGACGCCCACGTTCTCCCCGTCCTGGGTGACCATCTGGGCCTCCTGCACGGCGGAAACGCCGTCCTTGGGATAAAAGACCATAATCTTCGTCTGGGGCACGTCCGCGAAACCCTCCATGGCGGCCTTGCCGGTGTCGCCGGAGGTGGCCACCAGAATGCAGACCGTCTTGTCCTCCCCGGTCTTGCGCAGGGCGGCGGAGAGAAGCTGCGGCAGCATTTGCAGGGCCATATCTTTAAAGGCGGAGGTGGGGCCGTGCCACAGCTCCAGGCAGTGGGTGCCCGTGTCCACTTTCCGCAGGGGCGCGGCGGCGGGGTGGTCGTACTTGTCGGGGCCGTAGGCGTTATTGGCGAAGGCCAGCAGCTCCTCCTCGCTGTAGTCCGTCAGATAGAGGGCCATGACCTTGGCGGCCCGCTCCTGATAGGAGGCCCCGGCAAGGCTCTCCAAAAAGGCCCCGTCAATCTGAGGGATGGTCTCCGGGGTCAGCAGGCCGCCGTCCCGGGAGAGGCCCAGCTTCACCGCCTCGGCACTGCCGGTCCGCAGGGTCCGGTCTCTGGTGCTTAAATACTTCATGTCTTGTATCTCACCTTTCCGATGTAGTTTTCGATCTATGCAAAGGCGTCTTCCAGGTAAACCACTCGGAGACCGCCGTCTTTTTCCTCGTAAACCTCCGCCACGTCAAACCGGGCGGGACTGTCCAAGCCGTGGACGCCTATGTAGAGATTCGCGGCCCGGCGGAGGCGCTCCTGTTTCCGCCCGTCCACAAACTCCCGGGGCAGGCCGATGGAGCCGGGACCCCGGCGCTTCACCTCCACGAAGCAGAGGACCCCCTCGGGGCTCCGGGCCACCAGGTCCAGCTCCCCAAACCGACAGCGCCACTGCCGGTTTAAAATGGTATAGCCCCGCCTCTCCAAATACTGCCCGGCCAGGGTCTCCCCCTGATCACCGGCGGTCTTTTTCAGATTCACGTCTTGCCTCCCACTTTTTTAAGAAGGTCCTCCGATGAACCGGACAGGGGCCGTATTGGTCCAGGGCGGCGTAGTGGGCTTTTGTGCCGTAGCCCTTGTGCCCGGCAAAGCCGTACTGCGGGTAGAGGGCCTCCAGCTCTTGGGAGACATGGCGGTCCCGGCTCACCTTCGCCAGAATGGAGGCGGCGGCGATGGAGGCGCTTTTCCCGTCGCCGCCAATCAGGGTGACGTGAGGCGTCTCAATCGAAACCCGGCTGCCGTGGTCCCGGTTGCCGTCAATGAGGCAGATGTCCGGCTTCACAGGCAGACCGTCGATGGCCCTTTGCATGGCCAGCATCCGGGCGTTGAGGATGTCCAGCCCGTCAATTTCTTCCGCCGTAGCGAAGGCCACGCTCCACGCCTCAGCCCGGGCGGTAATCTCGTCAAAGAGGATTTCCCGTTTTTTCTCCGTCAATTTCTTGGAGTCGTTCAGGCCGGGAATCTCGATTTCCCGAGGCAGGATGACGGCGGCGGCGTACACGGGACCGGCCAGAGGCCCCGCCCCCGCCTCGTCCACGCCGCAGAGGAGGCTGTGGCCCTTATTCCACTGTTGCCGCTCCGGGGTCCACAGGTCCATCCGGCGGCACTCCTTTCTTGTCTTCCCGGCGGCAAAGCCGGAGATAATAGAGAAACTCTCCCAGGCACAGCAGGAACACTCCCCAGTGGAGCGGCAAAACATCCACCCATTCCCGCAGCCAAGACAGAGGAAACCAGGGCGTCAGCAGGCCGAAGGGAAGGAGAAGCAGGTTCGCCAGCGGCCCCTCCCCTCCAAGGGCAACCCCGAGGACCAGCAAACCGCAGACCGCCCAGAATTTCATGAAAACTTTAGCGGCTGTCCGGCTCTTGGCGGCGCGGGTCAAAAGTCCGGTGCCCAGCAGGCTGGTCAGATACGCCGCCCCCAAGGCCATGGACATCCTGTCAAAGCCGCTGTAGGCGCAGTCCAGCAGTGTGACGAAATTCCGAAAGGCGGTGACCGTGTGAAGCGCCGCCCAGGCCAGGGAACACAGCGTCAAATAGATCAGAAGGCGCTCCCGCCGCGTATCCTCCATCGGCTCTTACCGTTCCTTGGCCCGGTGGTGGAGCCAGGCGAAATAGAGAAAATGGAGGAGGCAGACAAACAATGCCGCTCCGCATCCCACGCCGTACCGGCTCATTCCCGGTAAGCCCGCCATCCATTTAAACAGCAGCCACGTAAAGGCCAGCAGTTGATTCAGCGGCGTCAGGAAGGAACAAAGCACCCCAAAAATAAGGAAGCCATTCACATCATGAATCAAATCCAGTTCGGCCGCCAAAATCACTCCCGCCGCCAGCGCAGCGCTGAAAGCCCAGTACCATTTCACAAAACGGAGCAGCCCCGGCCTTCCGCCGGCAAGCCATCCGTCCAAGGCCAGCAGTCCCAGGAGCCAAACCGCCAGCAGGACCCAGGTCCAGCTGGTATACGTCTGATAAAGGCTGTGCAGAAACGCCTGGACGCTGGCATACAAATGCAGAGCCGCCCATAAAAGCGCCGCGAAATCGGCGGCGGACCATCGCTTGTTTTCTTCCATTATGGTACCTCCAAAGTAAACCGTCCCAGCTTGCCGGAGCGGAACTCGTCCAGCAGGATTTTCGCCATGCGCTCGGTGTCCACTTCCCCGCCGGAGATGAGAAAGCCCCGCCGCCGCCCGGCGGCCTCCAGGAGGCGGTATCCAAAGGCCACGTCGTTTTCCTCTCCCTCCCGCTCCGGCAGGGCTGGGAGCTTATAGCCGGTTTTCAGTGCCTCGGGATACTTCTCCGCAAGGTACGCCATCATATGGCACCCCAGTGTCTCCGTGTCCAGAATCTCGTCCTTCACCGCCCCGGTAAAAGCCAGATGGAGCCCCACGTCCTGGTCGTCCAGCTTGGGCCAGAGGATGCCGGGGGTGTCCAGCAGCTCCAGTCCCCGGTCGATGGGCACCCACTGCTTGGAACGGGTGACGCCGGGGCGGTCCTCCGCCTTGGCGGTCTTCCGGCCCGCGATTTTATTGATAAAGGTAGACTTCCCCACGTTGGGGATGCCCAGGACCATGACCCGGACCACCCGGCCCGTCTGGCCCTTCTCGGCGTAAGCGTGCAGCTTGTCCGCCAGCAGCGCCCGGACGGCGGCGGAAAAGGCCCCCGTGCCCGCGCCGCTTTTGGAATCCGTCTCCAGCACCGCCCAGCCCTTTTCCTTGAAAAAGGCCGTCCAGTCTTTGGTCGCCTCCCGGTCTGCCTGATCCGCCCGGTTCAAAACCACCAGCCGGGGCTTCCCCGCCGTCAGGCCGTCCACGTCCGGGTTGCGGCTGGACCGGGGGATGCGGGCGTCCAGAATCTCGCACACCGCATCCACATGTTTCAGCTGTTCCCCGATCATCCGCCGGGTCTTTGCCATGTGCCCGGGATACCATTGTATTTCCACTAACCAATTCCTCCCATCCGGTCATACTCCCGCATCCCGGTCACGGCGTCCGGACCTGGAAAGGCCAGAAACACCGCCCGGCCGATGATATAACGCGTATCCACCGTTCCCAGCCGGGCGTCCCGGCTGTCGGTGGAGTGGTTGCGGTTGTCCCCCAGGACGAAGACGCTGCCCTCCGGCACGGTGAGGGGAAACGCCGTTCCCTCAGCCGTAAAGGTCCGTTCCTGGATGTACTCCTCCTGAAGCGGCTTTCCGTCCACAAAGACAACGCCTGACCCGAAGTCCACGTCCACCACCTGACCCTCCACGGCGATGACCCGCTTGACAATGGGCGTGGGCAGAAAGCTCTCCTTCCGCAGAACCACGATATCCCCCGGCGCGTAGCCGCCGCAGAACATGGAATTCAGTACCAGCAGGCGGTCCCCGTCCTGAAGCGTGGGCACCATGGAGCGGCCGTCCACTCCAATCAGGCGGACGCCAAAGGTAAACAGCAGCACCACCGCCAGCACGGAACAGACCAACGCCTGTATCCACTCATACAGTTCCCGGCCTTTCTCTTTTGGGGCTTCCGTCCGCAGGCTGTCGTTCTCCATGTCTCTTTCTCTCCCCGCTTCTGTGTATGCCGCTTAAAGCGTGCCGATGCGGTCCCACTCCCGCATGTTCAAATCCTCCGTCTTCCCCGGCAGCAGCAAAAATACCGCCCGGCCGATCACGCAACGGGTATCCACCGCGCCCAGGGGCGGCTCCCGGCTGTCCCGGCTCTCGTTGCGGTTATCCCCCATGAGGAAGACGCAGCCTTCCGGCACGGTGAAGGGATACTCCATTCCCAGGTCCAGATGGGTCGCCTCCCGGATGTAGGGCTCCTCTAGCGCCTGCCCGTCCACATAGACTACTCCCGCGCCGAAGTCGATGTCCACGGTCTGGCCCTCGGTGGCGATGACCCGCTTGACAATGGGCTCGCCGTTTTCAAAGGCCGCCTTGGCGGCAATGACCACGTCTCCCCGCTCAAAATCCCCGCAGAGCGCCCGGTTCACCACCAGCAGCAGGTCGCCGTTCTGCAAGGTTTCTCGCATGGAGCCGCCGGAGACGCCCACCACGCGCGCGCCAAAGGCGAACACCACCACCGCCGCCAGCACGGAACAAACCAACGCCTGGGCCCATTCATAGAGATTCCGGCCCGGCTGCTCCTCTTTTCTCTCGTCCTTCTTTTCGTCCGGCATCTTCATTCCTCCGTTGGTCTCAAAAGTTTTTCCTCTTAACTTAAAAAGTTTTCAATCTTGGATAGTATATCAAAAACGTTTTGAAATCACAAGTGGTTTTTCCAAAAACCCTGGCTGAAAACCGCGAAAGCAGCCTCGTCCCACAGGGCGGTGATTTATAAAAACTGTCAAAACCGTCAAAATCCATTTCAGGACTTGACAAAGTCCCGCCGGTCAGCGTATACTATGTAAAATCAAAAAGCATAAACCGATGATGCGGACGAGTAAATGGGGTCTTGGTTCTCAAAGAGAGCCGCCGGTGGTGGAATGGCGGCAGACGCAAGCCTGTTGAATGGACCGCGGAGGGCGGGCTGAACAGGTTTTCCCAAGTATGCTCCGACGGGCTTTTCCCCCGTTACCAAGGAAAGGCGCGTGTTGGCGCGCCGCCGAGGGGGCGGTTTTTTCTACCGCCAATTTGGGTGGCACCGCAGAAGTTTCAAGGCTTTTGTCCCAAAGGTACCTGCAAGCAGGTCCTTTCGTGGGATAGAGGTCTTTTTTTGACGCCTCCTCTCCGGAAGCGGCCGGAGCGTGGAAAGGAGAGGCCGCTATGAGACACTGAGAACCTGTTTTCTCTCTCAAGGTGCGCGGATTGGCAAGGAACTTTTTGTCCGACGTGACAACCAGCCGCAGCAAGCCTATCGGATTACGAGGGTTCTTGACAAAGCCTGGGCGGAAAATCCGCCGTCAGGAAGTAGGCGGGAGATCGGAAAGAGGCTTTGAGAAATCCCCGCTTTTTTCTCCCCAGCAATTGCGCTTTCCGGGAATTTGTGGTATATTAATCAGAATTGGACCGGACCCTGCCTTTGGGGCCGGACAGCGAGGTGCGAAAAATGGAAAATCAGAAGAAGCGAATCTTCAGCGGCATTCAGCCCAGCGGCGAGCTGACCCTGGGCTCCTATATGGGCGCCATCAAAAACTGGGTGGCCCTTCAGGACGAGTATGACTGCGTCTACTGCATCGTGGACATGCACGCGATTACCGTCCGCCAGGTCCCGGCGGACCTGCGCCGCAGAGCTCTGAACCAGCTGGCCCAATACATCGCCTGCGGATTGGACCCTCAAAAGAGCATCCTGTTCATTCAGAGCCATGTGCCCCAGCACGCGGAGCTCAGCTGGGTGCTGAGCTGCTGCACCCAGTTCGGCGAGCTCAGCCGCATGACCCAGTTCAAGCAGAAATCCCAGCAGCACGCCGACAACATCACCGCCGGCCTTTTCACCTACCCGGTGCTTATGGCCGCGGACATCCTGCTCTACCAGACGAACCTGGTGCCTGTGGGTGAGGATCAGCGCCAGCATGTGGAGCTGTGCCGGGACATCGCCCAGCGCTTCAACGGCGTCTACAGCGATACCTTCGTCCTGCCGGAGGCGTTCATCCAGCGGGTGGACCAGGGCGCGCGGATTATGAGCCTGGGCAATCCTCTGAACAAGATGAGCAAATCCGACCCCGACGGCTGCGTCAACCTGATGGACCCGCCGGAGGTCATTCAGCGGAAGTTCAAGCGGGCCGTCACCGACAGCGAGACCAGCGTCCGCTATGACAAGGAAACCAAGCCCGGCGTCTCTAACCTGCTGACCATCTACTGCGCCGCCACCGGCAAAAACCTGGAGGAGGCGGAGACCGCCTTCCGGGACCAGGGCTACGGCGTCTTCAAGCCCGCCGTGGGCGATGCGGTGATCGAGCTGTTCCGCCCCATCCGGGAAGAAGCCGCCCGGATGATGGCGGACAAGGCCTATTTGGAAGGCATCTACCGGGAGGGAGCGGAGCGGGCCTCCCGCATTGCCGGGCGCACGCTTGCCAAGGTGTATAAAAAAGTGGGCTTCCTGCCCCGATAAGGAGAACTCAACATGCCCTTAGATAACCAGCTGATTGCTTACGTGGCCCTCGCCCTGCTGGCGGCGCTGGTCATCAGCTTCCTGATGACCCCCGTGGTAAAAACCTTCGCTTACAAGGTGGGGGCGGTGGACGTGCCCAAGGACGCCCGCCGGATGCACAAAGTCCCCATTCCCCGCCTGGGAGGCCTGGCCATTTTCATCGGCTTCATGATCAGCGTTCTCATTCTGGGGAACGTGCGGGGAAACGGCCAGATGCAGAGCATCCTCCTGGGCTCCGTCATCATCGTGGTGCTGGGGGTGGTGGACGACATCATGGCCCTGCCCGCCATGCTGAAATTCGTGGTGCAGATCGCCGCCGCCCTGATTCCCGCCCTGAACGGCGTGGTCATTCAGGCCTTTTCCAACCCCAACATTTTCTCCGACAGTCTTTACTGGGTGTTGGGCCCCCTGTCCGTGCCCTTTACGGTGCTCTGGATCGTGGCCATCACCAACGCCGTGAACCTCATCGACGGGCTGGACGGGCTGGCCAACGGCGTTTCCGCCATCTCCGCCACAACGATGCTGGTTATCGCGCTGCTGGCCTCCGAGGGGGATGTGGCCGTGGTCATGGCGGCGCTGGTGGGGGCCTGCGTGGGCTTCATGCCCTACAACCTCAACCCCGCCAAGATGTTCATGGGCGATACCGGGGCCACCTTCCTGGGCTATATTCTGGCCACCATGTCCATCCAAGGCCTGTTCAAGTTTTACGCGGTGATCTCCTTTGCCGTACCCTTCCTGATTCTGGGACTGCCCATTTTTGACACGGCCTTCGCCTTTATCCGCCGCATTGCCCACGGGCAGAGCCCCATGCACGCCGACCGGGGGCACATCCACCACCGGCTCATCGACATGGGCCTGAACCAGAAGCAGGCGGTGGCGACCTTGTATGTCATCTCCGCCATGCTGGGCCTCTCCGCCGTGGTGCTGACCACCGGAGGAGAACAGAAGGCCATGCTGTTCTTCCTGGCCCTGTGCATTGTGGCGGCGGTGGCCGCCCGGGTGGTGTTCCCCAAGGAGATTCGGGAAGAGCTCCACGAGGAGATCGAGGAGCTCAAGGAGCTGGGCCACCACGGCGAGCACGCGGAACGGAAGAACGCCCCCGGAGACAAGGAGGACTGAATGAAAAACGTGCGTATCCTAAGCGTCTTCGGCACCCGGCCGGAGGCCATCAAAATGTGTCCCCTGGTGAAGGAGCTGGCCGCCCGGGAGGGAATCGAAAGCCTCTGCTGCGTCACCGCCCAGCACCGGCAGATGCTAGACAGCGTGCTGGAGGTCTTTGGCGTCAAGCCGGACCGGGACCTGGACATCATGACTCCCCGCCAGACCCTCTCCGGCATTACCAGCAAATGCCTTCTGGGCATGGACGAGGCCGTTGACGAATTAAAGCCGGACATGATTCTGGTCCACGGGGACACCTCCACCACCTTCGCCGGGGCCCTCTCCGCCTATTATCATCAAGTGGCCGTGGGGCATGTGGAGGCGGGTCTGCGGACCTATGACAAATACGCACCCTTCCCTGAGGAGATGAACCGGGTGCTGACCTCCTCCATCGCGGACCTGCATTTTTGCCCCACCGCCGGAAACCGGGAAAACCTTCTCCGGGAGGGCCGGGCTCCGGAGAGCATCTTCGTTACAGGAAACACCGTCATTGACGCGCTGAAAACCACCGTCCGGGCGGACTACCGCTTCGTGACAGAGGAGCTGAACCGTCTGCCCTACGGAGAAAAAAAAGTCCTCCTGGTCACCTGTCACCGGCGGGAAAACTACGGCGAACCTATGCGGAACATTATGCTGGCCCTCCGGCAGATTACCGAGGAAAACCGGGATGTGGAGCTGGTCTACCCCCTTCACCTCAGCCCGGTCGTCCGGGAAGCGGCAGACCAATACCTCCGGGGCGCGCCCCGGGTTCATCTGATTGACCCCCTCCCCGCCGACGAGATGCACAATCTGATGGGCCGGTGCTATCTGGTGCTGACGGACTCCGGCGGCCTCCAGGAGGAGGCCCCGGCTCTGGGCAAGCCCGTGCTGGTTCTCCGCCGGGAGACGGAGCGGCCCGAGGCTGTGGCCGCCGGAACGGTGAAGCTGGCCGGGGTGGTGCAGGACGACATCGTCACCATGGGGACCCGGCTGATCCGGGACAAACGGGCCTATGACGAGATGGCTCACGCCGTGAATCCCTATGGCGACGGAAACGCCTGCCGCCGCATCGCCGATGCCATTGAGTGGCGTTACGGCCTCCGGAAAGAGCGGCCCGCCGGTTACGAAGCGTAACGGGCCTATGGACAAACGGAAGCTGAATTGGATCACCTGGGCCGTACTGGCTGTGGCCATTGCCGCGGCGGCGCTGATGCTGAGCGGCAGCCTGAACCGAACCGCCCACATTACCCTCCCCCCCTCCGATCCCCCTCGGGATCCCTCCGCCGGGGACGGCGGCTCCCACGGCGGCGTAACGGTGGTGGAAATCACGCCGGAGACGGTTCAGGCGGCTATCGGCAGCCTGTCCCGTCCGGAGAACTACGGGCGGAGCGTCACCGTGGAATACCTCTGGCCCGGCAGCGGCGGAACTCATGAGCTGTACACCATCGTCCGGGGACCCTGGACCCGGGTGGACCGGGGCCTGCCCGACGGAAGCACCCGGATCAGCGTCACCAACGGAGAGCAAACCTATCTCTGGTATGGCTACGGCGGCGACGCGGAAGTGGTCATTCTCCCGGCGGGGGAATTCTCCGCCGACGCAGAACAGTCCATTCCCACCTATGAGGACATCCTGGACCTGCCGGTGGAGGAAATCGCCCTGGCGGATTACCGCCCTCTGGACGTGCTGACCTGCATTTATGTGGAAACCACGGCAGACCCGGCGGGCTATGCCACCCGCTACTGGGTCAGCGTGGAAAACGGCCTTCTGGTGCAGGCGGAGCGGCTTCTGGGCGAGGAGGCCGTTTACCGCATGACCTCCCTTTACGTGGACGAAACGGAATATGACGCCTCCCGGTTCACCCTGCCCGACGGCACGGTGCTGCTGGAGGAGGAATAAAAAGGACGGGGCATCCCGTCCTTTTTTGGCCTACAGAATCAGCAGAAGTCCCAGCGCCACCAGCAGCTCCTCGTCCGCGTTCTCCCGGAAGAGAAAGAACAGCAGCGCCAGCAGCAGCAGGTCCCCGGTATCCACATGGTCCAGGTGAAACTGGTCCAGCAAGTGCTGGAGGATGCCGGTCAGGCCGTCCTGGGGCCGTCCACCCCGAGGCGGACGGCCCGGGCCATTGGGCGGCGGCCCACCGGGGGGTGCTCCGCCAGGGGGTGGTCCGCCAGGGGGTGCTCCGCCAGGAGGCGCTCCGCCAGGGGGTGGTCCGCCAGGGGGCGGTCCACCTGGCGGTGGTCCGCCAGGTGGCGGTCCGTCAGGAGGTGGTCCGCCCGGAGGCGGTCCACCGGGGGGCGGTCCACCGGGGGGTGGTCCTTCCTCCGCGATGCGGGTATAGGTACCGTTATCGTTTCGGATGTAGCGGTTATACATGATTCAGCCCTCCCATCCCGAGAGGAATTTCTTCCCCAGATGGAACAGCCGCGCCAGTTGAAGGGCCCGCTCCACCTTCTCCTGCCGGTCGCTCCGCAGGTAAGGCCGCAGGGCATAGAGCAGATTCCGGGCATTGGAATCCCGCTGGCCCCCTAGCTCCTGAATCAGCGGCAGAAGCCGGGAGAGCAGCTTCGGATCCATCCCTCCGCCTCCCATCAGGGAGGACAGCAGGTCTCCCCCGCCCGCTGCGGGCGGAGGTCCCGGCTGGGGCGGCGGGGCCGAAGGCGCGGAAGCCGCTTCCCCTCCGCCCAGGGATTGGGCCAGCTGCATAATCTGGCTCATGGCGTCCGGGTTGGACAGTATGCTGTTGAGCTTTTCATCAAATTCCGCCATACGGACCAACCCCCCCCTTCCCGCGTTACTTCTGAACGGCTTTGTTAATCCGATCTACCAGCGCCGCTCCTTCGGGGCTCTGCATGATCTGGCTGACCATCCGGGTCATGGCCCCGGCGTCGCCCTTGGCGGCGGACTGGACCGCCTTGCGCAGGCCCGCGCCGTCGTCGTCCTGGGTCAGCATCCGCATTAGCGTCTGGCCGTCCTGGGACTGCATCAGGGATTTCAGCATCGCCGGGTTCTTCCGGAGCTGTTCGGCCATCTGGGCCGATTTCTCATCCATATCGCTTCCTCCTTTGCGGTCTTCAAGGCCAGTATATGAGACGAAGAGCGAAAACGTGCCTGTGCAAAACGCACAGGCACGTTTATTTTCCGCTTCTATTTCGCGGCCTTCGCCGTATCGCAGTCCTTTGCCAGGGGGCAGCCCTCACATTTCGGGCTCCGGGCCGTACAGGTATCCCGGCCAAAGAGAACCATCCGGTGGCAGAAGTTATTGGATTCTTCCGGGGGCAAGACCTGCCGGAGCTGCTTTTCCACCTGTAGGGGGTCCTTGGAGCCGTCGGTCATTCCCAGGCGGCCGGTGATGCGGATGCAGTGGGTGTCGCATACATAGGCGGGCTGACCGTAAATATCCCCCAGGATTAAATTGGCGGTCTTGCGGCCCACGCCGGGGAGGCTGGTCAGCTCCTCCATGGTGCCGGGGACCTTCCCGCCGAACTCCGCCAGAAGCCGCTGGGCGCAGAGGACCATGTCCTTGGCCTTGCCGTTGTAAAAGCCGCAGGAGTGTATGTACTCCCCCACCTCCCCGGGGTCCGCCTCCGCGAAGCTTTCCAGCGTGGGAAAGCGGGCGTAGAGAGCGGGGGTCACCTGGTTTACCCGGGCGTCGGTACACTGGGCGGAAAGCCGCACGGCGAAAAGAAGCTCGTAGTCCTTCTCGTAGCGCAGCGAACACAGCCCCTCGGGATAAATACCTTTTAAGGTCTCAATGATACGCTTCACAGCGGCTTTGGACTTCATGGCGTTCCCTCCTCTCAGAAAGTCTTTTGCAATCCCCTCTCATAATGCCGTCCGGTAGGCTTCCGCCGCGTCCAGCAGCTCTCCGGCGCTGGCCAGCAGAGCGTCCGTTACCTGGGAGCCGCCGGTGATCCGGGCCAGCTCCGCCTTCCGGCGCTCCCGGTCCAGCTGAACCACCCGGGTGAAGGTCCGGCCCTTGGCCTCGCCCTTCTCCACGGAGAAGTGGGTGTCCGCCATGGCGGCCAGCTGGGGCAGGTGGGTGACGCAGAGAACCTGCTTGCGGCGGCTGACCTGGGCCAGCTTTTCCGCCACCTTCTGGGCCGCCCGTCCGGAGACACCGGTGTCCACCTCGTCGAACACCAGGGTACCGATGGCCTCCTGCTCCGCCAGAACGTTTTTCAGCGCCAGCATAATCCGGGCCAGCTCGCCGCCGGAGGCGATCTTGGCAATGGGCTTTAAGTCCTCTCCGGCGTTGGCGGACATCAGGAAGCGGACCATATCGCAGCCGTCCAAAGCGGGGGGCTTTTCCGCGAAGTCAATGGAAAACCGGACCCGGTTCATATCCAGGTCCCGGAGCTCCTTTTGGATACGGGCTTCCAGCGCCGCCGCCGCCTGCTTCCGGGCCTCTGTCAGGGCCTTCCCCGCCGTTCGGACGGCCTTCTCCGCCTTCCCCAGCTTCTTCTCCAGAAGGACCAGTGTGTCATCCGCTGTCTCAATGGCATCCAGCTCCGTCCGGCGCTGGTCCAGATATTCCAGCATCTCCTCTACCGTGGCCCCATACTTCTTTTTCAGCCGGTAGAGCTGGTCCGCCCGGCTCTCCGCCGCGTCCAGCTCCTCCGGGGAGAAATCGAAGGCCCCCCGCAGGTCCCGGATGGTCTCCGCCAGGTCATAGGCCTCGCTCCGCAGGGCTCCCAGGCGTTTGTACGCCTCTCCTAATTCCTCACCCAGATTCCGCACGCCGGACAGGGCTTCCTCCGCGTCCCGGAGCTGATTCACCGCCCCGGCGTTCTCGTCGTCGCCGGAGAGGCAGTAGTCCGCGCCGGACAGGGCGGAGAGGTACTTCTCGCCGTTGCGCAGCAGATTCCGCCGCGCCTCCAGCTCCTCCTCCTCCCCAGGGCGGAGCTCCGCCCGCTCCAGCTCGCCGATCTGAAAGCGGAGGCTGTCCACCCTCCGGGCCTTCTCCGCCTCGTCCATCTGGAGAGCCTTGATCTGCTCCCGGAGGTCCGAGAGGACGGCGTAGGCGTTCTGGTAATCCTCCAAAGGCTTCTCCGTCCTGCCGAAGCGGTCCAGATAGGCCCCGTGGAGCTCCTCATCCAAGAGCTGGGCTCCGTCGTGCTGGCCGTGGATGTTTAAGAGGTCCCCGCCGATCTGCCGGAGCTGGGCCACGGTAATAGGCCTGCCGTTGACCCGGCAGGCGTTCTTCCCCTCGCCGGAGATTTCCCTTTGGAGAAGAAGATTTCCGTCCTCGTCCGGGGCCAGGCCGTTTTCCGTCAGGCCCGGCAGGTCCGCCGGGACCGCGGAGAACTCCGCACTGACAAAGGCCTTGGCGGCCCCGGTGCGGATCAAATCCCGGGAGGTCCGTCCCCCCAGGACGGCCCCCATGGCGTCGATGACAATGGACTTGCCCGCGCCGGTCTCGCCGGTGAGGGCGTTGAAGCCTGGGCGGAACCGGATGTCCGCCTCCTCAATGACCGCGATATTCTCAATGTGCAGAAGCTCCAGCATGGCGGCCACTCCTTTACAGCATATCCTTGATTTCCTGGCAGAGCAATTCCGCCGCCTCGGTGTTTCGCATTACCAGCAGGGCGGTGTCATCCCCTGCCAGGGAACCCACAATGTCGTTCATATCCATATTGTCCAGGGCGGAGCAGGCCCCGTTGGCCAGTCCCGGCATGGTCTTGATCACCACCATATTCTGAGCGTAGTCAATGCTGACAATGCACTCCCGAAAGATGGTCCGCAGCTTCGCGGCCACGTTCAGCGTCGCCCGGTTGCCGGACACGGCGTACTTATAGACCCCCTGACCCACCGGCTCCTTGATAAGGTGAAGCTGCTTGATGTCCCGGGAAATGGTGGCCTGGGTACAGCGGACGCCCCGGGCCTGGAGCTGGGTCAACAGCTGCTCCTGGGTCTCGATATTCTCTTGGGTGATAATCTCCAGAATCATGGCCTGCCGGTCGTTTTTCATGTGTCCATTCCTCCCGGAAGCATTTTTTGGGCGAAGATCTCGCAGAAGCTCCGCTCTGTCAGCCGCACCAAACGGGTCACGTAGCGGGAGCGGCGGATTTGGATCCGGTCGTCGGCCCGCAGGGCGAAGGCCCGGCTCTCATCCACAAACAGGTACACCGGCTTCCGGCCGTTCCGCTCCAGCTCCACGGTCAGCGTGTGCTCCGGACTGAGAACGTAGGAGGAAAAGCGCATGTTGTGGATACAGATGGGACAGACCACCATGGTCTGGGCCACCGGCTCCACCACCGGACCGCCGGCGGAAAGAGAGTACGCCGTAGACCCCGTGGGCGTGGCGATGATGACGCCGTCCCCGGCGATGTCCGCCAGATGCCGCCCGTCGGAGGAGATTTTCAAATGAATCACATGGGAAATGGGGCCCTCCCGGATCACCGCGTCGTTCAGTCCCAGGTTTGTATAGATCTGCCTCCCGTCCCGGAAGACGGAGACATCCAGCATCATCCGCTGTTCCATCTCAAACTGCCAGTCCTTCAGCTTTCGCAGCTGCTCCAGCTCGCCGGCCTCCAGCTCGGCGACAAAGCCCAGCCCCCCCATGTTCACGCCCAGCACCGGCATCTTATGCAGCGCCGCCAGCTTGGCCAGGTGGAGGATGGTTCCGTCCCCGCCGAAGGTAATCATCAGGTCCGCTCCCCGCAGCTCTTGGGGGAGGGGCTGCACATCATAGTCGGCGAAGGCCCCCTCCTTCCGGTCCCGGAAGGGGGAGCAAACCACTGTGTGAAAGCCCAGATCCCGCAGAATCCTCTCCGCCGCCCGGGTGGTCTTCATGCCTTGATCCCGGTTGGGGTTGGGGCACAGAATGATTTTCTTGGGGCTCATGGGGCCTCCCCCTCTCCGTGTTCCTTCAAATTCCGGTGGGACTCCTCCACCAGCGCCTTCAGATCAAAGGGTCCCGCCGCCTCGCCGCCCTTTTGCAGAAAGCCCAGATACTCAATGTTCCCCTCCGGCCCCCGAATCGGGGAGTAGGTCAGGCCCCGGACCGTCAGGCCCGCCGCCCCGGCGTGGTCCAAATACCGCTCCAGTACCTCCAGGTGGACGGCGGGGTCCCGGACTACGCCCTTCTTCCCCACCTTCTCCCGGCCCGCCTCAAACTGGGGCTTTACCAGGGACACCGCCTGTCCCCCCTCCGCCAGCAGGGCCGCCAGGGGCGGCAGAATCAGTTTCAGGGAAATGAAGCTCACATCCACCGAGGCGAAGGCCAGCTCCTCCGGCACCTCTTCCCGGCTGAGATACCGGGCGTTGGTCCGCTCCAGGCAAACCACCCGGGGGTCGCTTCGCAGCTTCCAGGCCAGCTGGCCCCGGCCCACGTCCACGGCGTAAACCTTGGACGCGCCGTTTTGAAGCATGCAGTCCGTAAAGCCCCCGGTGGAAGCCCCGATGTCGGCGCAGACGGCCCCTTCCAAACGGATAGGAAAGGCTTTCATGGCCTTCTCCAGCTTGAGTCCTCCCCGGCTGACATACGGGAGCTTGTCCCCCCGGATTTCCACCGCCGCCGCGGCGGGAACCGTCATGCCGGGCTTGTCCGCCCTCCGGCCGTCCACGTACACCACGCCGCTCATGATGACGGCCTGGGCCCGCTGGCGGCTCTCCTCCAGCCCCCGCTCCACCAGGAGCAGGTCCAGTCTCATTTTATCGCTCATGGCACGCCTCCTCCGCCGCCCCGGCCACAGCGGCGGCGTCCAGTCCGAACCGCTCCTCCAGCTGAGGGACGCTCCCCTCCGGGGCGAAGCTCCGGCCCAGATTCCTTAAAATCAACCGTTTCGGGGCCCGGCCCTCCCCCGTCAGAATGGCGGCGACGCGCTGGCCCACACACCCGGCGCCAAAGCAGTCCTCCAGCACCAGCAGGATGTCCGTCTCCTCAAAAAAGCCCGCTAAAGCCTCGCCGTCCAACGGGGCAATCCGGTTCAGCTTCAGGACCTCCGCCTGAATCCCCCTCCCCTCCAGGAGCGCCGCCGCCGCAAGAGCCTGGTTTACCAGGATGCCGTAAGTCAGCAGAGTGACATCCTTTCCCGCCCGAAGACGGACCAAAGGCTTGTCCGAGACATTGTCCTGGTAAGCCCCCTCCCCTCCTCTGGGGTAGCGGACCGCCACGGGGCCGTCCAATTCAAACAGGGCGGTCCGGAGCATCTGCCGCAGCTCCGCGAAGCTGGCGGGACAAAGGACCGTATAGCCCGGCAGAGCCGGGAGAAACAGCGGGTCAAAGCAGCCGTGATGGGTTTCCCCGTCGGCCCCTACCAGGCCCGCCCGGTCTACCCCCAGAATCACGTGGAGCTTCTCCAGGGCCACGTCGTGGATAAGCATGTCATAGCTTCTCTGCAAAAAGGTGGAGTATACGGCAAACACCGGGAGAAGGCCCTGGGCCGCCATACCCGCCGCCATAGAGACGCCGTGCCCCTCGGCGATGCCCACGTCGAAAAAGCGGTCCGGAAAGGTCTTGGCAAAGCCGGAAAGGCCCGTGCCGTCGGCCATGGCGGCAGTGACGGCGCAGACCCGGGCATCCTCCCGGGCAAAGTCCGTCAGAGCCCTGCCGAAGACGGTGGAAAAGGTCTCCTCCCCCGTCTTGTTCAAAAGGCCGGTTTCAGGGTCGAAGGGGCCCACGCCGTGGTACATGTCCGGGTTCCGCTCGGCAAAGGAAACGCCTTTTCCCTTAATAGTATGGACGTGAACCACCACCGGGCAGTCCAGCTCCCGGGCCCAGCTCAGGGTGTCGCAGAGCCGGGACAGGTCATGTCCGTCCACGGGGCCCAGATAGGTGAAGCCCATGTCCTCAAAGAGCGTACTCCCCGGAAACAGGGTTTTTTTCAAGGAGGTCTTTACCTGGTGATTGAAGCGGTAGAGGGGATTCCCCATAGGGCGGGAACCGAAAAGGCTCCGGTACCACTTTTTGAAATGATAGTAGGCGGGCCGGGACCGGAGCCTGGCCAGGTGTGAGGGCATGGCTCCTACGTTGGGATCGATGGACATGCCGTTGTCATTCAAAATAACAATCAAGGGTTCGCCGGAGGCTCCGGCGTTGTTCAGCCCCTCATAGGCCAGGCCTCCGGTGAGGGCTCCGTCGCCGATGAGGGCCAGGACGCTGTGGTCCATCCCCGTCAGGGTCCGGGCCCGGGCCATCCCCAAGGCCACGGAGACCGAGTTGGAGGCGTGACCGGCGATAAAGGCGTCGTGGACGCTCTCACGGGGCTTTGGAAAACCGGAGAGGCCGTCCAGCCGGCGGAGGGTGTCGAACCGCTCCCGGCGGCCGGTCAAAATCTTATGGACATAGCACTGGTGGCCCACGTCGAAGACCAGACGGTCCCGCTCCGTGTCGAAAATCCGGTGGATGGCCACCGTCAGCTCCACCGCCCCCAGGTTGGAGGCCAGGTGTCCCCCGGTTTGGGAGACACTCTTTACAAGAAACTCCCTCAGCTCGTGGCAGAGCTGGGGGAGCTGGCCCTCCGGCAGCGCCCGGACATCGGCGGGAGAGTGGATGGAATCCAAAAGCATAGCTTCTCCTCTCAATGGTGGAACAGATACAAAAACCGGCCGGCCCAGTAGACCACTTGGGTGCTCTTCTTGATGGCCACGGTTTTGCCCAGGGCCTTCCCGCCGATGGTCAAGCCGGAGACCAGGGCCGTGACAGCCACGGAGATCAGCACCGTCCGCAGGTTCAGCGCCCGCTGAAGCTGGGTGACGATCACCGCACCCGTGGCGCCGCTGACGATGCCGCAGATGTCTCCCACCACGTCGTTGCAAACGCTGGAAACCCGTCCCGCGTTCCGCAACAGCATCAACGACTGCTTAGCCCCCTTCTCCTTGTGGGAGGCCATGGCGTGAAAGGGCTTGGGGTCCGCCGCCGTGACGGCCACGCCCACAATGTCAAATACAATGCCCAAACCGATGAACAGCGCCAGCATCAAAAGAGCGGCGGTCACGCCCGCGCCCTCCAGCATCGACTCCGACGCCAGACTCAGCACGGCGGAGAGGACCACCGCCATCAAAAAGACCGTAAGGGCCCAACGATATGGGGAAGGGGCCTTCCCCTTCTGCTGTTTTTTCAAAGGAACCTCCCGGAACGCCGCCCCGGCAAGGGCGGCCTTGTTGTTTTTAACGCTAAGCCGGCGGCGGCAGAAAAAGTAAATCTTACGGCTTAGGTACGGGTTGGATTTCCCCGGAGCGCACCCCTCGTTGCCGATGGGGGCGGTTTCCCGTTCGGCGCTCCGGCGCGGCGTTGCCCATCCGCGCTACCCGATTGCCACTTAGTCCGCACTGCAATCCTTTTTCTGCCCCGCGAGGACAGCCTAGGTGATTTCCACCACAGTCCGTCCGCTTCTTTAGCCTCTTTTGC
>CAJUQQ010000004.1 GCA_910588175.1 uncultured Oscillibacter sp.
CTGCGTAATCTGCTGAAGGGTGACGCCTCTCAAAGACGCCACCCTTCTTCGTGTTACCGGCATGACATTATTTCATTACCCCAGCCGCTCGAAAATAACCTGCTTACGCAGGTAGAGGTTCGCAACCGCCAGGGTAACATCCTCCCGGCTTTCCGCCTGCATCATCTCCCAACGGATGTTATCACAGGTCGTAAAGTCATCGTCGTAGAGTGCCGCCATTACCTTTTGATCGGTAGACAGGTCGCTGACGCCGGCCTCGGCGCACTTGATCAGCTCGGCGGTAGACAGGAGGGCCTGCTTGGACAGGGCCAGAATCTGCGCCTCCCGCTGGTTGGGCTGGTCCCGCTGAAACAGCTGCCTGGCTTTGGATACAGCAACGCCCTCCAGCAGAACCATCTTTAAGAAGGTCGCGGCACGTAATGGAATACTCTCCGAGATAGGAATGACATAGAGTCCGCCCAGCAGGTCATACAGTGCCTCAAAGTCGGTGTCGCCGTTGCCGGACACAACCAGCCCGCGGACCTCCAGCCGCTTCAGACAGTTCTCCAAGGTTCGGGTGATGTACGGATGCAGTGACTGCTCCAGTTTCTCGTAATGCTCCCGGGCCTGCTCCATATTTGTGATACGCCAGTTGAGGCAGGTCCATAGGGCCATTTCCTGCCGGTCCACCATGTACTCCTTACGGTTGACAATGATTACAGGATAGGTCTGACCAGAACTATCCCGCTTGCGGCGAAAGTTGCCTACAGCTGTATAGTATGTACACATAAAATTGTCCTCCCATGTTTCAGTCTATATTTCTTTTACGAATCAGCCCTGCTTTTTTCAACAGCTCCACTACAAAGATGACGGAAGGCTCCATCCTTTTTCAGTTTGGCCTTCGCTCGGGAGATCCACGCCCCCACATGGTTAGGTTCAGTGTGGTAGAGCCGGGCAATATCCGCCCCGCTATAACCCCTGATTTTCAATTCAAGTGCCTCGATGCCCAGTTGGGCCACACCGCTGTACTCCCTCTTGTAGTGTGCCAGCAGGGCGGTCATGTCGATCTGGTCAATCAGGCTGTCCGTCTTATCCTCCACAGAGGGCTCCGGGATAGATGGAGGGTGTTCATCATCAGCAAAGCCGGAGCCTACCGGCAGACTGCACAGGTGATTCTGCTGGGTGTTGGCGGCCTTACAGCAATCCAGCAAATGGTTACGGATTACAGCAGCGGCATAGGTGCTGAACTGGGCGGAGGTCCCGTTATAGGTGGCCGCAGCCCGGCAGAGGGCAAGGGCGCCCTCCTGGCTGAGATCATCGCGCCCCAGGTCGTACACACCCTCGTTGGTTCGGATATGGCGAGAGATGACCCAGCCTACCAAGTCCATGTGCTGTTCCACAAGGACCTGTTGCTCACTGGTCAGGATAAAATCGTATTTCATGGAATTCCCTTCTTTCATTTGTAGATTTTCGTGGGATAGTTACGCCGCACAGGTATTCGGCGCGAGAAATTGGCTGCAAAGCTGAATGACCTGCTCACACCGCCATTCTGAGAACTTAGCGATATGCGCTTCTTCCGGCGGAAGCCCCATCTGTACCTGGAGCCAATGATAGGCTGCCGTTCGGGACATCATGCCGCTTTTCCACAAGCGGTTGAAGGCTTCGTGGGCCTCCATTCGCTTAATGCGAAGGGGACGGTTTGCCAGCGTTCCCATCGGGAGGCGGGTGCGACGGTGGGCGCTCACATAGGAATCGCAGGCGGGGTATCTATACCTCCTCGCCCGGCTGTCGGTACTCCTGACCGTGAACGGCGGAGGTCGGCCGCAGGAATGCCTGGGAGTTGCAGTAGGGACATTTGATGTTGATTCGTTTCATGAAATATCCTCCCATAGTTGAAATCTGAAAATCTGCGTACTCTCCCCAAGGGAAAAAGCACAAATGACAGGGAGCAGCCCTGTCAAGTCGTTTTCGGTATTTACTTGTCACTTATATTACGCACCGCTCAAAAGCAAATCCGGCCCGAAATTTTGTGAACTTTCTGTAAACAATAAAAGAGCTGGCCCGGACAAAGTTCAGGCCAGCTCTTTGCAAAAGAATATAAGGTATGGTAAAATAGGGCATCATGGTCAGGAGTGTATAGAGTATGACAAATGACAAAGTATTTCAGATGAATTTCGGGAAAATCTATGGGCTTCTGCTGGACAAGGCCACCAGGAAGGGCCGGACAAAGGATGAAGTGGATGAAGTGATATGCTGGCTGACGGGATATGCCCCGGAGCAGTTGGAGGCGTTCCGCTCCACCGATCTCTGTTATGGGGACTTTTTCCGCAATACGCCCCAGCCTAATCCGAACCGGGCGCTAATCAAGGGTGTGGTCTGCGGTGTCCGGGTAGAGGAAGTTGAAGACCCGCTCATGCGGGAGATCCGCTACCTGGATAAGCTGATCGATGAACTGGCGAAGGGGAAGCCAACGGAGAAGATTCTGCGGAAATAGGAGGAAGCAGCCATGTGGGTATGTCCCAAGTGCGGACGGTCATTCAAAAATACGGAGCAGAGCCATTACTGCGGGAAACCTCCGGCAACGATTGAAGAGTACATCGCCGCCCAGCCGGAGGAGATACAAGACTATCTGCGGCAGATCAACGCCGCCATCAAGGCCAGCATCCCGGAGGCTAGGGAGAAAATCTCTTGGAGTATACCCACCTACTGGAAGGGCCGCAACCTGATTCAGTTTGCAGCCTCCAAGCGGCACATAGGCCTGTACCCTGGTCCCGAAGCTGTGGAGGCGTTCGCCGCCCGGCTGACGGAATATAAGACCAGCAAAGGTGCGATTCAGTTCCCATACAGCAAGCCGCTCCCGCTGGAGCTGATCGGAGAAATTGCGAAGTGGTGTGAGGAGAATAGCTGAAGCATACTGTTATGTAACTTCTGTGTTCTCACAGAGCCTTCTCAGCGGATGTTCCTCCGCCGCAGGGAGTCGCCAGAGCAAATATTGTGCATACAGAGCCTCAAAGCCTGCCTCGGTGAGCTGGCCGCAACACTCGGCGGGGTCAATCCACATCCCTGTCAGCTGATAAAACTGTTGAACGGCCAAAATGACTGGCTGACCGTCCCGGTCGGCCACCAGCAGATAGCCAGGGTCATCCTTATCGCTTTGGCATTTGATATAGATGCTGTTCCGCCAGTTACCAGAGCAGGCGGTCAGGAACAGGTATAGCTGTTTTGTCGTTGAGCTCGCATTCTGCATACGTTTCGTATCTCCTGTCTGTGAAAAGATGTTTTGGTTTCAGTCTCATAAAAGGCTTGAAAAAGATTTCAAAAATACATATAATAGAAGCAAGACAGCAAAAAGGTAAGGAGGAGGCTGACATGGAAGTAATCCGTAAATTTATCGACGCAAACAGCCTGATGTCCATTATGGCATTGCCGGAAGCCTTTCGGAACCGCAAGTTGGAGGTTATTGTTCTTCCCACTGATGAAGAGTCTGCAATACAGCAGAAGCCGGATGTAGCTGGTATTGTCCAGTCCCTGGTGGGGGCGATTCCACATACGGATATGACTTTATCAGAACTGCGTGATGAAAGACTGGGGAAATATGAAGCTACTAATTGATACAAATGTAGTGCTGGATGTCCTCTTGCGGCGCGAACCGTTTTTCAGGACAGCAGCAGAGGTGCTTAACCTTACCCAGCGGGATGAAGTATGGGAGTATGTATCTGCCTCCGCGATCACAGACATCTACTATATTGCAAATAAGCAAATGAAAGATCGTGATGCTGTGCGGGATCTGCTGAAACGGCTTCTTATGATCGTTTCTGTGGCGGCTGTTTCCGAGCGGGAGATACAGAACGCACTTAATCTGGCATGGGGAGACTTTGAGGATTCCGTTCAATATTCAGTTGCACTGCTGAACGAGATGGATGGAATTGTCACACGAAATCCCAGCGACTATCAAGAGGCGAATATGCGGATATGGCTCCCGGAGCAGGCACTGGAGTTATTCGCAAACGAAGGATCATGAATACAGGGCCATACCCGCAAACATGCAGGGTATGGCCCTGTTCGCTACCCAATGATCCAGAATGGGCCCCCCGCTCCCGCCCGTTTGCTGGCCTCATTCAGAATGATGGACAGATCCCACAACTTTTCACTTCGCCGGTAGCTGGCAGGGTCAGCCACCAGAATCTGTCCATCTTGAACACCCCGGAGGACAATGAAGTGCCCGCCGGAGGTAAAGTGTCCTTTGGTCATAATGGCGACCACCAACTTCCCATCACTCAAGGCGTCCAAGATGCGCTGAGGTTCCGAGGCTGTGCAGCCCTCCACATTCAGTCCCCACGCCTTGGCCGCGCTGGGGATCAGGGCGTGGTAGGAACCGCTCTTGCTGCACCAGCCGCCGTTTTGATAGGCCCACTCCGCCATCTCAACGGGGTCTACGATGTCGTCTGTCAGGGAGGACACCACAATAGACATGGAGGTGGGACCGCAGCCGTAACCGCCGATGTTGTCCGTGCCGTAGGACTTATTGGCCCAGCGTTCGTCTAGCTGATTGAAGTAGACGACTTCCGTACCGCCGTCGGTAAAGCGGACGTTCCCCAGGGATGCAATGGTAGTGCCGCCGTACTCGGTGTACTGGAACATCCCATCGCCCAGGAACAGGCTGAGGTTCTGGGCGTAGTCCCCGGCCAACGCCTTCTGCTCGTCGGTCAGATGGAACACCGTGTCGGCAAAGTAACCCTCTCCGTTGTAGGAGAGCGTGTAGATGTACCAGGTCTCCTCCTTCGTCTCCACCACGTCTGTAGTTTCCGGGTCGTCATCCTCCACCGTCCGGGTCTCGCTGGTGCGGGTGTAAGAGTAAAGGCTGCTTTTGCCCTGTCGGAGAACAGCCTGCATATCCGCCAGGGAGATGGTATCCCAAGTCTCGCCCTTGGCAGCACAGTATTGGGCGATAAAGGAGTTGGTGTTGCTGCTCATGTCGGAGGCGTAGGGATTGACGACCTCGTAGTTGTCGCCGCCAGTGGTGGCGAAGTCCTGGGCGATCCGGGTCTCCGCATCGGTGATGCCCTCACCCAGAATCTGATTGACTGCAAAGGCGATGTCATTGGTGTTCTGGACGATAGTGGCATTGTCATTAAGGATGGGCTGTCCGGCGCTGCCGCTGCTGGTCAGGCCGCCAAAGATCAGGGAAGGCAGCATGAGAACGAACAGCACCGGGAGCATGAGCAGGACAGCGGCGGCAGCGAGGAACTTCTTGCCGTGCTGTGCGGCATATATAGCAGCACCCGCCGCCGCGCCATAAGGTCCGCCTACAGCCGCGCCCTTAGCAGCAGCGGAGATGGCCTTGCCAGTCTTGATGGCTCCATGGATAGTCTGAGCAGTGCTAGCCGCTTGGGACAGACTGCTTTTTTCTTGGTTATTCAAGACTTGGATACCTCCTTGTGAATTTGGGGATTTCCTGTTATAATGTCTCAGGTGATAATAAATGATTTATGCTTGTGACAACTGCCACTTCCTTTTCAGCCGCACCGCCGAGCCGGAGCAGTGCCCCAACTGCGGAAAATATGCGGTCCGTCCAGCGGATGAGGCGGAGCGGCAGGAATATGAAAAGCGGCTGAAAGAGCCGCGGGAGATATAAAATGGCTGATACTTCTCAGCGTGAGCGAATCACGCAGTACATACAGGACACCTATGGAACGCAGGCAGAATACCTCTGGGCTGACAGCCCCGGCAACGCAATATTCCGCCACTCCGCCAGCAAAAAGTGGTACGCCGCCCTGATGTGCGTCCTCCCGGAAAAGCTGGGCTTAACAGGGGAAGAAGCTCTTGATGTGATGGATATAAAATGCAGCACTATCATGATCGGTTCCCTGCTCTCCACAAAAGGTTTTCTGCCGGCGTACCACATGAATAAGAACCACTGGATTTCCATTGTCCTGGATAACTCCGTTTCTGATGATCAGATTATCCCTCTGCTGGAATTGAGCTATGATTGTGTTGCGCCTAAGCGCAGAAAAAAGAGTTCTCAGCCGGTGGAGGCATAGACTGCCCGCCCAATGGCGCCGATGTGCTGGGCGAAGCAGGCCAGGAGCAGCGGATTAAAGATGCCGCAGGCCCCGGACACAATCATCTCCTCAGCTTGCTGCTGGGTGAACGCAGGCTTATAGACCCGCGGATGTACCAGAGCGTCAAATGCGTCCGCCAGCCCAACCACCTGTACCCAAGGCGTGATGCTGTCTCCGGCCAGCCGGTCCGGGTAGCCGCTGCCGTCCCAACGCTCATGGTGGTGGCGGCATACATCACAGATCAGCGGGAACGCCTCGCACTCCCGGAGTTCCGGGATGCGCTCCAGCAGGGCACAGCCTTGAGTAGTGTGGGACTTCATGATGGAAAATTCCTCTTGGGTCAGCTGGCCGGGCTTGTTGAGGATTTCCTGGGGGATGGCCCGCTTGCCTACATCATGGAGCAGGGCCAGGGTGGAGTACAGCCGAATCTCCAGTGCAGACAGGGCCGGGATGACAGCGGCGGCAGAACAGACCCGTAGCAAGCTGTCGGTCAGGTCCTGGAACTGTACGCTGTGGGGTGCATGGTCAATAAGCAGCTGCTCCCGGCGCAGGACGGTAAAGGTTTGTTCCATGTTCATGGTCATATCACCTCATAAATATCAAAATGGGGGCGGCCCTCTTTTCGAAAACCGCCCCTTGCGAATGGATCAATAGCCCGTCTTGGGCAGGGTGGGATTGGGTGTCAACTTGCGCACGACAGTAACCCAGCTGGCCTGCCCAGTCTGCCAGGTCCCCTGGTACTTGCCGCCCACATCGGCCCGATTGATGATTTGATAGCCGTTGGCGATAGTGCCCAGGACCTGAACCGTCAGCGTGGGATTGCTGGTGGACTGGAAGCCCACAGGCACCTTGCCAAAGTCCAGGTAGATGTCTGTGACATACTCGCCTGCCTGCATGGGGATGGTGTTCAGGCTGAAGGAATAGCTGCTGCTGGTGATCAGGTTGGACGCCAGCACCTGATACGTCCCGGAGTAGTTGGTTTTATAGAGAATCCGGTAATGGAGCCGAGCGCTGTAAGTGCCGGTAGTGAATACCGTGGCCCTGGCTGCGTCGGTAGGAATGCGGTCATGCCAGTAGTAGCTGTCCAGAGGCACATTGCTGGTGTTGGCGATGGTGAAATCATACCGCATCTGGCTCCCGGCCAGCACCTCGGCGTTGCCCCGTTTGGTGATACCACACCCAGATTGGAGGGCTTATCGTAGTCGCTCACCTTGATGATCTGGCCCGAATACTCCAAAATTTCATCAAAGGTCTTGCCGCTGACCTGCCAATAGGCGGGAGCGGTCACCTCAACAATCTTATAACGGCCCAACGGCAGTGGCTTGGAGGCTGCGATGCCCCTTGCGTCGGTGGTGATGCAATCCACCACTTTATTGTTGCGGGGATCGCTAATCTCATAAACCGCGCCCTGGAGGGGCGTTCCTGCGGGAGTACCTGTAACTTCGTTGTACTCAGCGGCGTACTTCATCACCTGAATCTGTCCGGTAATGGGGGTATTCTCCCACTCGATTTCAATGATTTTGCCGGGCTGGACATAGATGGTTTTATACTCCTTGTCCAGTTCGTAGCCAGGGGCCGCTTCCAATTCACGGGTAAACAGTTTTCCCTTGCCCTGTACACTGAGGTCGTCGATGTAGATGTACCCTCATTATCGGTGGAATACTCCCCGATGGGGTTCTTATTCTGGTCATAGAGCAGGAATTTTACATCATAGATTCCCTCGCCGGTGACACTGTTCACCTTATGGATGATGATGCCTGAGAAGGGGGCGTTGGTCACGGTCAGAGTGGTGGTCTTGCCGTCCTGGATGGTGAAGTAGTGGGGCGTGCTGTCGATCTTGAACCCCTCCGCCGCCTCGATCTCCACAGCATAGAAATCGCCGGCGTCCATGGGCAGGAATACCCGGCCATTATCCCCAGTGGTGATGGTATCCACCAGCCCGCCGTCCATCTCTCGGATCTCAAAGGTCACGCCCTTGATGCGTTGGGATTTGTCCGACTCGGAAACCTTAATCAGCTCCAGGCCGCCCACAGGGGTGTTGTAGAAGGTCAGGGTCTGTGCCTCACCCTCCTTGATCTCAATGGACTTCGGCGTACCGTCCAAAACGAACCCGTCTACTGTGGCGGTTTCTTTCGCGGTAATAACCGTACCCGGCTTCAAATCAGAGAGTACAATGCGGCCATCCTTGCTTTTAAGCAAGGGCGCATTTATATACCACATGAATGTGGTATGTGCGGTCTTGCAGACGGCGTTTTGTGCCTGTCGGCACAAAAGGAAACGGCGGGAGTTACCCGCAGAAAGGAGCGCGGCGCGTGGCAATCTACCATTGCAGTATCAAAGTCATATCCCGCGGCAAGGGCAAATCCGCTGTTGCCGCCGCCGCTTACCGGGCGGGGGAGAAAATCACAAATCACCGCCCGGAAACTGGGTGATGATTTTGACGTGCCGCCGTACTGGAAACACTCACCCAAAACGCACAGAACGCCGCCAGAGCTACCGAAACGCTCCTACCCCAACAGGAATACCCCCACAGCATAAAAGACCGTTTACAGCGGAATAAAGCCGCCATAAACGCCCCGAAAAATGACGCTTCCCAACGGGAAGTTGTACAGCGCATGGTAGACATAGCCGCCAAGAAAGCCGAGGGCAAGGGGAAAGGCTATGAGAAATGGGCGACCTTGCACAACTTGAAGCAAATGGCGGCTACCATGAGCGTTTACGAGGAATCCGGCTTTTCTTCCCCGGAGGAACTGGAAGCCGCCCTTGCCGCCGCCAGTACAGAACTGCATGAAACCACCGGGAAACTGAAAGCCGTGGAAAGCACTTTGCGGGAGAAAAAGGACTTGCAGAAACAGCTATTGGCGTATATCAAGACCAAGCCAGCCCGTGACGGACTGCGGGCGCAGAAAACGGAGAAAGCCCGAAAAGCCTACCGGGAGCAGCACGAAAGCGAATTTATCATTTCCGAATCTGCCGCCCGGTATTTCAAGGCACAGGGAATCTCCAAGCTGCCAGCGTCCAAAGCCCTACAAGCAGAGATTGAACAGCTTACAAGGGAGAAGAACACGCTTTACAACGAGTACCGGGAGAAGAAAGCAAGCGTCCGGGAATTGCAGACCGTAAAGGGCAACCAAGGCCGATAATGACGCCGCCCCGGACTCTCTCTGAGGATTGCTTGAAAATGCTGTAGGGGGCCTTGGCTGGATGGGAAATGTCCAGCACATCAAAAATAGCGTTCAGTTCCTTTTCACTGCTCATGGCAAGAAGCTGGTACACCTCGCCAATATTGCGCTTCTCCGGTGGATACCCCCGCTCCACATAGAGTACCAAGGCTTTCAGCAGATTCAGCTCGGCGGAGTCCCAGAAGTGGTCGCCCCGCTCGCTGCCAGTGTTTTTGATGATAACGTCACAAAACAGCTGTGCCATCAGCTCCTGACCCTCAATCTCCGCAAGACAGTTCCAGGAGTCGGAGGCGGCGGGCGTGACGAGGTTGAACACCTTCACGGTGTAGCCCTGGTCCCGCAGGTAGGCGCTGCTTTTTTCGTAAAGCTCGCTCTTGGGATCACAGATAACCAGCGAGGATTTCCGGACGGCACTTTGCAGGATCATATTCATGCAGAAGGCCCGTGTTTTCTTGGAGCCGCTGGCCCCATAGACGGCCAGATTGACGTTGAACCTTGTCTTCTCCGGGACGCAGATCACTTCGCCGTCTATCTCACCCAGGATGATGCCGGGGTGCTTGCGGATGTTGGGAACCAGGTTCAGCACACCTTTAAGCTCTTTCTTAGTCATGAAACCCGCTGTGCCGTAAGTCCCCTTGTTGGAATAAATCAGGTTGCGTTCCCGGTCATACGCGCCGGTTTCACTGTAGCCCATCCGCATAACCATGAACACCAACACGCTCAGGGCCGCCACACAGCCGCCCACACCATACAGACCGTAGGGCCAGCGGAACACAGCGGCGACACAGATAAAGAAGTTACCGTCTGGAAATTCCGGGGCAGTACCGAAAACTCCGCCCGCCGCCTGCCACACGTCGTAGTTGTAGAGGAACTGGGCGATATAGCCGCTTCCGTAGAGCAGAGCGCCCAGAGCGCCCAGAGCGACCGGCAAAATGAGCAGCAGCTTTAGGATCGTTTTCTTTGATATTTGAAATCCCTCCGAAAATGCTTGCTATTGTATAGACAATAGCGTATAATAGCGGTGAAAGGGTGTGATGGCTATGGCGAAAGATGCCAATGTTTTTGCGAGAGTAGATGCCTCGCTTAAAGAGCAAGCGGAGAGCATTTTGACCCAGCTTGGAATGCCAATGTCCAGCGCAATCAATATTTTCCTGAACCAGATCGTACTTCGGCGCGGCCTTCCCTTTGAGGTAACGCTGCCCGTCAAGACGCCGGTTGCCGCAGGAAGTCTGACAAGCGACGAGTTTTATGCCGAAATAAAGCGCGGTTATGATGACTGCGCTGCTGGCCGTACACGTCCAGCAGAAGATGTGTTCCGGGATATTGAGGCTGAGTTCGGCCTATGATAAAATACCGGGTCGAAATTGGTATACAGGCACAGGCGGACATTACTGACATCGTGCGCTATATCGGACAAGTCCTTTTAGAACCCCGAACCGCAGGAAATCTATACCGTCTCCTGAAAGAAGAAATCCTCAGCTTAAAGCAGATGCCAGAGCGTTATCCGTATGAGGATGACGAACGGCTTCGTGCTCTTGGGATTCGGAAGCTGCTGGTAAAAAACTATAAGGTACTTTACTTTGTAGACTCTGAGCAACAGCTGGTTCAAATCGCCAGAGTTTTCTATGCTGGACGTGACATCTCGCAACTGATGGAAGAAACTGATTTTGAAAATGTGTAATCTACCATCGGATCAAGAATCTCCGTCAAACAGCAGAGCCTTGACCTTTTCAAAGTCAAGGCTCTCTATTTTTACCCTCTGACCACAGACCTGCTGCAGTGCGTCCTCCTGGAAATCGAAGCAAAACAACGTCCCCGTTTTCCCATGCAGCTCCAGCGCGGTGTCAAACCGTTTTATGCGGGGCATATCACAGGTGTAGGCGAACAGCACCGGGGAATCGCCGTCCATCGCGTCGTTTTCCACCACCCAATCGGAGCGGCAGGGAGATAAGTCCTGGGAGAGAATAGCATCCAGAACCGCCTGCTGTTCGGCGTCACAGAATAGCTGCAAAATCAGTTCTCCATGGTGGTCGCTGGTCAGGTAATAGAAATGCTGGTAATTTCCGTCCAACACAAAGTAATCCCGCTGTCCACCACCGTCATTCATCAGCGGCAGCATCTGCTCCATGTCCCGACCGAACACGATGGCATTCAATGCGGCGTTTTGATACTGTCCTGGGAGCCGGCATTGACATAGCTCTGTCTGGAGCATGGCTTTGAGCCGCATTTCCGCTTTGTACTCCCACTTCATGGCAAAGGTGCCGGTGTTGTAGATAGTGAAAATAACACCATCTGTCAGAAGAAGGCCCGTTGAGCGAGAGCCGCGTATCTTGACCGCCTGTGCCCCCAAGCCTTTTACTTCTCTGGAACTGTAGTAGGCGGGCCGGTTGATGTACGGAGCGGCGGTGAGCGGCGTGGGACTGAATATAGCTGGCTTTTCCCAGGGGAATACAGTGACGTTGGCATTGAGCATTGTCACCAGAACCTCAGCCATACGGTGGAGCCGCAGACGGCGGGCCACTTCCGACTTTAACACATTTGTCTCAGTGCTGCCGGAGAGATAGGGCAGAAACCGATCCGGCCACTTGTCCACCAGCAGCTTTTTTGCAGCTGTGGTCAACCGAAGCGCCCGCAGCCCATCACGATAATAAGTCCGCAGGAGTTTTTCCCCTTTGAGCGATTTGAGTATTTTTTCCTGGTATGCGCCTGTACTGGGCAGACGGCTTATCTGGGCTGTGGGGAACTCACCGGACAGAGCGGTGAGCGTCAGCAGCAAATTTGCCAGCGTGTCCTCGGGCGGTATCTGCTTACTGCCAGCAGCCATATTGACACCACCTCTTTTCACTGTTTTTTACCGTGGGTGCGTATAACTTCGGTATTTTTCATACCGGCTCAGGGCGGGAAAATCCCCTGCTGCACAAGGCTTTGCTGAAATTTACCGAGGGTCCCAAAACGGAAGCTCCAAAACAACCCAAAATGGGGCCCCTGTTTCGCGGGCACTTTTCCTACAAATCCGTGATGGATTGCAGCGCCGCCTGACGCTCCGCCAGCCACTCCGGGAAGTGCGCGCTGTCCATGATGGAGATGCGGGTGCAGTCCGTTTCGCCCAGCTCCGTGGTGTTGTAGGCGTCACACAGCAGGCCGCTGTCGTCGGTCAGAATAAACGAGGCGGCCACGTCCAGGAACTGCTTCAGCTCCAGATTGTCGTAGTCACGCACCCGGCGTTTAGGCAGGTCCTGACAGTAGACATGAGAAAAGCAGACCACACAATGCTGGAGTCGGGGCAGCGGATGACCTCTGGCATATTGGCTCATGGCGGCGGTAAAGGGGTCAAGAAGATATTCCGTACTCTGCCGCTGCTTCCGTTTTGGGAGCAGACAGGGCAGCGTGATTTCCAGGACGTCCCCCTTTTTCTCCACATTGATCCCCTGCATGACGGCGGCGGAGGTCAGGTACTCCTCCTTCTTGATGTTGGTGGTAGAGTAGATCAGGTGCCGCAGCCGGCAGGCGATATTCTCCGCCCTCAGCGCCGCGTCTGTGGACAGCACCTCGTAGTTATCGGGGTATCGCTGGATGTCGGTGGTGTTCATGGCGTAAAGTGCATTGGTCAGCCGGTTCAGGTCAGCTAAAATGGATGTAATTCGCTGGGATAGGATCGCTCGGTTCAAGGCTGTCCTCCTTTCTTATTCTCGCTGATAGTATTGAACTTCCCCCTCCGGGGAGACAGTGCAGTAGCCCCTGGCGTTGGGAATGTCCAGCTCCGGTATCTGCTCCGGCTTGTCCACCAGGATCAGATAGCTGGACACCTCCTCCGCCGGCGCGGACAGGATGTGATTGATCAGGGTTTCTTTGCCGGACGCGGCGTGGATGACCTCGTACACTTCCCCATCCGCGAAAAAAATCAGCTTGGCGGGGAAATCGCCCACGGAATGGAACTCCACCCGGTCAATGAAGTCCGCCAGCACCCAAACAGAGGCCAGCAGCCCCTTGTCCACGTCCTCAGCGCACTCCGGGGCGGCGCAGTACAGGCCGTCGATGTGCCAGATGCGCCCCTGCTTGGTCAGATAGGACAAAAGGTTCTGGACCTTGCCTCGTTTTCCAGGGTAGAGCCGGAGAAGCTGCTCCTCTGTCAGCGCCCGGTACATGGTAATGTCCCGAAGAATACTGGTGGCCTCTTGCCCGTAGATTTGTTCTCTCGTTTTCATATTCTGCCTCCCATACGTATCATTGCCGTATTATTGGCGTATTCCAGCGGTATAAAAGCGGTGTTTATGCGCACTGCATAGACCTCTGTACGTATAAACACCGTATTACCGCCGTACAAAAATTGTTTGACGTATTATCGAAGTATCGCAGGCGTATCGAAGCCAGGAGACGTATAAAAGGCGTATTACCGCCGTAATATCGCCGCCCGGATACGCATTACCCCGCTTCCTGGCCCTCGGCCCGATTCAGCAGCTCTTGCAGTTCCCGGCGGTCGGTGGTAATCAGTTCCTTCTCCATCTGGCTGCATTTGATCTCCACCGTCACATTATTGTTGTTGGTACTGATGAGCCCGCTGCCCCGCTCGAAGTGTGTAATCTCCATGACCTCCGCCTCGGAGAGATGGAGGATGGACTGGACCCGCTGGGCCTCCTCGTCCTCCAGATTGAGCAGGATTTTTGTCTTGGCATTGTTGATGATGCCCTTGCCGTATTTGCCGTCCTCCAGGGCGAAGAAGTCATTAAGGTCCTGGGTGGCGCAGATAGCAGAGCCGCCGTAGCCCCGGATGATCTTGAAAATCTCCAGCACAAATTCGGCGGCCAGACGGTTGCTGCTGGCCCCAATGAGCTGCCAGCTCTCGTCGATGAAGATGGCCTTCTCCACCGTCCGGTCCTCCTTGGCCTTGTCCCAGACGAAATCCAGGGCGACGAACATTCCTACCGTCAGCAGGTCGCCGGTCAGCTCGGAGATGTCCAGCACGATGTACTTGTTATCCAGGGATACGTTGGTCTGCTGGTTGAAGGTCTTGGCGGAGCCGTTGACCAGCCGGTTCAGAATGTTTGCCAGCCGCCGGGTATCCTGGGAGTCCTTCAGCACCTCATATAAATCCCCCAGCACTGGCATAGTGCGGTATTGGCCGGGGTGGTCTGGGTCATCCAGGGTGCTGTTCTCATGGGTGATGCCCAGCTTGGCATAGGTACGGATGAGGGCATCGTCCAGAAGCTGCCGCTCCTCATGGTTCATGTCGGGAATGAGCAGGCTGAAAAAGATGTGCATCCGCTGGATTTTTGCCGCCAGCAGGGACTTGTCCACCCCGCCGGGGCCGTCCAGCAACTCGTCCACCGATTTGTCCGCCCGACGGATCTCCATGACGTTGATGCAGTTCTTGGAAGCCGGGGAAATCTGGATGAACTCGCCGCCAATGTTGGTGCAGGCCCGATGGAACTCGTGGCCTTTCAGCGGAGCCACGATAAACACCTGTATCCCCTTCCGACGCATCCGCAGAGCCATGAGCTGCATGGTGAAGGTCTTACCGGCCCCGCTGGTGCCAAGAATCGCCATGTTGGCGTTTTTGTAAATGCGGGGATCGAAGATGTCCACGATAATCAGGGAGTTGTTGTGCTTGTTCACCCCCAGCAGGATGCCGTTGTTGTCGCACATCTCGTAGCTGGTGAATGGGTAACAGCTGGCTGCACCCAGGGTCAGCACGTTTCGCTTGGACCGCTCAAACAGCCGCCGCTCCAGGGATACCAGGGGCAGGGAGGATAAAAAAGCCTGTTCCTCGCAGAAGGAACAGGGTTGAATATCCATATCCTGACTGAGCAGCAGCTTTTTCATCTCGGCCACCTTCCACTCCAGGTCGTCCACATTGTCGGCGGTGATGGTAATGAGCAGATTCAGATAGTAAAAGTCCTCGTTGTTGCTCAGACCGTCTTTCAGGAGATAGCCGCTGCGGATGGCGCTGTCCAGGTCGTCGAAATCGGTGTTGGTGTCGCTGGTCTCTTTGATTTTACTGCGGTTGATACGCAGCTGCTGGCCCAGCTTCCTTATCATCCGGTCCTTGGGCTGGCGGGAGAGGAACATGTCCATGTCGATCCAGTCCCCGGCGTTGACCAGCAGGGACAGCCAGCCGGCGGGAACCTGGGCCTTATAGCCGTCCGACGGTACAAGCAGATAGGCATAATAAACACCATCAATGCAGATGTACCGCCCGTGGGTCAGGTCAATATGAGAAGGGGCGTAAAAGTCATTGGAGGGAATGGTATCCAGGGGGGGGCCGGCCACCATGTATTCAGCCAGCACCTCCTTGACCTTTTGGGGAAAGGGCTTCTCGTTGCTGGCCTGACGGCAGAGAATGTTATACAGGATCTCACAGGTGGCTTCATCCTCATTCTCATGGCTGATGACCTCGTTGCCGCACTGACGAAGGTAGTTGGCGGCGGTGCGGGCGGCGGTCTGGAGGGAGGCAATCGCCTCGGCCTCTTCCTGGCCCCGTTTGGTGCCAGGAAGTAGCTCATGTTCAAATACCAGGAAAAACCGCCGGGTGATGGCCTCACGGGACCCCAACTGTTGAATCAGCCGCAGATAGTCCTCTTGCAGCTGGCGGCAGCGTTCGTCCGTCTCTTGAGCCAGCTCCCGGCGCACTGTATCCATGTGCCGGTTGATGTCCGCCCGCTTGGTCAGCACCTTGAACTGTACCTTCACCGGCGCAATTTTCAGATAGCTGATAAAGGAATAGATGATACTGCGCTGTTCCCGGGCGCTGCGGAGCAGAAAGTTGACCGGGACCACCTCGACCAGCTTGACATAGCGGTGATCTCTGGTGTAGATGATGCCGTTGGCGACCTTTTCAATAGGAATGTAGTCGGCCAGTGGATTGATGGGACGCACCACCTCCTCCGGCTCCAGGAATGTTTTGAACTGATCCAGCTTTCGCGCCTTCAAATCCACCTGAAAGCGGCTTTTGCTTTTGGGCTGTGCTTCGGCCTCTTGTTCCTCTGCGGGTCGCTTACTCTGCAACCAGGTAGGGAGCATGGACAGCTCCTTGCCGTCCCACCCCCGCGCCGGAGCGTCCTGGGACAATACTCGGCGGTTTCGCAAATAGCTGAAAAACAGCAGAATGAACGATGACAAACTGCTCCCCCCAACGCCAATCAGGGCCAGGAGGACGAGGGGCAGGGCCGTCAGGCACAGGATGATAATGCGGGTGGTCAGGGAGAAGCCCAGATTTAAGACCGGCAGGCCGACAGCAGCACCCAAGACACCGGCCTCAATGACATTCCGGGTCCTAAACATGCCGCCCATTAGTGTGCCGCCCTCGATAAAGTTTGGTGGAATCAGATAGCTGTCCCGCTGTTCGTGTTCCATAAAAATCTCACCTCACATTCGGTCTTTCCGCTTCGGCGGGGTAGGCAGCTGCTTGACGATCTCCTTCTGATAGCCGATCTCACCATCCGGGGCCTTGAAAGGGATTTTGACCACCGTATCAACAGCCTGCTGCTTGTACCACGCTGCTCCGTCCGCAGAAAACACCTTTTGATAGCTGCCCTCGGGCTTGGCGTACTGGTCTACATGGTACATGGCAAAGTCGATGCCCTGGGGGTGTTCTGGGGTCACTTCCCGGCCAGTGATGCGCCCGCCGCCAATCTCCACCTGGGAGTAAGAGACTTTTTCGGTGTCACCAGGGCCGATAGCGGTGTGGCCCATGTAGGACTGGAGGGACTGAGCGGCCAAATCGCCGGTGATGGAACCAGTGGAGCGCATATCGCCCCGGGCCACCATGCCAATTACATCATTGGCAAACTGACCGCCGGATTGCAGTGAATTGGAGAAGATTTTTCCGCCCAGGGTCGGCATACGGACGGGGAATATGCTGTGGCTGCTCCGTTGAACATTCTCTACACTGCGGGTGTGATTGACAGAATGGCTTTCACTTGCGCCGCCGCCCCCGCCGCCTTGCTGGGCCGTCTCCAAATGGGCCTTCTCGCTGGCGCTGTGAACGATATGCCCACCGCCGGCGAGGATAGTTTCTTCCTGTGAAGCAACCGGTTTGGGCTGGATTCCGATATCTGAAGTTGGGATATTGTCCGCTGGGATAGCTGCGTCCGCAGGGACAGGGGCCCCAAGCGGTATATCAGTTCCAGTCAGGATAATTCCATTTTCCTGGGGGGAGACACCGGAGGAAACGCTGCTGTCAACAGGTGCTGGCCCAACAGAAGCAGGACTGCCAGCAGGCGGAGAGCCGCCGCCTGTTTGAATGGGCACGGCAGGAGGTGTATCGTTTCCAGTGAGGATGATCCCCTCCCGCTGAGTTGCGCTGTCCCTTTGCGCTGTGCTGTCGGTACGGGAAATTGTATCTGTATGGATCACACCGCCAGAATGAAATGAGCTGTCGGTATGGGCATCCGAAGAGGACAACTTTTCACTGGCAGTATGCACAGCAGCTGCGCCCTGTTTCTGGGCGGTGTGGACAGCGGAAGTCTGTGTAGTAGCGGTTTTGACTGCGCTGTTGGTAATGCGCCGGCCAGCCATACCGATTAAACCGCCTTTGAAGAATCCGGCGGAACTGGAGCCACTGCCAGAAGCGCCCCCAGCTGCGGAGGCCCCAGTGCCGTGCCGTCCTCCGCCAAGGATTCGGCCCGCGCCCCCGGTTGCCATTGTGACCGCCCGGAAGGTTACCATAGCGTCGCCCAGCAGGGAGCCGCCAGTATGACCCACGTTGATGCCCAGGCTTGCCATAAAGCTGTCAATCTTCTGTGACACCTTCAAAAAAGCCACCGCACAGAGAAACCAGATCAGGACGTTCCCGGTGACGGCCTCCTTGCTGGAAGCCGCGACCGCAGCCTCCACCTCGCTTTCGTCAAGGGCAAAGGCCGGTACACACAGGACCGAAAGTATCAGCGCCGCCAACAGTATAAATTTCAAGAGTTTCTTGGATCTTCTCATAAAGCCTCCTCAGAGTGATAGCGGGTTGGCGATGAATGCCCCCACCATGCTGGTGAACAGGCGCAGACACCATGCGTTCATCAGGAGCAGGAATACCTGGCCGCCGAACATCCGGCACCAGCTTTTGAAGATGCTGGACGTGGCCTGGGACGCACCCATGGCAAAGGCCACTGGCGCTGTGTAGACCAGGACACCCAGCAGCACATACCGCTCCGCCGCCTCGAACAGCAGCTTCAAATAGTTCCAGGCCAGGACCAGCACCAGAATCAGGACGATCAATGTCACCGCCCCGTTAGCACAGACGCCGATGATGGTGAGCAGGACCGAATTGAAGCTGGCAAAATCCAGACTTGGAAGTGTGGATGTCAATATCCAATCATAGGGTGTACCACCGATAGTCAGCACCGTATCAACGATGGAGTCCGCATAGTAGGCCAGACCAATGAACAAGATGGCCCGGATGGTCAGTTTAACAGGATCTTCCGCCTCTGCTCCCACGCCCAGACCATAGTTCTTGAACAGGTTCCATACCCAAAGCAGCAGAATCAGCCCGATTGCCAGAGCCACAAAGATGTTATACATCGTCTCTGCCGCTGGGAAGTAGCGCAGAAACACGGCCATATCACAGCCCAGAGCGCCCAAAACTGATGTGTTTATCAAATCCAGGCCGTGCATGACTTGTTCCGCGATCCATGCTACAATGCCGTCTAAAATACCCATAGGTGATTACGGCGCTGTCCACTGTCCGCCGGAGAAGAAGGGGGTGACATAGCTCATGATGAATCCCAGAGAGTTTAAGATGATCCAGGTGATGACGATGCGCTTCAGCCACGCCCGGGATTCATCCACTGTCCGGCCGGAGCGGGAAAAGTTCATCATCAGCAGGGCCACGGCGGCCGTTACGATAGCGGCAATGGTGGAGATGGCGAGAATCTGGGTGTAGACGTCCTTCATGATGTCGCTGGCCTTCGTCCAAATCGTGTCAGCCGCAAAAGCCGGTTGGCAGAGCAGCGTGGACGTGCAGATCCCCAGATAGACCATGAACGCGCCGCGTCCGGGGTCAAACCTGCGCCGGGGAGTGCGCGGAGATGACGTTTTGTCTTGTTTCAATGAAAAACCTCCTTTTTTCGTTGGCTTCTGTCCTGAAAAAAGGCAGCACCCGGAAATTTGGATGCTGCCTCAGCTGCCGCAGAAGGGCAAAGAAAAAGACGCTCCCAGCGTCCTTCTGCGGCTGTTTTCAGTTTTGCTTACAGTTTTGAGCATACTTATTTTAACATATAAGGATTTACGCTTCAATAGCAAAACCCTGCCAATGCTGCGCCAAAACCGTGCCAATTACCTGCCACCCGCCTCTGCGGGGAAAAACTGCTCCAAAACCTGCAAGCTGTCCTGCGCCGTGTATCCCCACAGGACAGAGCTTAACGCCTCAATCGCCTCCTTCCGGCGGCGGTAGTAGGTGCGGAAGCTGATGTCGTGGATGTGGGGACGTAGCTGCTCAATGATCTCTTCCACATTTTTGAGCTGCTGGGGAGACAGGTAGGTATAGTGCAGGAGCCAATAGTACGATTCTCCGTTTTTGTGCCGGGTACGGAGCAGATCGACTGCGTTCTGTACCAGCGTGAGCATTTTGTGGCTGCGCTCAATGCACTGGGCCTGGTGCTCAATGTCCGTCCCGCCCAGGTCCGCGCCGGCCAGGTAGATGGACTCCAGAAAATCCTCAATACTGGTATCATATTCAATCTGAAACTGCGTCCTGACCTGCTGGACGGACAACTCCAAGCTCCAGACCACATCCCGGTACTTCCTCAGCAGCTTCCAGGTGTTGTGGTAACGAGGGTCCTCCGTCACCTTGCGCTCAACCTTTTTCCTTGCCATCATGGATTTCTCCTTTCAAAAATTCGTCGATATTGGGGTCATAGTAAGTTCAAAGCTGTAAATCGGATGATTGTTTCCACATTGGATCGCCATACCAATCCTGAGAACACTCGTTTGTCCGCTGTCCCCCTTTACTGCTTCCGTGCAGTCGCCGGATAAGGGATATAACTTAACAGTGGATTTGGGGCAGTGAAAGCAGGAAATCCCTTGCGTCTCAAGGACTTGCGCCACTTTTTGGACAATGCGCTCCACCTGCGATTTTGAAACGCTAATGAGCTGGTCTGAAACGCAGACTTTGGGATCGTCAGGGATATTGTCTGCGGTGTCCGTGCTATCTGGGAGCTGGAGTTTGATATTCAGAGACATCGCAACCTCGTCCTTGTCCACCATAACATCAGACACCTGGAACATGGTGGACAGATAGCTGTTCAGATAAATCACGCTGCCAGTCCGGCCTGGGAAGGACATCAGCGTAAGATACTCCAATTCAGCCAGCTTTTTCAGCAGCCGTCCAACCGTGGATCGGGAGAGGCCCCACCGCTGGGCCAGGTCTGAGTAATTCAACAGCGGATTGCCTGTGCCGTTGCGGAGATAGACCACCGGGCCGACCTCAGAGCCATGTACTTGGCTGTCCTTATAGATGGCGGAGAGCCATAAATCCAGCACCACATCCATCTCGGACGCCCTGCCATAGCTGATTAGCTCCGTGCAACGGCAATGGGCATAAAGAAGAAGCCGCTTTCCTTTTGGCAGGGGCAGTTGTAGTCCAGCACCGTGTTATGCTTGCGCCAGCCCTTGATGTTGTACTTGACCAGATGGCCGTGTCCCAACTGAGTGAAGGTGATAAGCTGCCGGTCCTGGAGGACCTTCAGGATGGACAGAGCCTTATGCTGGAACCGGACACGAAAACAAGCTGCCAGCTCACTGACCCGGCAGACCCACTCGCCGGGGTAGACAGTGTAGGTGATGCCGTCCAGCCGGCGGTACGAGGTTCGGAAGTTGGCGTAGGAGCAGGGGACGGTATAATAAAAAAGACCGGAGCCTCCGTTGGTTCGGATGCTCCGGTCAGCGATCAGGGTTTGAACAAATTCTCGGTAGATGCGGCAGCGTGGATAATCCACGACTTGTTTGATTTCAAGTTGATAGTCTGACATATACAATTCTCCTTGCAGTAACTTGCTTGATAAAATCTATCGGGGCCTGATTTTCATTACTTGCAGGGGTGCAGCAATAAGCTGCACCCCTGCCATATTTGTCACCTCTTTCTGTTATGTATTAGACGTACTCTGCCCCGGAAGCAAAATGTCTATACCGGCGAAATTAGCCGTTGAACGCCTGCGCTTGACGTTCCGCCCTGTTTTCCTGGTCAACGGAATTTAGGGTAGGCACCAGAAAGCCTTGCAAATCAAGGGTTTCCTGTGTTGTCCCTATTATAACTCACTACCATTCCCTGCACAATTCCCCCCGTGGTCTCCAGCAGGGCCGGGTCCGTTACAGAAAGGATCAGGTCCCGTCCGTCCGCCGGGCCGGAGGTCACCTTTAAAATTTCGATGTCATACTCCTGAACCTCATCCCCCTGAACATTGGCCCGAATCACTGCGGGTCCCGGCAGAGCGGTGCCTACAGGCATCGCCGCCCCTGTCCAGGGAGCCGTATCCAGTTTGCCAAAAATACCGCTCCCCGTATTGGCATACAAGGGCCCCAGGTCGCCGGTCAGGTCAAAATCTCCCCGCAGCTCTCCGGCGGAGCCCGCCTCGCCCCGTTTCACCGCCTTGACGGTGGAGGGCAGAATAGATCCGTTGGAGAAGGGCATCAGAAGCGCCGTGTCCGTATCCGTTACGCCGTGTCCCAGAGCTCCGAAAGCGCCGGTAGCCGGGTCGTAATAGGTCACGGTACCGATGCCCGCCATGCTGTCCCGGACCCAAGCGCCGATGCAGTAAACGCCCTGATCATTCTGAGAGGGCTCTACCGACAAGGTCACTTGATCCCCTGCCCGGTCAATCTGCAAATCCGCGGTAGTTCCTCCGCTTTTTTGCAGCAGAGATTGGAACTGTTCTGTGGAGGTCACGGCGTTCCCGCCGCATTTGACAATAACGTCTCCGGTGCGCAGGCCGCATTCCCGGGCGGGTGTGCCGCCGTCCGTCAGCTTTACCACGACAATCCCTCTGGAAAACAGCTTGATACCCACCGTGTGTCCCACCGGGATCAGCATTTGGGGCTGGGCCGCCTTTACCGGCACGCTTCCCCCGGCGCACAGTAAAAACGCGAGCACCAGCGCCGCCCCGGCGCCCAGCGCCCGCCTCGCGAATCGTGAAGGTCCATACAAAAAAACCACCTCTTTCCCTGTTCATTTCAAAAGCGCCGTCTCCGGCCCGATTATCATTTGCGGAAAACCGGGATTCACCACAAGCAAAAAGCGGCAGCGCGCCCATGGCGGCGTCTGCCTGTTCCGGTGTTCCAAGGCGCAAAAAAGACCCTGGAGGCAATTGCCTCCAGGATCTTCCAGATTTTTCTTGAAATTGTTCAGTCCTTCTTATTGAAGATCTGAAAAATAGCTTCAAAGGGGTCGTCCTCCGGGGTGTCGGGCTTGGGGACATCCTCCTCGCCCAGGGGCTCGGGAGCGGCGGATACCTCCTCCTCTGCGGGTTTCTCAGACTCCTCCACCATCTTGTTGGGGAGCTGGCCGGGAGCTTTTTCAAAGCCGGTAGCGATCACGGTAACCCGGATCTCGTCGTCCAGATTTTCGTCAAAGGTGGCGCCGAAAATCACGTTGGCGTCGGGGTGAACGGCGGCCTGAACCAGTCCGGCGGCCTGCTCGATCTCCTCCAGCCCGATGTCCGGAGACCCGGCCACGTTGATCAGTATGCCCCGGGCGCCGTTGATGCTGGTCTCCAGCAGGGGGCTGGAAACGGCCATCTTGGCGGCCTCCTCGGCCTTGCCCTTCCCGGCGGCGCGTCCCACACCCATGTGGGCCAGCCCTGCGTCCTTCATGACGGCGGTCACGTCGGCAAAGTCCAGGTTGATGAAGCCGGTGTCCCGAATCAGGTCCGAGATGGACTGCACGGCCTGGCGCAGGACATCGTCGGCGATTTCAAAGGCGTTGGCAAAGGTGATCTTCTGGTCCGTGGCGTGCTTGAGCCGCTCATTGGGAATGATGACCAGGGAATCCACCTTGGTTCTGAGTTCCTCAATACCGCCCTCGGCCTGCTGCATCCGGCGGCGGCCCTCGAAGCCGAAGGGCTTCGTCACCACGCCCACGGTGAGGATGTCCAGCTCCTTGGCCAGCTCCGCCACAATGGGAGCCGCGCCGGTGCCGGTGCCGCCGCCCATGCCGGCGGTGATAAACACCATGTCCGTCTCCTCCAGAGCCTTGGCAATCTGGTTCCGGCTCTCCTCGGCAGACTTGCGGCCCACCTCCGGGTCAGAGCCCGCGCCCTGCCCGTGGGTCAGCTTTTCGCCGATTTGAATTTTGTAAGCGGCGCTGGAAATGTTCAACGCCTGCTTATCCGTGTTCACGGCCACGAAGTCCACGCCCTTGGTTCCGGAGCTGACCATGCGGTTCACCACATTGTTGCCAGCTCCGCCGACGCCTATTACTTTGATATTGACGACGGTATCGGGACTGCTTTCCAAACCAAATGCCATAGTGCTGCCTCCTGCTATCATTAGTACGAACACCCCGGCGGCGGCCGGGGCGGCCAAATTCCATTGATTCTTCTATTGTAAGCCTCTTTTCAGCTCCGGTCAAGTGCCTGTTTGGTTTTCGACACAAATTCTCTGAAAATCCAGGCGGAAACTCGCGTTTAACGCTCCCCGGGTATGATAAACACATCCTCGCTTTTCAGCCGCAGATCAATGGTTCCGGTCATGTTGCTCTGGATTTTCTCGTCCTCCAGAGTCAAGGTCAGCTTCTTCAGCTCGAACCCGTAATCCGCGCCATAGGCCATGCGCACGGTGAAGCGACCGATGTAATCCATCTTCAAATCGCTGAGATCGTCCAGCCGGATAGCGTCCACGTTTTCCGTCAGGCCCGCGCTGTCCAGCGCCGCCAGAAGGTCCAGCAGGCTGGACTGCTGGGCGGCGTACTCCGTGGCCAGGGCCAGAGGCGTTCCCACGGAGGGGGCCAGAAGTTGGCATCCGGTAATCCGGCCATACTGTCCCGCCTCCCGCTCCGGAATCTGGTCCACCAGCTTGCCGCCGGCGCTGACCAGCCATGCGCTGCCGTCCTGCACCAGGGCGAAGGGCCTGCCGCTCTCCCGGACTTCAATGAGCAGCGTGTCCGGCAGTTTCCGGTTGATGCGGATGTCCTCAATATAAGGCAGCTCCCCGGTAATGGCCCGTACCACGTCGAATTTGTTTAGCAGATACATATTGGACCCCAGCTCCACGCCGGAGGCCGCTTGAATTTCCTCCGCCGTATAGCGCTTCTGGCCGGTGACAACAATGCTGCCCACCCGAAAAAACAATGTCATGGCGGCGAGAATGGCGGTGCAAATTACTAAAACAGACAGCAGCTTATAGAGGAAGCCAAAGCTCCCGCGCCTTCTTCGCCGTTTTGTTTGTCTCCTTCTCGCCATTGTTGTGCTCCAATTCTATCTTCAGCGGAGACCGCAGCCCCCGCGTTTCTTCTGTTTCAGAACCCGTATTCATAACCGGAGGATGCCGGATGGACGAGGATTTTTCTCGTCAGATAAAGAGATTTTCCGCAGCCATACGGACGTATAGCAAGGGAACCCAACGCGGTATGGTGGGAAAAAGGTCAGACGGCATGCAACGGCTGTAAATGCAGATTCTCAGTCTCCCGTCCGGACGATTTCGGCGCCCAGACGGCGCAGGTCCCCGGCAATGTCCTCGTAGCCCCGGTCAATGTGGCCGATCTCCCGAACGGAGGTCTCACCCTCCGCCGCCAGGGCCGCCACGCACAGCGCCGCCCCGCCCCGGAGATCCGTACAGCGCACCGGCGCGCCGTGAAGCGTCTTTATCCCCGTGACCACCGCCACCCGGCCGGACACCCGAATGTCGGCCCCCATGCGGGCCAGCTCGTCGACGTGACGGTAACGGCTGGCAAACAGGTTTTCCTCAAACACCGTAGCGCCCCGGCTTCTCAGCAGGGCCGCCATCAAAATGGCCTGGGCGTCGGTGGGGAAGCCGGGATAGGGGGCCGTCCGCACCGGGCGCACCGCCGTCAGACGGTCCCGGCAGACACAGGCCATGCCCCGCTCCTCGGAGCGGATGGAACAGCCCGCTTCCCGCAGCACCGCGGTAACGGTGGACAGATGCGCCTCCCGCGCTCCCTGGAGGAAGATCTCGCCTCCGGCGGAAGCCGCCGCGCAAAGGTAAGTCGCCGTCACAATCCGGTCGGGCATGACGGTATAAGTACAGCCGTGGAGCGGCTTTCCACCCTCCACGGACACCGTGGAGGTTCCCGCCCCGGAAACCTTGGCTCCGCAGGCGGTGAGAAATTGTTGGAGATCCACGATCTCCGGCTCCCGGGCGGCGTTGGAAATGGTGGTAACGCCGTCCGCGCCGCAGGCCGCCAGCATCAGGTTTTCCGTCGCCCCCACGGAGGGCAGGCTCAGCACAATCTCCCGCCCTTGAAGGCAGGGCGCTTTACAGTGGAGAACACCTCCGGCGTCGTCGATCTCCGCCCCCAGGTCCCGAAGGCCCGAGAGATGGAGGTCAATTGGCCGGGGTCCCAGCTCACAGCCGCCGGGGTAGCTCAGCTCCGCCTGGCCGCACCGGGCCAGGATCGCTCCCAGGAAGATGGCGGAGGACCGCATCTCCCGCATCAGCCGCTCCGACACGGCGCAGCCGTTCAGGTTCCGGGTGTCTACCAGGAGGACATTTTCCCCCTCCCAGCGGGCCGTACAGCCCAAGTCCCGCAAAATATGGATAGAGGCGTCCACGTCCCGAAGGCGGGGACATCCCCGCAGCTCCACCTGGCCCGCTGTCAGCAGTGTCGCCGCCAGAATGGGCAGAACGCTGTTTTTCGCCCCCTGGATCTCCGTCTCACCGCCCAGACAACTGCCGCCTCTTATCGTTAACTGGCTCATTTCCGTCCCTCCGCTCCAAGAATGGTGTAACGCTCCATCCTATGGGCAAAGGGAGATTCTGGTTACTTTTGGATATCCAGCACCGTCTGGTAAATACGCTCCGCCGCGTCCCGGATGCCGAGAGCGGTCATGGCCTCCTCCATCGACCGGAGGCGGGAGGAATCGTGGAGAATGCCGCAGGCCGCCTGAAACAACGCCTGGCCGGAGCACTCCGGCTCCGTCAGCACTACCGCGCCGCCGTGCTCCTCCAGAGCCCGGGCGTTTTTCTCCTGGTGGTTGTTGGTCACATAGGGCGAGGGGACCATCAGAGCAGGCGTCCCCAGGGCCGTCAGCTCGCTGATGGTGGAGGCCCCGGCCCGGCAGAGGACCAGGTCCGCCGCCCGCATCACGGGGGCCATGTCGTAAATATACTCCCGCAGCTGAAGGGCCGGGCAGGCCCCCAGGTCCACGCCTTTTTCCCGCAGAGCCTCCAGCATCATGGGACAGCCCTGCTTTCCCGCGCCGTGAATATGGTGAAAGGGCTGCTTAGCGGCCTCCAGGGCCAGGAAATCCGCCATCTGGCGGTTCATGCCCGCCGCTCCCAGGGAGCCCCAGAAGGAGACGATCAAGGGCCGTCCGTCGTCCACGCCCAGAGCCTTCTTGGCCTCCGCCTTGGTCATGGAGAAGAAACCGCTCCGCACCGGCGTTCCGGTGACCACCACCTTCTCGGGGCGGCGGTAGTGCTTCCGGCAGGATTCAAACCCTACCATGATCCGGTCCGCGTAAGTCTCCAGCATTTGGGTGGTCAAGCCGGGGACGGCGTTGGACTCGTGGACTGCCGTGGGGATCTTCCTCTTGGCGGCGGCCTTCACCAGCGGATAGCTGGCGTAGCCCCCGGTGCCCACCACCGCGTCGGGGCGGAAGGCCCGGAGAATGGCCCGGGCCTCTCCCGGGGCCCGGATCAGGTTGCCCACGGAGATCAGATTGTGCTTGATCTCCGCCGGCTTGAAGGAGCGATGGAAACTGGAGATATGGACGGTTTGAAAGTCATAGCCCGCCTTGGGCACCAGGTCCTTTTCCAGTCCCCGCTCCGCACCGACAAACAAAATCTGCGCCTTTGGGTTTTTTTCCAGGGTCAGCTGCGCCAGAGCGATGGCGGGGTTCACATGACCCGCCGTACCGCCGCAGGTAAAGATAACTCGCTGTAATGGTTTGGGCATTTGATCACCCTCCTTGCCGGTTCAGGCCCGCTATCCGGCCTTTGTCGGCTTCATTTGCCTGGATACGGACAGAACCACTCCCATCTCCGCCAATTGGATGGACAGGGCCGAGCCTCCGTAGCTGAAGAAGGGAAGAGAGATGCCGGTGGTGGGCAGGAGCCCCGTCACCACGCCGATGTTCAGGAAGGTCTGCATGGCGATCAGCGTGGTCACACCGATGACCAGCAGGCTTCCAAACCGGTCCCGGGCGTGGAGGGCAATCCAATAGCCCCGCAGAATCAGCGCCGCGAAGAGCAGCATGATGATACTGGCTCCGATAAGCCCCAGCTCCTCACAGATAATGGCAAAGATAAAATCGTTGTGCTCCTCCGGGAGGAACAGGAATTTCTGGCGGCTCTTTCCCAGCCCCACGCCCAGCAGACCGCCGGAGCCGATGGTAATCAAGCTCTGGGAGAGCTGATAGCCCTTGCCCTGCGCGTCTGCCCAGGGGTTCAGCCAATACTGGATGCGGGAGGTGTTGTACCCCACCACAAACAGGGCGAAATACAGCATGCCCGCCGCCGCGCCCAAAGCACCCAGAACCCAGGCCCAGTTGATGCCGCCCACCAGCATCAGCGCCGCCCCCGCGCCCAAAATCAGAATCGCGCCGGAAAGGTGGGGCTCGATGGCCACCAGGCCCGCAGTCACGACGAGGATGGCGGCGTAGGGCAGGATGCCGTAGCGGAAGGAGCGCATCAGGTCCTTTTTCTTGGAGATACTGTCGGAAAAATAGATGATAATGGCCATCTTCGCAATCTCTGAGGGCTGGAAGTTGAACAGATCACCCACGCCGATCCAGCGGGTGGCGCCCTTTACGGTGACGGCCACGGGGTTTCCGGGAATCGCCACAAAGACCAGGAGGAAAATGGACACATACAGCAGCGACTTCGCCACGCCCCGAAAACGCCGGTAGTTGATCTTGCCGATGAACAGCATGGCGGCCACGCCCATAACGGCGAAAACGCCCTGACGGACAAAGTAATAGGTGGGGTCGTTCCGCTTGGTGTTGTAGTATGCGGAGGGGAAGCTGGCAGACAGCAGCATTACCAGACCAATGGCCATCAGCAGCAGAACCAGCAGACAGAAGGGCAGGTCAATGGGGCCCTTGGCAAGCTCCCGGCCCTCCTCCTCCATGGCCTGCTGGCGCAGGCGAATCTCCTGGCGGCGCTGGGCCTCTTCCCGGCTCAGGGGCCGGCGGCGGGGGCGCTGCTTCGGGCGCGGCTGAGGCGCGGGAAAGGGAATGACGACGCTCTGCCGGGCCTGCGCCTGGGGGCGTTTCGCTTGCGCGGGCCGGGCCGGAGCGGGCTTCCGCCGCTGCTGGCCGGGCCTTCTCTGAGGTTCCCGCCGGGCCGCCGAGCTTCCGCGTGACGCCATAATTCTCCCCCTCTCTTCTCAGAATATCAGAATGTCTGCCTCAATACCTCCCCTGGATGCCAAACCAGGCCAAGATACAAAACAGGATGGTCACACCGGAAAACACCGTCACCAGCTTCGCCTCGCTCCAGCCGGAGAGTTCCAGGTGATGATGCAGAGGCGCCATCTTGAAAAAGCGCTTGCCGTGGGTGGCCTTGAAGTAGAACACCTGGATAATGTCGGACAGGGTCTCCAGAATATAGATAATGCCCACCAATATCAAAATCAGGGGCATATCCATGGCAAAGGCCAGGGCCGCCACCGCGCCGCCCATAAAGAGACTGCCGGTGTCCCCCATGAACACCTTGGCGGGGTGGCGGTTGTAACAGAAGAAGGCCGCCAAGCCCCCCGCCAGGGCGGCGGGAAACAGGGCCAGAGGCATCAGCTTCCACATCGCGGCGGCGGCGGTAAAGAAGACCATCACCACAAACGTCACGCTGGAGGACTGGCCGTCGATGCCGTCCGTGAGGTTTACCGCGTTGACGCAGCCCACAATGACAAAGGCGGCGAAGATCAGGTAGAAAATCCAGTTGACTGTCACCGTGACGTTGAGGAAGGGCACATACAGCGCGTTGGTCAGCAGCCCCTCATAGCGCATCAGCGTGAGGAACAGCACCGCCGCCGCCAGCTGAAGCAGAAACTTCTGCTTGGCGGACAGACCCTCGTTCTGGTGCTGGCGGACCTTGCGGTAGTCGTCCACAAAGCCGATGAGGCCAAAAATCAGGGCAAACAGATAGACGTAGAGGTGGGCGAATTCTCCCCGCAGCATGCTTTCCCAGCCCATGACAAAGGAAACCACACCGGAGCCGACGATGAACATGATGCCGCCCATGGTGGGCGTGCCCGCCTTTCCGGCGTGCCAGGAGGGTCCTTCCTTCCGAATCTCCTGCCCCGCGCGGAGCTTTTTCAGCTCCGCTATTACAAATTTTCCCAAAACCAGGGTCAGCAAACAGCTGGCTCCCATTGCCAGCATCAGCGTTGAAATCATGTCTCTCCCTCTTCCCCGCCCGCTGGGGCGGAACTTTTACAGATATTCCGCTACGATCTCCCGTTCGTCCATGTGGCGCTTCTCGTGTCCTACCTCCTGATAGGTCTCGTGCCCCTTGCCGCAGAGGACGATCACATCCCCCGCCCGGGCGTGGTCCATCGCCCAGTGGATGGCCTCCACCCGGTCCTCCACCACCTCATAGGGCGTCTCGCTTCCCTCCAGCCCCGGCAGAATGCCGGCGATGATGTCCGCCGGACGCTCCGTCCGGGGGTTGTCGGTGGTGACGATCACCAGGTCCGCCGCCCCGGCGGCAACCCGGCCCATCTTGGGCCGCTTGGATTTATCCCGGTCTCCGCCGCAGCCGAACAGGACGATGGTCCGTCCCTTGGCGAAGCCCTTGACGGTAGTCAGGACATTCTCCAGGCTGTCGGGGCTGTGGGCATAATCAATGAGGACGGTGTAATCCTTCCCCGGGGTGGGGACCACCTCCACCCGGCCCTTTACATGGGGCACCCGGGCCAGGACGGCGGCGCTCTCCTCCAGGGGAATTCCCAGAGCCAGGGCCGCTCCCAGCACATCCAGTGCGTTGTCAATCATGAAGCGCCCGGGAATGTTCACCCGGACCGGAACCTGAACCCCGCCACAGACCGCGGTAAACGCCACATGGTCCGCCTCCAGAACGGCATCCCGGCTCCAAAGGTCCGCCGTGCCTATGCCGGACAGGGTTTCCCCTTTACAGGTATTGCCGCTTCGCGGCAGTGGGGACTTGGCCTTCAAAGCCCTGCTATCATCAGTACTGGAAACGGAATTCTCTTTACAGTCCTTGCCGCCCAGTGGTTTGGAGGCATGACCCTCCCCGGCTCCATTGCCCCACCCACTGGAAAAGGTTATTACTTTACAGGTGCTACCGTTCAACAGGCGGGGCGTCCAAGGGTCCGCCGCGTTGACAACGCCGGTCTCACAGCTGCGGAACAAAACGGCCTTGGCGTCGCAGTAGGCCTCCATGGTCTGGTGAAAGTCCAGATGATCCTGAGTCAGGTTGGTAAATACACCCACCTTGTAAGGAACGCCATAGACACGGTCCAGCACCAGGGCGTGGGAGGAAACCTCCATCACCACATAGGTGCATCCCGCGTCCCGCATCCGGGCCAAGAGCATTTGCAGCTCAAAGGACTCGGGGGTGGTCCGCTCCGTAGGGAGAATCTCCTGTCCAATCATATTCTGGTTGGTGCCGATCAAGCCCACGGTTTCTCCCCGGGCCTCCAAAATGGCCTTGAGGAGGTATGTGGTGGTGGTCTTCCCGTTGGTCCCGGTAATCCCCACCATGGTCATAGCCTTGGCCGGGTGGCCGAAGAAGTTGGCGCCCGCCACCGCCAGCGCCCGGCGGGAATCCCGGACCCGCACCCAGGGAATCTCCCCTTCCGGCGGCGTCTGGCACAGCACCGCCGCCGCCCCGGCGGCCAAGGCCTGAGGAATAAAGCGGTGTCCGTCCACCGTGTAGCCGCTGAGGGCTACAAACAAATCCCCTGGTCTTACCGTCCGGGAGTCATAGCTGACGCCGCTGACCTCCGTCTCCAAATCCAGGTTGGCGGAGAGGATTTCCAGCCCCGCCAGCAGCTCTTTTAACTTCATACCTGTCAAACCTCCATCCCGTATAAAACGTTCTGGATAATTGTAAACCGAATAAAACGCATTGTATACAGCGTATCCTGCCAAAAACCTGGCAAAACCTGCTCTCAGTCCCGGACCGAGCTGTCGCCGAACCGGACGGTAACCACGCTGCCGGGGGCCAGCTCCATTCCCGCCGCCCGGTCCTGAGAGATGGCCTTCACGTTGCCGGAGCCCGTACTGGTGGCGCCTGTCACCCGCATGATGAGGCCCGCGTTGGTCAGGGCTTGGTTGGCCTCGGCGGCGGTCTTGCCCGTCACGTCCGGCACGGTGCGGAGGGCATCGTTTTTCTCCTCCCCCAGGTAGAGAACAATGGCCGCGTTGTTCGGCACAATCGCGCCGCCCTCGGGGGTCTGAGCGGTAACCTCCCCGCCGTTTCCAACCGTGCGGAAGGTAAAGCCCGCGTTCTCCAGCTTTGCCCGGGCGCTCTCCATGTCCATGCCCACTACGTTGGGGACGGCGGCGTCGGCCCCCGCCAACTGTTCGGCGGTGTAGTCCGGCTCCACGCCCAGGACAGGGAGAATCTCACTCATGATCTGGCTGGCCGTGGGGGCCACCATATTGCCGCCGGAGGGATAGGTACCGGTGGTACGGCTGGGCGTATCCATGGTGATCAGCATAATGTACTCCGGGTCGTCCGCCGGGGCAAAGCACATGAAGGACACCACAATGTCGCCCTTGGGATTCGCCGCCGTGCGGGTGCCGGTTTTGTCGGCGGTGCCGGTTTTGCCGCCGATGCGGTAGCCCGCCACCTGTCCGTTTTTGCCGGTTCCGGAGGCCACCACGTATTCCAGGCACTCCCGGACCTTGGCGGAGGTCTCCTCGCTGACGACCTGGCGGATGCACTTAGCCTCGTGCTGTTTCAGGACGCTGCCGTCACTGTCCAAAACCTGCTCCACCACATAGGGCTCGTAGAGGTAGCCCCCGTTGATGCAGGCCGCCTGGGCCCGAATCAGCTCCAGAGGTGTGACGTTGAAGGTCTGACCGAAGGAATAGGAAGCCAGGGAGACGAGGTTGGAGTTGAAGTTCTTTTCACCCGCGAAAATTCCCTGAACCTCGCCGATCATATCCACGTTGGTCTTTTCCATCAGGCCGAAGGACTTGAGGTATTCGTAATATGTGCTGGTTCCCACCGCCTGGCCGATCTTGATGAAGGCCGGGTTGCAGGAGTTCCCCACCGCCATCTTTAGGTCCTGATGCCCGTGGCCGGGAGCGGCCCGGGAGCAGTTGAAGGGCTTATCCCAACCCTTGACCATGACGGAGCCGGAGCAGTCGAAGGTGGTGTTCATGTTGATGACCCCCTCCTCCAGCGCCGCCGCCAGGGTGATGGGCTTGAAGGTGGAGCCGGGCTCGTAAGTGGAGTCAATGCACTTGTTCCGCCACTGGCTGTGGAGGGTCTCGGTCTCAAGTTTGCTGACAGCCTCCTCATATTCCTCCTCGGTGCTGTAATTCGCCTGGTTTTTCTCCATATCCGCCAACTGCTGCTCGAGTTTGCTTTTCAGCTTCTCGTCATAAAGAACGCCGGACTGGTTGGAATCGTAATTGGGGTAGGAGGCCATGCCCACAACGGCCCCGGAGTTTACGTTCATGACGATACCTGTGCCGCCGTTGGCCGCGTCAAATTTGCTGAGCATGGACTCCATGCCCTTTTCCAGGGCGATCTGGACGTTGATGTCCAGGGTCAGCACCAAATCACTGCCGTTCTCCGCGTCAAAATACTGCTCATACTGGAACAGCAAGGGCTGACCCTTGTTGTTTTGGGCGGAGACGGTCATACCGGCGGTGCCGGAGAGGTCGCCGTCGTATTTTGCCTCCAGGCCCACGCCGCCTTCGTTGTCGATGTTGACAAAGCCGAGCACATTGGCCGCCATGGCGTTATAGGGATAGTACCGCTTGGAGTCCGGATAGAGATGCACGCCGGTGAGCGTGCGCCGCTCCCCTTCGGGGACCTCTCTCCCCTCCTCGTCAATCTGCCCGTTGACAAATTTGCGAATTTCGTCCGCCGTCTCCTTTTCCACCTTGCGGGTCAGAACGTCATACGCGGACTTCGTATTCTCCAGCTTCTTTTCAATCTTCTCCTGTTCGATGTTCAGGATGCGGCTCAGTCCCCGGGCAATATAGCTCTGGTCCAAAACCGGCCGCCGGGTATAGGTCTCCCCCTTTTCCAGGGCCTTGACGGCGGCCTCGTCCTGGGCCTTTTCCTGGGCCTGGACAAACTGGTTGATCCGCAGGGGATCGAGGATCACCTTCTCCGCCGTGGTGGAGCTGGCCAAAATGTTGTGGTTTTTGTCGTAAATCGTCCCACGGGAGGCGTTGACCGAGACTTCCCGGGTCTGCTGATGCACGGCCCGGGCCTGCATCTCCTTATACTGGTGGATCTGGAGATCGTAGAGTCTCCAGAACAGCAGCAGAAAGGTGCCCATGCCCAAAAGCAGCATCATCAGCAGCGTCCGCCCGCGGATGATCTGGTTGGCCCGGCGGGCGGATTCGCTTTTGCGGTGCGGAAAGGAAATCTTAGGGGAACGTTTTGCCATGTACTGCCTCCTAGTCGGGAACGTGATAGAGATGAGAAAGCGGAAGAGCAAGAAGACCTGTCTTCCCGCTCCCCGCTGCAACATACCAGGGCCGAAAAATCATGTCAGCTAAGTATAGTGCGCCGGTCAGTCAAAATATTCCACCACCGCGTAAACGCCGCCGTGAAGAGAGGAGAGGATGCGGCTGAACAGTCCCGGCTCCTTCTGCTGGTAAGCTACGGCGGAATCCCCTTCCGACAGGTCCAGGCGGCTCATCTGGGTGCTGCTGGGCTTGGACATGCCGGCGGCCTCCGCCGCCTCCTTCACCGAGGCCATGTCAAACATCTGCTGATAGCGGGCGGTGAGGTCCGTGTTCTCCGTCTCCAGCTCCGCCAGCTGGCTTTGCAGCTTTACGGTTTCCGCCGACAGCCGGGTCAGCTGCACGTAGTTCATCAGCAGCAGAAGAGCCAGGCCCATGATGGCCGACACACTCAGCACCGCCAGAGGCGAGACATACTGCCGGGCCCGGAGCAGAACGCGGGGCGCTTCATAAACCCTTGCCTTCTCCCGCGCCTTGGGGGCTCTCCCCGCCCGGCGCAGGTCCCGTTCCCGAGCCGCGTAGTCCAAATCATAAGCCAGACTGCCGTTGACCGCTTGCTTTCCGCGATACCGCGTGTCCCGCGCCGCCGCCGCCATGGAGCCGCCTCCCTTCCGAATCAAATGTCAAATGGGTCCAACTTCTCCGCCGTGCGGAGCCGGGCGCTTCTGGCCCGGGGATTCTCTTCCACTTCCGCCGCAGTGGGTGTAAGGGGTTTCCCCAGACGGACCACCGGCTTCTTTCCGCAGACGCACACCGGAAAACCCGGCGGGCAGGTGCATCCCTGCGCCAGCTCCCGCAGAGTCCGTTTTACGATCCGGTCCTCCAGGGAGTGAAAGGTGATAACCGCCAGCCGTCCGCCGGGGCGGAGCTTGTCCACCGCCGCCCGGAGCATAGGGGGCAGGGCGTCCAATTCGCCGTTGACGGCGATCCGCACGGCCTGAAAGCTCCGTTTAGCGGGGTGTTGCTTCTCCCGCAGGGCGGCGGGGGGCATAGCGGACTTGATGATCTCCACCAGCTCCCCTGTCGTCTCAATAGGCCTGTCCGCACGCCGCTTGACAATGGCCCGGGCTATGGCGGGAGCGCAGCGCTCCTCGCCGAAATCATATAAAATCCGCCGGAGCTCTTCCTGGCTCCAGGCGTTGACCACCTCCCGTGCCGTCAGCGGCGCGGTTTGGTCCATCCGCATGTCCAGCGGCGCGTCGTGCATGTAGGAAAAGCCCCGCTCGGGGTCATCCAGCTGGGGGGAGGAGACGCCCAAATCAAAAAGCATCCCGTCCACGCCCTCCACGTCCGCCAGGACGTTTTCCAACTCGGCAAAATTGCTGTGGACCAGCCGCACCCGTTCTCTCCAGGGGGCCAGCTTCCGCTTCGCCGCCTCAATGGCGGCCAGGTCCCGGTCAATACAGATCAGGCACCCGGTGGTCAGCCGCTTGGCGATCTCCCGGGAGTGGCCCGCCCGGCCCAGGGTACCGTCCACATAGGTGCCCTCCGGGTGGATGGACAGGACCTCTATGCACTTGTCCAATAAAACCGGCTTGTGTTCGTACTCCATATTACCCCCGGTTCCGCCGGGCCCGGGCCAGGGCGTCCATGGCTGCGGCCATGTCCTCCTCGTCCAGCATCTTCCGCTCCCGCTCCGTCCAGGTCTCCTCGTCCCAAATTTCGGCAAAGGTGTTCAGGCCCACAATGGTACAGGCCTTTTGCAGTCCCGCGTACTTCCGCAGGGTGGCGGGAATCAGAACCCGTCCCTGGCCGTCCGGCTCACACTGCACGGCGTTGGCGTACAGTAAAGTTAAAGCCCTTGCCTCTGTGTAGGGCAGCTCATCCATCTCCTCAGACATCTGCTCCCACTTGGAAAGGGGGTAAATGGTCAGACAGTGCTCAGCGCCGATGGTAATGAAAAAGGTGTCGCCCAGTGCTTCCCGCATCGCGGAGGGGATCACCAGACGGCCCTTGGCGTCGATGCTGTTATTGGATTTGCCCAGCAGCCTCGCCATAGAGCCGCCCCCTTTCCCCCTTTTCTGGGATTGTATGGGGAAGGTCTCCACTTTACTCCCTCAAATCCCCACTTCTCCCCACCTGTGTTACCTAGTATACGAAAATCACGACCGAAAAGCAAGGATTTTTTTTCGACAAGAAACCGGCGCTTTTCTCCAGAATCCTCCCATTTCCGTCCGTTTCCAAAAAAATAAAACGGTCGTTCTAGTTTTTTCCCGCCGTCTTTCGCGAAAAGAAACGCGCCCGCCGCCGCAACATCTTGCGACAGGGGACGCGCTTTTCGAAAATTTTTTCCACATTTAGCGATGCCGGATTTTATTTCACCATATGTCTCGGCAATTTGCACAAAATTTTGTTAGTTATACGTAACTCACTTATCCTCCTCGCCGCTCTTCTGTTCCAACTTCTGCTTTTGTTCCTGCATTTTCGCGGCGGAGGTGGTGCGAAAGCGGATGCGGGACTGCTTCACCTCGTCCAGGGCGGCCTGGACCGCCTCTTCCGTTCGGGCCAGGGCGTCCTCGGCGTAGCTGTTGGCCACCTGATAGAGCTGGCGGGACCGCTCCTCCGCCCGGGTGACGATCTGCCGGGCCTTCTCCCGGGCGGCATGCATGACCTCGCTCTCGGAGATTTTGGACTTCGCCTCCAGCTCCGCCTGACGCTTCATGTGCTCCACGTCCCGTTTCGTATCCTCCACAAACTTGTCCCGGGCCGCCAGCAACTCCTGCGCCCGCTTAATCTCCGCCGGAAGCTGGGCCCTCAGCTCATCCAGCAGGTCCAGCAGCTCGTCCCGGTCCACAATGCTCATGCTGGGCTTCAAGGCGGGAGCCTTGGCGTCCTCGATCCGCTCGTAGATCATATCAATCAGGCGGTTGATATCATTAGCCATGGTTTGGTCCTCCCTCTTTCTCTATCCATTCTTCCACAAGCGGGATGATGGGCTCAGGCAGATAGTTCCCAAGCGGCTGGCGGTACCGGATCATCTCCCGGGCCATGGAAGAACTGAAATGCTGATAAGGGGCGCTGGCGGGCAGGAGCATGGTCTCCAGCCCCGGGCAGATCCCCCGATTGATCAAGGCCATTTGGTACTCGGCGTCAAAGTCCGTCACGCTGCGGACCCCCCGCACGATGGCACAGGCCCCATGGGACCTGGCATAGTCAGCCAGCAGGCCGGGCCAAAGCTCCGCCTCCACGTTGGGCAATTCCTGAATGGCGGCCCGCACCAGCCGGAGCTTCTGCTCCGGGGTAAACATCTGGTTTCGCTTCTCCGCGTTGGGACTGACGCAGACCCAGATTTGATCAAAGCATCCGGCGGCCCGGCGGATCACGTCCAAGTGTCCCAGGGTAATGGGGTCGAAGCTGCCGGAGCAGATGGCTGTTCTCATGAGCGGATTCCTCGTTTTACTCGTTTCCCTCCCGGCGCAGGAGGGTGACGGCGATCTTTCCGTACCGGTAAGTCTTCCGGACACAGTAAGGCGGCGGGACCGGAAGGGTTTTCCCCGCCGGGTGTTCCGCTACGATTATACCATAAGGATTGAGAATGTCAAATCCCGGCGCTGTCACGCGCCCCAGCGCCTCCTCCAGCAGGCCGGAGGCATAGGGGGGGTCTAAAAAAATCAGGTCGAAGGACTCTCTTGCCCCGGCCAAAAACGCCAGGGAATCCCCGCTGACCACCCGGGCCCGGTCCTGGAGCTTCGTCAGGGCCAGATTCTTCTTTACCACCTCGCAGGCGTCCCTCCGCCGGTCCACAAAGACGGCGAACGCGGCCCCCCGGCTCAGGCACTCGATGCCCATCTGCCCGGTGCCGGCGAAGAGGTCCAGCACCCGGCGGCCCTCAATATCAAATTGCAGGGCGCTGAAGACGCCCTCCTTCACCCGGTCTGTGGTGGGGCGGGTCTCCAGCCCCTCCAGCTCCAGCAGGCGGCGGCCCCCGGCGGAGCCCGTAATTACGCGCATGGCGGTTCCTCCTAAAAGGGCGCAATTGCGTGCCTTCAACCGCGCCGACTATACACGGCGTTTATTTTACGGCAAAGTCTCCAGGTTTTCAATAGCTTTTTCGATAAAACAAGAAAAAACTCCGCCGGACAGCGGGGTTTCAGGCTGTCGAAAACGTATTTTCGCCAGCCTCGCAAGTTTTTCAGACCTTTTTAGGTCCGAAAAACTTCTGATTGAAAACGAGAGAACCCCCTGATGGGTTTCTCTCGTAGCTCTTTTTCTTTCCGCTCTCTTTCAGACGGCACTTTTTTGACAAGCTGAAACTCCGCCGGACAGCGGGGTTTTTCCGCATCAGACCCCCAGGCGCACTATTGGCGCATCCTCCAGGCCGGTCCGGTCATGGGTGGCCAGCAGCACCGGCCTCCCCCCGCCTCTCTCCCGAATCTGCTCCAGGCACCGGGCCCGGCTCTCCCCGTCCAGGCCGGTAAAGGGCTCGTCCAGGGCCAGAGCCTCCGCCGGGGCCAGCAGAGCCCGGGCCAGGGCCAGCCGCCGTTTCATGCCTCCGGACCAGTTCCGGACAGGCTTGGGGTCCGAAAGCTCCAGCCCCAGCCGGAACAGCAGCTCTCCCGCCTCCTCTGGGACTTCCCCCAGAACAAAGCGGAGATTTCCGGCGGCGGACAGGTCCTCCAACAGCCGGTTCTCCTGGAATACGGCGGCCCAGCGGCAGTCCGCCCCCCGGATGCTCCCCCCGTCGGGGCGCTCCAGCCCCAGCAGGAGACGGAGCAGGGTGGTCTTCCCCGTTCCGGAGGGGGCGGAAACGCAGGTAATCCCCGGCCGAAAGACGGCGGTCAGGTTCGTCAGCACCGGCTTGCCTCCGTAAGACTTGCAGAGCCCTTCCACGCGAATTTCCATCATGGTTCCGCCTTTCCCGCCAAACCGTCCGCCGCCGCCAGGAACAGCCGTTCAAAGGCCGCCGCCAGAATCAGAATCACGGCGGTCCAGGCAAAAAGGTCCGGGGTTTGCAGATAGATTTTCGCGGTGTACAGCCGCTCGCCGATGGTTCCCTCCGGGAGGCCGATGACCTCCGCCGCCGCTCCCGCCTTCCAGCAAAGTCCCAGGGCCAGGGAGGCGGCGGAGCGAAAATAAGGCAGGACTTGGGGCATGTAAATCCCCCGGATCCGCCTCCCCAGAGGAATCCGGTACACCCGGGCCAGCTCCAGGAGCTTGGGGTCCGTTCCCCGGAGGCCCTCCAGCACGTTGAGGTACACCGGCGGGAAAACCATCAGCGCCGAGATAAACAGGGACAAGGAGCGGGCATCCAGCCATACCAGGGACAGGATGATGAAGGAGGCCACCGGGGTGGCCTTCACCGCCGCCACCGGAGGAGCCAGCAGCTCTTGCAGCCAGGGCCTTCCCGCCGCCAAAGCCGCCAGCAGCAGGGCCAGCCCGCAGGAGAGGAGGAAGCCGCCGAAGATGCGGGCGGAGGAGTTCCCCACCGCCCTCCAGAACACAGGGGACGGCAGCAGCTCCAGAAGGCGGAGGACCGCCTGAACCGGCGAGGCCAGCAGCAGTCCCCCGCCGGGGACCGCCGCCGCAAGGGCCATGCTCCCCCCCTGCCAGACCAGCAGCCAGAGGGCCACGGACCAGGGACGGAGCTTAGGGGACATAGTAAAAGCCGTCCTCGGGCAGCCGGCCGCCCACGGACTCCGGGTTTGCTTCCGCCAGCACGGACAGGTATCCGGAGAGCTTCTCCCGCATCTCCTCTCCGGTGAGGCAGACGATGTTGCAGTGGGGCAGGGCCTTTTCCGCGACGGCAGGGCTTTCGATGATGCCGTTGGCGGCCACCAGCTCCGCCGCTTCGGCGGTGTTTTCATTTACCCACTCCACAGATCTGGCGTATTCTATCAAGAACTTCTCCACCAGCTCCGGGCGCTCCTCCACCAACTCCCGCCGGGCCACCGCCACGCCGGTAATCATGGCGGAGCCGTTGTCCAGCGCGTCCCACTCTTCCGTCAGGTCCAGGGCCACCCGGAGCTTTTCCAGCTTCCCCTGGGCCACGGTGACGAAGGGCTGGGGCAGCAGGGCGATGTCCGCCGTTCCCGCCGCCAGAGCGGCGACGCATTCGGCGTGCTCGGACTTCCAGTCGACGGTCATGTCCTGATCCGGGTCCAGGCCGTTCTGCTCCAGGAGATAGCGGAGGCCGAACTCCGGAGTCGACCCTTTCCCGGCAGCGACGATGGTTTTGCCCTTGAGGTCCGCCATGGACTGAACGCTCTCCCCGCCGTTCTCCACAATGTAGAGGACCCCCAGGGTGTTCACCGCCAGGGTGACAAGCTGGCCCTCCGTTTTGTTGTAAAGAACCGCTGCCAGGTTGGCGGGAACGCAGATGATGTCCAGCTCTCCTTTGATGAGCTTAGGGGTCAGCTCGTCGGCGGAGCCCGCCAGCGTATAGCGGTTAACGCCGTCATCCGACATCATGCGGACCATGCCCATGGCGGTGGGGCCCTTCAGCGCCCCCACCCGCAGGGCGGAAACCTCCGGCGGCGCTTCCTCCGGGCTCTCCGGGGCGGTTTCGGAGGCCGGTTCCTCTGCCGGGTTGGAGCCGCCCACCACTTGAGTGGGGCCGTCGTCGCTGCGAATCACGCCGCAAGCGGAAAGGGCCAGCAGCAGGGCTAAGGCAAGGGCAAGGGTCTTCAAGGCTTTCATCCGTTGTTTCCTCCCATAATGTGTTCTTTTATGCAACGTTCAGGCATTTTCAGGGGCGTAAACGGTCTTCGCCGTCACGCCGGGCAGCCGGCCAATTTTCCCGGACAGGGCCGAAATCACATCCGCCGGGGCGTCCAGGGCCACGCTGATCAGGCGCATCCCCCGCTCCCGGCAGGGTACTCCCATCCGCCCGATGACGGCGCGCTCATACTGGTGCAGCAGGGCGTTCAGTGCCGCCACGGAGTCCGCCTCCCGGACGATGACCGCCAGGACGGCAACGCGGGTCTCCATACAACATCCCTCCTTCTTGGAAACATAAAAAGCCCCCCTGCCGGCAGGCAGAGGGGGCGTGAACGATCACGGCAGGACCCGGAGAAGCCTCTCCCCGCGTCCCTCTCTCTCCTCTTACGGCTCGGAACCACTTTGCCGCCAGACCGACAGATCTATCAGATATTATATCCAAGTTCTCCGGTCAGAACACACTTTCCGGGAACAGGGCCGGGATGATGATACCATGGAAAGAGCTGGGTGTCAAGAAGAGGACCGTTTGCCCGCCCATAAAACCGCAGGGCTTTCCCCCTCACTCGTGGTCCAGGTAATCCAGCACCTCCACAGCCTCGCCGCCCCGGAGGTAGACCCGGGGCACCCGGCGGGCCACGGCGCAGAGGAGTTCATAGGAAATGGTCCCGGCCTTTTCCGCCGCCTGGGCAAAGCCGTCCGCCGGAGCGGCCCCCAGGAGCGTCACCTCGTCCCCGGCGGAGACCTCCGGCGCCTGGGAGGCGTCCAGGACGATCTGATCCATGCTCACCCGTCCGATCACCGGGGCGGGATGGCCGTGAATGGAGGCCGTACCCAAGTTGGACAGGCACCGGGGGTAGCCGTCGGCGTAGCCGCAGCAGACCGTGGCGGCCCGTAGGGGCCGGTCCGCCGTATAGGTCCGGCCATAGCCCACGCAGTCCCCGGGGGCCAGCTCCTTCACCTGGCTGACCACGGTTTTCAGCTCCATCACAGGCCGGAGACCGGGGAAGGTCACCTGGGCGCTGGGGTCCTGGCCGTAGAGGATCACCCCGGCCCGGACCATATCGCCGCTCCAGTCCGGGTGGGCCGTGAGGCCTGCGGAGTTGGAGCAGTGGACCATGTCCAGCGGACCCGCCGCCTCCAGCCGCTCCACCACCCGGCGGAAAAGGGCATACTGTCCCTCGGTATAGCGGAGGTCCTCCTCCGACAGGGAGTCCGCCACGGGGAAGTGCTGGAACGCGCCGGTGATGGAAAGCCCTTTGAGCCTCCGGCACTCCAGGAGGCCGGACACCGCCCCCTCAAAGTCCCGGCAGGCCCCGAAGCCGATGCGGCCCATGCCGGTGTCGATCTTCAAATGACCTTCCACCGTCACTCCGGCGGACTCCGCCGCCCGGGACAGAGCCCGGGCATATTCCAGGCTGTAAACCGCCTGGGTGATTCCCTCCTCCGCCAGCGTCCCGGCGCACGCCGGGCGGGTCATGCCCAGAATCAAAATGGGCCGGTTCACGCCGCTGCGGCGCAGGTGCCGGGCCTCCGCCAGAGAGCTGACGGCAAACCACGCCGCTCCCGCCTCCGCCAGAGTCCGGGCGGCCATGCGGTCCCCGTGGCCGTAAGCGTCGGCCTTCACCACGGCGCAGACCGCGGCGGGGGCCGCCTTTTTCTGAATCAGGCGGAAGTTGCGGACCAGGGCGTCCAGGTCGATCTCCGCCCAGCAGTGGGCGTCAAAGGCTGTTGTCATAGGGGGTCCTCCAGTCTGTTGGGATACGCGGAATATCTTACTCCGTTTCCCCCCGGGAGGCAACGGCGTTCTCTGCTCAGTAACAGGCGTTTTGTGCGTCTCAAGGCCTGTCTCCAATCTTCCCGCCCGCGTTGAAATCGAAAACAGGCTCTCAGGTCCGCCATTTCTCCATCCGGTAATTGGTCAGGGCCACCCCGTGCCGGAGCTCCTGCTGCTCCCAGGCCACCTCATAGCCCCGCTCCTCAAAAAACGGCCTGGCCGTGATGGAGGCGTGCGTCACGATCCGCTCCGCGTTGACAACCTCCTCCAAGGCGTCGCAGAGGGCGGTGGCCACGCCCTGCCGCTGGTAGTCCTTATGAACGTACAGCCGGTCCAGGTAGCCCGAGGGGTCGATGTCCCCGAAGCCGACAATCTCCCCCTCCTCCTCCGCCACAAAGGCGGCGTGCTGGGCCAGCGAGCGGCCCCATTCCGCCAGGTCCACCCGGCCGTCCGCCCAGGCGTTCAGCTGTTCCGGCGTGTAGTCCTTGGCATTGACCGTATGCACCGTGTCATAAAATAATTCCACAATCTCCCGGAGGTCGGAGGAGTGGTACTCTCGAATCGTCATACTTTATCCGTCCGGATTCCCTTTTCCGCAAACGCGGCCAGCAGCCGGTCCATATCCCCGGGAATGGTGATGGGCTCACCGCAGGCGGCGATGGCGTTGGCCACGTCCTTGAGGCCGTTGCCCGTCACCACGGAGACTATGGTGTCGTTTTTGCCGATTTTACCCGCCTCACAAAGCTTCTTCACCCCCGCCGTGCCGGTAACCCCGGCGGGCTCGCCGAAGACGCCGCAGGTCCGCCCGAGAAGCTGCTGTGCGTCCATAATCTCCTGGTCCGTGACGTTCACCGTCAGTCCGTTGGACTCCCGGATGGCCATCAGGGCCTTGTCCGCGTTTCGGGGTACGCCCACGGCGATGGAGTCCGCCAGGGTGTTCTCCTCCATGGGCTCCCAGGGTGTGTCCGTCTCAATGGCCCGGTTCAGCGGGCAGCAGCCCGCCGCCTGGGCGGAGATGAGCCGGGGCAGGCGGCTGATGAAACCGATGGCGTACAGGTCTTTAAGCCCCTTCCACAGCCCCGCGATGGTGCAGCCGTCCCCCACGGAGATGGCAATATAATCCGGAACCTCCCAGTTCAGCTGCTCCATGATCTCCAGGGCCACGGTCTTCTTGCCCTCGGAGAGGTAGGGGTTGATGGCGGCGTTCCGGTTGTACCAGCCCCATCTGCCGATCGCGGCCTTGCTCAGCTCAAAGGTCTCCTCATAGCTGCCCTGCACGGAAATCACCGTGGCTCCGAAGGTCATCAGCTGGGCCACCTTTCCCTTGGGGGCCCGGGAGGGCACAAAAATGTAGGTGGACAGCCCCGCCGCCGCCGCGTTTCCCGCGAGAGACGAGGCGGCGTTGCCGGTGGAGGAGCAGGCGATCACCTTTGCCCCCGCCTCCCGGGCCTTGGCCACGGCCATGGCGCTGGCCCGGTCCTTTAAGGAGGCGGTAGGATTCTGTCCGTCGTCCTTTACAAACAGGCGGCCCAAGCCCAGCCGCTCCGCCAGCCGGGGCTCCTCATAGAGGGGGGACCAGCCCACCCGGAGGGGCGTGGGGGCGGTGTCCTCCTCAATGGGCAGCAGCTCCCGGTAGCGCCACATCGACCGCTCCGCCCGGTTTGCCAGGGTTTTCTTCGTCAGCCGGGATTTGATATAGTCGTAATCATAGGTAATATCCAAAATGCCGCCGCACTCGCAGACGGTCAGGTCCGGCACGGCCTCGTAGGTTCTGCCGCAACGGACGCATTTGCCGTATGTTACATGTCGCATGATCCTGCTCCTCTCCTTGTGGATGGCTCCATCATAGCAAATCAGCCGGTCCTTGTCAAACGAAAAGACTGCCCCGGGGCCGCCGCCGGGCGGCGTCGTTGCAAAGGATGTCAAAGGGTGGTATAATGGGGTTTCCAGACCGGCGGAACCGGGCTGAACTTCGGAAAGGGAGCTTCCACGTGATGAACAGATTAAACGACCTCCTCCCGCTGTGCCGGGGACACCGCGTGTACATCCAGACCCACAATTTCCCGGACCCGGACGCGATTGCCTCGGCCTTTGGGCTTCAAAAGCTGCTGGCCGTTTACGGCGTGGAGGCTACCCTCTGCTACGACGGGAAAATCGACCGGCTGGGCGCCTCCAAAATGCTGGACACCTTTCATATTCAAATGTTCCCCTACGCGGACCTGGCCGCGGACATGCGGGAAACGGACCGGATTATCTGCGTGGATACGCAGAAAAACGCGGGAAACGTGACGGATCTGACCGGCGACGAGGTGGCCTGCATCGACCATCACCCCACCTTCGTCCCGGTGGAGTACCGGTATCGGGACATCCGCAGAACCGGAGCCTGCGCCACGCTGATCGCGGAGTATTACGCCGCGTCGGGAAACATACCGGACAGCGACGCCGCCACAGCGCTGCTCTACGGAATCAAAATGGATACCCTGAACCTTACGCGGGGGGCCACCGCGCTGGACATCGAAATGCTGGGCTTCCTGTTTCCATACAGCGATCCGGATACGGAGGCTGGTCTGGAGCGGAACAACATGGAATTTGCCGACCTGAAAGCCTATGGGACGGCGATTCAAAACATTGAGCTCTACGACAAGACCGGTTTTTCCCGCGTCCCCTTCCCCTGCCCCGACGCCCTGATCGCCATCCTGTCGGATTTTATCCTCACCCTGATTGAGGTAGAGGTAGCCGTCGTGGCCTCCTTTCGGGAGGACGGCGTGAAGCTGTCCGTCCGCTCGGAGGACCCGAACGTCCACGCCGGGGACCTGCTGCACGAGGCGCTGCGGGACATCGGAAGCGGGGGCGGCCACGCCTTTATGGGCGGCGGCTTCATCGGCGCGGAGCGCCTGCCGGAGCTGGGAAACTACCCATGGGCCCGGATCCGGGAGCTGTTTTTAGCCGTTCTGGCAAAACACGGGCGGGCATAAGGACGGCTTCAGCCGCAAGCGAAAAAACAGACAAAATCCAGGACCGCCGCCGCTGATTTTTGTTGCCTATCCTTCTTGACGATTTCAGCGGGGGATGTTATCTTACCTTCATCCTACGTCACGTATATGGAAATAGAATCGAGGTCATTTCATGTGGAAATTTTAACCAGTCTCTCCGCCGCCCTGATCGGCGGGCTGCTGCTGTCCCGTCCGGCCAAGCGGCTGTCTCTGCCCGCCGTCACCGCCTATCTGATAGCGGGCCTTCTCCTGGGCCCCTTCTGCATCGGCGCGCTGAACATCGGCGGCCTGGGCTTCGCCTCCATGGAGGCGGTGGAGCGTATGAACATTCTCTCCCAGGTGGCCCTGGGCTTCATCGCATTCACCATCGGCAACGAATTCCGGGTCAGCCAGCTGAAAGCCATGGGCCGCCAGGCCATTGTGGTGGGCATCCTCCAGGCGTCGGCCGCCACGGCCCTGGTGGATCTGGCGTTGATTCTGCTGCACCTGATCCGGCCGGAAATCATCTCCGTCTCCTCCGCCATCACCCTGGGGTCCATCGCCGCCGCCACCGCTCCCGCTGCCACGCTGATGGTGGTCCGGCAGTACAAGGCCGACGGCCCTATGACAAGGCTCCTGCTGATGGTGGTGGCCATTGACGACGCGGTGGGCCTGGTGCTGTTCTCCGCCTCCTTCGGCGTGGCCCAGGCGTTGGAGAGCGGGTCCGTCAGCGTGACCACGGTGCTGGTGGAGCCGGTGGTGGAAATCGTCCTCTCCTTGGGGCTGGGGGCGGCGGCCGGACTGGCGCTGTACTTTGTGGAGCAGTTCTTCCACTCCCGGAGCAAGCGCCTCTCCATCTCCATCGGCTTCGTACTGCTGACGGCGGGCCTGTCCATGAAGGAGTTTCAGGTGGGCGGCGTCCGCTGCGGCTTTTCCCTGCTGCTGGTGTGCATGATGACCGGGACCCTGTTCTGCAACATCTGCGGCTTCTCCGAGGAGCTGATGACCCGGGTGGACAGCTGGACGGCGCCCCTGTTCGTGCTGTTTTTCGTCCTCTCCGGGGCGGAACTGGACCTGTCGGTGCTGCGGAACCCCTCCGTGCTGCTGATTGGCGCCGTGTACATCCTCGTCCGCTCCCTGGGCAAGTACGCCGGTTCCTTCGGCAGCTGCGCCCTCACCGGCTGTGACCGGAATATCCAAAAATACCTGGGCATCACCCTGCTGCCCCAGGCCGGGGTGGCCCTGGGCATGGCCATCACCGCCCAGTCTCTTGCCGACGGCGCGGTGGTGCGGAGCGTGGTGCTGTTCTCCGTCCTGGTCTACGAGCTGGTGGGCCCGGCGCTGACCAAGCGGGCCCTGCTGGCCGCCGGGGAAATCCAGCCCGAGGGCCGGACCTCCGCCCGGGGGAAAACTGTTTGAGCCGGCGGAGCCGCGTCAAAAGTCCATTTTACGGAAAGGAAGGATACCCGATATGAACAAGAAAACCCTGCTCTCCCTGCTTCTGGGAGCCCTTCTGCTGCTGGCCCTGGCCGGGTGCGGCGGAAAGAAGGACTCCCAGCCGTCCCCGGAGGAATCCCAGACCTCCCAGAGCCCTTCCGCGGAGGAGCCGGAGGGCGCCGCCGCCCTGGGAAACCTGTCCTCCTTCACGGCAGGCACACTGGACGGAGGGACCTTCACCCAGGACGACATTGCCGCCAAGGACGTAACGGTCCTGAACTTCTGGGCTCTGACCTGCCCGCCCTGCATCGCGGAAATGCCGGAAATCGCGGCCTTTGAAAAAGCCCTGCCGGACAATGTGGCTATGGTTACCGTCTGCCTGGACGGCAGCGGAAATGAGGACGCCGCCAGGGCAGTCCTGGCGGAAGCGGGCTTCGAGGGCGTCACCCTCATCACGGCGGACGGCAGTCTGCTGGAGCTGGCCGGAAACCTGATGTACACCCCCACCACCGTCCTCGCCGGCAGCGGCGGCACGCTGATGGGAGAGGCTATCATCGGCGGGCAGGCGGACCTGGCCGCCGTCTACCTGGAAGCGGTGAACCAAGCGCTGGCGGCGGACGGAAAGGATGAAATCAGCCTTGAAGACGCGTGAGAAAGCAATCCCGGTCCTGCGGGCCGGAGGACTGGGGCTGGCGCTGCTTCTGATCGGGATTGGACTTTTCCGGCAGGAGCATCTGGAGGTCCTGCAAAAGGCGGTGCGCATATGTCTCGAATGCATCGGCATCGGATGAGGGGGAAGCTCTCCCGCCAGCGGGTGATTCAGCTGATTGCCGCCGCGCTGTTCAACGGCTACGCGGCGGGCTTTCGGAAGGGGAAAATTTTCACCGGCGGCAGCAAGGCGGTCTGCGTCCCCGTGCTGAACTGCTACTCCTGCCCTGGGGCCCTGGGGGCCTGTCCCATCGGAGCCCTGCAAACCACCCTGGGGGCCAAGCATCACTTTCCCTTCTATGTGCTGGGGCTGCTGACGCTCTTCGGCGTCGTCCTGGGCCGGGCGGTCTGCGGACTGCTGTGCCCCTTCGGCCTGATCCAAGACCTGCTGCATAAGGTCCCCGTCCCCAAGCGCACCGTCCCCCGGCGGCTGGACCGGCCCGCCCGGTATTTGAAATATGGAATTCTGGCGGTGCTGGTGATCCTGCTCCCGGCCTTTCTCGTAACGGACACCGGCATCGTTCCGCCCCTGTTCTGCCAGTATCTCTGCCCCGCCGGAACTCTGGGGGGCGGCGTTCCCCTGCTGCTGGCCGACCCGGCGCTCAGAAAGCTGGCCGGGGCGCTGTTTCGCTGGAAGGCCCTGGTGCTGGCGGTGATTCTGCTGGCCTCCACGACCATCCACCGCCCCTTCTGCAAGTACCTCTGCCCCCTGGGGGCCTTCTACGCCCTGTTCAACCGCTTCAGCTTTTTCCAGATGCGGCTGGACAATGACCGCTGCGTCCACTGCGGCGCTTGCGAGGCGGCCTGCCCCATGCAGGTGGAGGTGACGGGGGACATCAATGGCCCGGAGTGCATCCGCTGCGGAAAGTGCCGGTCCGTCTGCCCCACCGGCGCGGTTTCCTCCGGATTCCCCCACGGCCCGCGCAGCGCGGAGAAGCGGAAGCGCGCCTGATCCGCCGGCTCCATCCCGTCCCCGCTTTCGGGGACGGGATGTTTTTTCCGCTCTCAGGCAAAGGTTATCACAGTTCCCGTCTTCCCCGCCAGGGCGTCGATGGCCTTGTCCAGGGAGGTGATGATGGCTTTTTTGCCCGGATCACTGCGGACAAAGCGCATGGCGGCCTGGACCTTGGGCAGCATGCTGCCGGGGGCGAAGTGGCCCTCTTCCACATAGCGGGACGCCTCCGCCAGGGACATGCGGCTCAGGTCCTTCTGGTCCGGCTTGCCCCAGTGAATGGCCACCTTCTCCACCTCCGTCAGAATCATCAGCACACCGGCGTCTACCTGCTCCGCCAGCAGTTCCGCCGCGAAGTCCTTGTCAATGACCGCCGCCACGCCCTCCAGCTCGCCCCGGGGGGTCTCGATCACCGGAACGCCTCCGCCGCCGCAGGTGATGACGATGGTGTTGTCCCAGAGATCCCGGACCTGGCCGATCTCCACAATGCGCCGGGGCAGAGGCGAGGGCACCACCCGCCGCCAGCCCCGCCCGGCGTCCTCCTTCATCACATAGCCCTTCTCCCGCTGAAGGGCCTCCGCCTCCTCCCGGCTGTAGAAGGGTCCGATGGGCTTGCTGGGATTCTGGAAGGCGGGATCTCCCTCCTCCACCACCACCTGGGTAACCAGGCTTACCACAGGGACGTTCTTGTTCCGCTTCGCCAGGGCATAGCGCAAGGCCTGCTGAATGTGGTAGCCGATATACCCCTGGCTCATGGCCCCGCAGACATCAAAGGGCATGGCGGGCACCACATCCTTCGCCGTCTCGCTGGCCAGAAGGATGCGTCCCACCTGAGGCCCGTTTCCATGGACAATGGCCACCTCATAGCCCTCCGCGCTGAGCTCCGCGATGTGTTCACAGGTCTTCCGCACCACGCTGAGCTGTGCCTCGGCGGTGGACCCGCTGTCCTTGGATTGGAGGGCGTTTCCCCCCAGGGCAATGACTAATTTTTCCGCTTTTTCCATGCTTCGCTCCTATCACAACAGATTTCCGGTTTCAGGCATCTCGCCCGACGCTCAGTGTTCCACCTCCCCGCGTTTTTATGAATCCGCCGGAGGGACGGCATATTCATTGACAGCCGGAATATGGTTGTGGTATCATCTAAAAACTACATATACAGGGAGGCTTCCCCATGGATATTCTGGAACTGCTTCTCATCGCCGCCGGCCTTTCGATGGACGCCTTTGCCGTCTCTGTCTGCAAGGGCCTGTCCGTCCAGCGGCTACGGCCCCGGCACTACCTTCTCACCGGCGCCTGGTTCGGCGGCTTTCAGGCGTTGATGCCTTCCATCGGTTTTTTGCTGGGCTCCACCTTTGAACAGTATATCGTCTCCTTCGACCACTGGATCGCCTTTGTCCTCCTGGCCGTCATCGGCGGAAACATGGTCAAGGAGAGCTTTGACCAAGACGGGGAGTGCCACGACGATTCCTTTTCCGCCCGCACCATGTTCCTCCTGGCCGTGGCCACCAGCATCGACGCGCTGGCGGTGGGAGTCACCTTCGCCCTGCTGCCGGATGTACATATCCTCTCCGCCGTGTCCCTCATCGGCGCCACCACCTTCCTCCTCTCCGCCGCGGGGCTGAAGACGGGAAACGTCTTCGGCCTGCGGTACAAGGCCCGGGCGGAGCTGGCGGGAGGCGTGATTTTGATTCTCATGGGGCTGAAAATCCTGCTGGAGCATTTGGGCATTCTCGCGTTCTGAAGAAAACGCCCGCGCCCGAGAGGGCGCGGGCGTTTTGCCTTACCGGTCCATTAAGATCAAGTTCTGAATGTTGTTCCGGTTGCTGCCGCTTTGGAGGAGATAGACGCTGTAAATCGCGTTGCTGGTCACGTCCAGGTACAGCGAGCCGAAGGTCTCGTGAGGCGGATAAACCCCCAGCCAGGCGGAGTCCATGGTCTCGATGTCCAGGCCGGAGGGCATGGGCGCCAGATTCGTGTCGGCGTAGAAGAACTGATAAGTTCCGGGCATGATGCGCTTGAAGGCGGGGACCTCCTTGAACCGCAGGTCCGCCCAAACCACCCGGCCGTCGCTCATGATCACGTCCATGGGACCGCTGTTGTACGCCAGATTCCCGATGCGGAAGCTGGAATACCCGTTGGTGGGCGGGCAGCAGCTATCGGTGATCTGCATCAGGTCCAGGCCTCCGGCGGTGTTGATGATGGCGATGGTGGTGATTCCGTTGGACTGGAAGGGCATGGTTTTCTGGATGTAGACATAGCCGTCGGTCCCCGTGACCGTCACCGTCTGGTATCCGGCGTTGACCTGGCCGTAGGTAGTGGCGGAGGCGTAGTTCAGCAGGTTTACAAACCGGCGGTTGCCGATGAACACGCGGAAGGCGGGATAGCCGTAGCCCGCGTTCAGGAAGCGGACCTTGGCGGCTCCGGGCCACACGCCGCCGATGACGCCGGGCAGGACGATGATGCCGCCGCAGCCGCCGCCGGGACAGGGCCAGACCTGATTGCCGCCGCCGGGGCCGGGGTAAACCGGTCCGCCCTCGCCGGGATTGGGCAGGGGAATCACGGGCTCCACCACGCCGCCGTCGGGGCCGGGATAGACCGGGCCGCCCTCGCCGGGGTTGGGCAGGGGAATCACGGGAATCTGGCCGGGATCCGTCACCCCGTTGTTCATGTTGCCGGGGTAGACGGGACCGCCCTCACCGGGATTGGGCAGGGGGATAACAGCTTCCCCCATCCGGCCGGTCCGGGCGGTGGGAGAGGAAAATTGCCGCATCATATTCTGTTCCATATATGCAGCCGGAAGCAGAGTTCCGGCGTCCTCCTTTCAATTGGGGCTATGACAGTCTATGCCAAAGCCTCCGCCCCGGTTCATGATGCAAGAATGATGGAAGGATGATACAGACTATGGCCAAACAGGCATCTTGTCAAAGGACGTGATTTCCATGAACAAAATCCTCATCGCCGAGGACGAGGCCCCCATCGCCAACCTCCTCAGAACCGCCCTGGAGGGGGCGGGCTACCGCTGCGTCTGGGCCCCCGACGGGGCGGACGCGGCGGACAAGCTGGAAGCCCAGCCCTTCGATCTGGCGCTGCTGGACATCATGCTGCCCAAGGCCGACGGCTACGAGGTGCTGGAGTACTGCAAAAGTCTGGAGGTGCCGGTGATCTTCCTCACCGCCAAGGGAGAGCTGGAGGACCGGGTGAAGGGTCTGCGCCTGGGGGCGGAGGACTACATCGTCAAGCCCTTCGAGCTGATGGAGCTGCTGGCCCGGGTGGAAACCGTCCTCCGCCGCTGCGGAAAGACGGGGCGGGTTCTCACCCTGCCGCCGGATATCGAGATCGACACCGCCAGCCATGTGGTGCGCCGGGGCGGGACTCCCGTGGCCCTGACCGCCAAGGAGTACGACCTGCTGCTGCTCTTCCTCCAAAATAAAAACATCGCCCTCTACCGGGACCGGATCTATGAAAAGGTCTGGGGGGAAGAATTCCTGGGGGACAGCCGGACCGTAGACCTCCACATTCAGCGGATGCGGAAGAAGCTGGGGCTGGAGAGCCGCCTGGTGGCGGTTTATAAGGTGGGCTACCGGCTGGAGGTGTAGGGGCGGCATGACGGAAGCGGGCGGACACACAGGTCCGCCCCTGCGGTTCGCTCCCACCCAAAAGGAGGCTTTTTGTGAAATTATTCTGGAAGCTCTTTTGCAGCATGGTCCTCATCACGGCCCTGGCCTGCTCCGCCGGGGGCTACGCCCTCATCCACGCCCAGTTTCGCGCTTCCCTGGATCGGGAGGTAGCGGCGCTGTACGAGGAAAACGACCTCCTCCGCTTCGCCTTGGCCCAAGAGCTGGCCTTCAACCCTCTGTACAGCCGGGAAGAGCTGGCCAAAGCCGCCGGGGGCATCAGCATCACCACCGGCCAGGGGCGGACGGTCTCCTTCCGCCTCAGCGACGAGGCGGGAACGGCCCTGGGGGGCAGCGGCGTCCTGCCGGTGGAGGCGGCGGGCCTCACCTCCCAGCTCCCCGCCGGGCAGCGGGGCTGGGTCATGAACGCCCTGGCCGACGGGCGGATTTACCTCCACGCCGCCAGCCCCCTGGCCCTGGAGGACGGCATTCTCTATCTGGAGAACTGCCGGGAGGTAGGTGAGCTGTTCCAATCCCGGTCGGAGCAGTACCGGAGCTTCTTCTCCCTGATGCTGGTCCTCACCGGGGCGGTGGGGGGCCTGTCCCTGGCGGTGGCCGCCACGCTGGCCCGACCCCTAGCCCGCCTTTCCGCCGCCGCCCGGCGGATGGCGGAGGGAGAACTCAGCCAGCGGGTCCGGGTGGACGGGGACGACGAGATCGCCCAGCTCTCCGCCGACTTCAACGTCATGGCCCACCGCATCCAGCGGCAGGTGGCGGAGCTGAAGGCAGCCCAGCGCCGTCAGGAGGACTTCATCGGCAGCTTTGCCCACGAGATTAAAACACCCCTAACCTCCATCATCGGCTACGCCGACCTCCTCCGCTCCCGCCCGGCCACAGAGGAACAGGTCCGGGAGAGCGCCGGGTATATCTTCGGCGAGGGGCGGCGCCTGGAAGCCCTGAGCCGGAAGCTGCTGGACCTCATCGTCCTGGGGCGGCAGGACTTCCCCCTCCGCTCCGTGCCCTTGGACGGTTTTTTAAACCGGGTGGCCGGGGCCATGGAGCCGCCCCTCCGGCAGGCGGGCATCCGGCTCACCGTCCGGGCGGAGCCGGTGACCGCCCGGATGGAACCGGATTTGATGGAAAGCGTCTGCGTGAACCTGCTGGACAACGCCCGGAAGGCCATGGAGGACGGCGGGGAGATTTTGCTGGAGGGCTTCGCCCTGGAGGATGGAAGCTGCTGCGTCCAGGTGACGGACCAGGGCAAGGGCATCCCGGCGGAGGAGCTGGATCGGGTGACGGAGGCTTTTTACATGGTGGACAAGTCCCGCGCCCGGGCCCAGGGGGGCGCGGGGCTGGGCCTGGCCCTGTGCCGCCGGATTGTGGAGCTCCACGGCGGGGAGCTGGAAATTGAGAGCGAGCCGGGCCGGGGCACCCGGGTCCGGGTGCTTTGGAAAGGAGGGGAGGAACTGCCGTGCGAAACTGGAAAAACTGGCTCTTCCCCATCCTGACGGCGCTGACCGTCACGGCTCTGGCCCTGCTGCCCCTGCGGCTTTCCACCTTGGAGGACGGCAAGCTCACCGGAACGGTCCACGCCGAGGACCTGTCGGAGGACAGCAACTTTCCCTTCAAGCCCCCGGACCTGCCGGGGCGGCTCTGGCTCCTGGTCCAGTGGCAGGAAATGCCGGAAAACATCACCATCATGAGCCATGAGCTGGAGGGCGCGGAGCGGGACCGGGCTATGGCGCAGCTCCGAGAAGCCCTGGCGGAGCTGGGAAGCCTCCTCTCGCCCGCGGCGCGGACGCTGCTGTCGGAGATCGACGGCGACTCCTGGGAATGGTCCCGGCACTATCTCCGGGACCAGACGGACCTCTCCAGCGCCAGCTTCATCACGGCCTCCACCCATGACAAAAACCAGAAGACCTACCTCTCCGCCACGGTGGACGGGGAGAGCGGGCAGATCGTCGGCCTGACGTTCAACAATGTCAACATTGAGGGTATCCCGTGCAGCGTCTCTTCCCTGGAGTTGGGGAAGGCGATTCTGGACCGGCTGGGGCTGGACTACACCCCGGAGGAGGACACCGGCGACGTCGCGTGTTTCCGGCTGACGGACTGCAAGAGCCTCTTTTGGATTGCAAGGCACTGGACCGATCTGTATTTCAGCTTTACGGTAGACTGGGCCGCCGTAGACAAGGAAATCTCCGTAAGCTATGGCCGCGAGCCCACCGATGCAGCTTCGATGCAAAAATGGTAAGACTTCGATGCAGGAATGTTTCGGTTTCGACGGGGACAAGCCTTATCATAGAGACAGTTCAAAGGTAAAGGAGCTGTTTCTATGTCTGTTCATTCCTGCGTATTACATGAATTCTCCCGTCCCGACCGGGAGTATTACGCCGCCGCCCCTGCTCAATGGGACGCGCCCATGGTTTCCAGGCCCCGCCGCCCCGCGCCCTCCCGGGCCCGGCGGAAGCCCCGGCGGTCCCCTCTGCCCTTCCTGGCCCTTCTTCTGGGGCTGGCGCTGTTCGCCGGGGGTTTTCTGATGGGCCGGGTAGAGGCCGCGGGAAACAGAGCTGCTCAAGCCGCGGCGGGAGCGGGAGCCGCCAGCGGCGGCCCCGTCCGTATCCTGGCGGTTCCCGGGGCCGTTCACTCCGGAACGGAGGATGCGCCCGCCTCCGGTGAAGCGGGCGGAACCTCTGACTCCAGGGACGATTGGAACCTGATCCTGGTCAACGGGGACCATCCCCTGCCGCAGGATTTCCAGATCCCGGAATTCACCCAATTGATCAACGGCCACGCCATTGACAAGCGGGCCTACCCCGCCCTCCAGCGGATGATGGACGACTGCCGGGCGGCGGGGCTGGAGCCCACCATCTGCTCCTCCTACCGAAGCTGGGAGAAGCAGGAGGAGCTGTTCCAGCGAAAGGTCCAATCCTGCCTCCCCCAGGCCGGTTCCTTGGAGGAGGCGGAGGAGCAGGCCGCCGTCTGGGTGGCCCGGCCCGGGACCAGCGAGCATCAGGCCGGGCTGGCGGTGGACATTGTGGACAAGTCCTACCAGCTTTTAGATGAGCGGCAGGAGGACACGGCGGTGCAGAAGTGGCTGATGGAGCACTGCGCCGAATACGGCTTCATCCTCCGCTACCCCACGGAGAAAAGCGACCTCACCGGCGTGGGCTACGAGCCCTGGCACTACCGCTATGTGGGGGAGCAGGCCGCCGGGGACATCATGAGCCGGGGGCTCTGTCTGGAGGAGTATCTGGAAAACGCCTGAAAAACGGACGGACCGCTTGCGCGGTCCGTCCTCTTTCGCCGCCCGTGTCCGGGGCGGCTCTTGCCGGTTCCTGTCGAAACTCTGCCGCTCTTATTTGTCAAGCCATGATTTTCACGAATATCCCTCTCTTTTTTCTCCACTTCCGTCATTGCTTTTACCATGGGGTAAGACTACAATATATGGCGGTTGCTTTTTTAAAATGACAGGAGGATATCGCAGATATGGAATTGGGTTATGATCCGCTTTGGGACGAGCAGGGCCGGCTGCGGCGGGGCTGCACTGTGCGGGAGGCGCTGACCTGGATGACCGCGTTCGGCGACCGGACCGCGGGGGAATCCGTTTGCATCAACGGCGTCGGCTATAAAATCGGCCGGCTGCTCTACGGGCCGGAGCGGCCCGCCGTGGCGGACAAGCCCATCTCCCACGTTTATGACGGCTATTACAGCCAGCTGAATTTCAGCGTGTGAGTTTCCGTCGCCCAGGCGCGCGGCTTCCAGGCTGCGCGTCTGGTTTTTTGTGAGCGGAAAATCCAGTCCGTAGTTGACACCGGGACCTTTTCCCGCTAAAATACAGAGTTGAGAAGGATTTGGCAGGCCTTCCCCCCAGATCTGCCTTGCATGCCCAGCCAGATGGAGGAGAAAACCTATGTATCATTGTCATTTACGGCTCTATTGCGTCGGCCGCCGGCAGGAGCTCTTCGCCCCCCTTCGGGAGGCATCCCTCCCGGAGCATTTCACCCATACCTTTCTGGAGAGCGAAGAACCGAACGCCGCCCTGGCCGCTCAGGCCAGCGTCATCTTCGTTGATTCCGACGGGATTGATGCCGCCGGGGCCGTAAAGACTCTGTTCGGAGGCGGGGCGGAGCTGATCCTCCTGGCGGAGCCGGGAACGGATTGGAAGGACTTGTCTCCCTCCCTCACAGACGTGTGGGTTCTGCCCATGACCCGGGAGGAACTGTCCTTCCGCTTCCAGCGGTGGGAGCAGGGCTACCAGCGGAAGCAGGACCTCTGGGAGGCCCGCCAGTACTTGGAAGCCGCCATAAACAGCGTCCCCAACCTGGTCTGGTATAAAACCAAAGACGGCGTCCATGAAAAGGTAAACGACAGCTTTTGCGCCACCGTGAACAAAACCAAGAAGCAGGTCCAGGGCCAGCGGCACGCCTATATCTGGGACGTGGAGCAGGACGACCCCGCCTGCATTGAGTCCGAGCGGATCGTCATGGAGACAAGGGGAACCTGCGTCGCGGAGGAGACCATTCAGACCGGGGAAGGCACCCGGCTTCTGACCACCTACAAGTCCCCGCTGTACGACCTGGACGGCACCGTTATGGGCACCGTGGGCGTGGGCATCGACGTGACAAAGGAACGGGCCTATGAAGAGGAGCTCCGGCGGGAAAACCAAACGCTGGAGACTCTGTTTACCACCATGGACTGCGGCGTGCTGTGCCACAGTTTGGACGGGCGGCGCATTCTCAGCGTCAACCGGGCCGCTTTGGAAATCTTGGGCTATCAAACGCAGGAGGATCTGTCCAAGTCCGGCTTTGAAACCATCGCCACCTCCGTGGTGGAGGAGGACCGGGATAAGCTGCTGGGCTGCATCAAGTCCCTGAAAAAGGCGGGGGACAGCGTCAGCGTGGAGTACCGGGTCCGCCACTCCGGCGGAAGCATTCTCCATGTGATGGGCAATGTAAAGCTGATCGAGGAAGAGGGCGAGCTGTTTTACCAGCGCTTCCTCCTGGACTGCACCGCGCAGAAGCAGCGGGAACGGGAGGAACAGCTCCAGAATGAGCGCCGCCACCAGGAATTGGTCCAGGCTCTAAGCACCGACTATAACTTGGTGTGTTTCTTCGATCTGACAAGCGGCAAGGGCAGCGCCCTGCGAACCCACGCCTGTCCCTATGGCGTGCTGGACCATCTCTTCGCCGGGGAGCTGACCATGCGGGAAAGCATGGAACGCTATATTCAAACCTGTGTTTATGTGGATGACCGGGATCTGGTCCGGCAGGTTTTCGCGGAAAACCGTCTGGAGCGGGAGCTCCAGGACCGGGGCATCTATTATTTAAATTACCGCACTGTCTGCGGCAGCGAGATCCGCTATTTCCAGATGAAGGCCGTGCCCATTGGAGACCAGAAATCCAGCCGCGGCGTGGTCATTGGCTTTCGCAGCGTAGACGAAGAGACCCGGGAGGAGATGGAGAAGAAAAGCCTCCTGGAGGACGCCTTGGCCCAGGCCAACCGTGCCAGCAAGGCCAAGAGCGTGTTCCTCTCCAATATGTCCCACGACATCCGCACTCCCATGAACGCCATCATCGGCTTCACCGCCTTGGCCAGCACTCACATCGACAACCGGGAGCAGGTGGAAGGCTACCTCAAGAAAATCATGACCTCCGGCAACCACCTCCTCAGCCTCATCAACGACGTGCTGGACATGAGCCGCATTGAAAGCGGCAAGATGTACTTAGACGAGAAGCCCTGCTCCCTGCCGGACATCCTCCACGGCCTCAGAAGCATCGTCCAGGCGGACGTTCATTCCAAACAGCTGGAGCTCTACATGGACGCCGTGGACGTGATTCACGAGGACATTCTCTGCGACCGGCTGCGGCTGAACCAGATCCTTTTGAACCTGCTGGGCAACTCCATCAAATACACTCCCGCCGGCGGCATCGTCAGCATCCGGGTGACGGAAAAGCCCTCTGCCCCAACGGGCCACGCCTCCTACGAGTTCAGCGTCCGGGACACCGGCATCGGCATGAGCGAGGAATTCGTCGCCCATATCTTCGAACCCTTCGAGCGGGAGCGGAACTCCACCACCAGCGGCATCCAGGGCACCGGTCTGGGCATGGCCATCACCCGGAACATCGTGGAAATGATGAATGGCTCCATCCATGTCAAGAGCCGCCAGGGCGCGGGAACGGAGTTCACCGTGGACCTTACCTTCCGCCTTTCCTCCAATGAGAAGCAGCCCACCACCATTCCGGAGCTCTCCGGCTGCCGCGCCCTGGTGGTGGACGACGACTTCAACACCTGCGACAGTGTCAGCTGCATGCTCCAGCAGATCGGCATGCGGGCGGAATGGACCCTCTCCGGCAAGGAGGCGGTGCTCCGCACCCGGCAGGCCGTCATGCGGAGGGACCACTATTCCGTCTATATCATCGACTGGCTGCTGCCGGACATGAACGGCATTGAGGTGGCCCGGCGCATCCGCAAGGAATGCGGCGGTGAGGTGCCCATCATCGTCCTCACCGCCTATGACTGGGCCGATATTGAGGACGAAGCCCTGGAGGCCGGGGTTACCGCCTTCTGCGGAAAGCCCCTCTTCCTTTCCGAGCTCCGGGACTGCCTGCTCTCCGTCCTCGGAGCGGACAGCGCGGAAACGGAGACGGAAGATCCCCAGTTGTTCCCGGTCACCGCGGGCCGCATTCTGCTGGCGGAGGACAACGAGCTGAACCAGGAAATCGCCCAGGCCATCCTGGAGGAGGCGGGCTTCACCGTGGAAATCGCGGAGAACGGCCAGATCGCTTTGGATATGCTGAAGGCCTCCCAGCCGGGATATTACCAGCTGGTACTGATGGATGTACAGATGCCCGTCATGGACGGATACCAGGCCACACAGGCCATCCGGTCTCTGGAGGACCCGGCTTTGCAGTCCATCCCCATCCTGGCCATGACCGCCAACGCCTTCGAGGAAGACAAACAAAACGCCCTCAAATGCGGCATGAACGGCCATATTTCCAAGCCTATCAACATTGAGCGTCTGCTGGAAACTTTGGAAAACGTACTGCGGCAGTAAAGAAACGGGAGAGAGACCACGGTCTCTCTCCCGTTTCTTTGTGCTCTCAGGTCAGCGTGCCGCTCAGATCCAGGGGCTTCCCGTCGGACCACAGGCGCTCCAGATCGTAAAACTCCCGGGCCTCCTGGGAGAACACATGGACCGCCAAACATCCGTAGTCCAGCAGCACCCAGGTGCCGTCCCGGTGGCCCTCCCGGTGGAGGGGGACCTCTCCGGCCTGTTCCTTCAGGGCCTTCTCCACCGCGTCGCACAGGGCGTTGATCTGGGTGCTGGACCCGCCGGTGGCAATGACGAAATAATCCGCCAGGGTGGTGATCTCCGTAATTTCGATGGCGCTGATCTCTCTGCCCTTTTTCTCGTCCAGGGCTTTCACCGCGATAATCGCCAGCTCTTTCGGTGTCATATGCGCTCCTCTCTTTCCTGATAATATGTGAATGGTTATTTACGCCGCAGGGTCCGGCCCAATGAGCGTAAAGCCCGGGTCCGCCGGAAGCTGGGGGTCCGCCGGGACCTCCGGGGCCGGCTCCGTGGGGGCCGGCGGCGTCTCGGGAGTCTCCGGGGTGGAGGGGGTCCCGACGGCGGGAGGCTGCGTCGTGCCGGTATCCGGCGGGCTGGAGGGCGTACCTCCGGGCTGGGAGCTGCCGCCGGGATTCGTGCTTTCCCCGCCGGAATTTGTGCTTCCTCCGCCGCTCTCGCCGGTTCCCACCGCCGTGTCCGGCGGCGCGGTGACCAGCGGCTCCCCGGTCTCCGGGTCCACAGCGGTAACGGGTTCCCCAGTCTCCGGGTCAATGGGCAGGCCCGTCTCCGGGTCGATGGGGTTGCCGTTCTCGTCCACCACGGGCTCTTCCTCCTCCGGCTCCTCCTTCGGGGGCGGGAGGGCCGCTTTTTTGTCCTCCACATAGCCGGTGGAGGAGCTGAGGCTGCCGTCGGCGTTGACGGACATGATGTCCAGGTCCGACAGGGTAAAGATCTCGGTAAAGGGGCTGAGCTCGTTGTTCACCAGGTCCAGCAGCTCCCTGGCGTTGGGGACCACATAGGACTGCATATTCCCCACGCTCCGGCTGTAGGCGTACTTGGCCCGGTTCGGCATGGTGACGAAGTTCACATTCTCCGTATTCAGCCCACCCATCACCGCCTGCTGGCCGAACCAGAGGATGTTCTGGAAGCTCATATCCGTCTCCACGTTCTTGTTGAACGCCTCAATGAGGGGCCCCACCTTGGTCATGTTCTTGGGCTTTAGAAGCTGATCCACCATGGCCTTCAAAAAGGCCTGCTGGGTTTTGATGCGGCCCAGGTCGCCGTCCGGATAGCCCTTCATGACGCCGTTTTTCCGGTTGTCATGGCGGTAACGGAGGACCTGCATGGCGTCGTCTCCGCTCAGGAGGCGGTAGCCCGCCGCCTGGTGGATGTGGAGGTCCTGATAGGGGTCGTCATAGTTCATGTCCTGAGGCACGTCAAAATACACACCGCCGATGGCGTCCACGATCTCCCCCACGGCGTCCCATTCCACGACCACCTGGAAATCCGGCTCGAAGCCCACCAGCTGGGCGATCTCCTTGTACAAGTGCTGGATGCCCCGTTCCTCGCCGCCGTAATAATTATAGACGGCATTGATCCGTTTGATGTCATAGGGAATGTTTACCATGGTGTCCCGGGGAATGGACATGACGGTGGCCTTCTGGTTCGTCACGTCATAGCTGGCCAGCAGCAGCGTGTCGGTCAGTCCGCCGCCGCCGGTGTCCCGGCCGATGATCAGAACCGTCCAGTAGTCCGCGCTCTTTCGCTCCCCGTCGCCGCCCCGGGGGCGGATGCCGTCTCCGTAGTCGATGCCCTCCGGTTCGTCCGGCTTTCCGTCGCCGTCCGCGTCCGTGGTCTGCTGGGGGGGATTCCGCTTGGGAATCTCCGGCCGGACAAACAGGCTTCTCATAGCCAGCACCGCCGCCAGCGCGATGGCCAGCACCACTATCACAACAATCAATATGATCTGCTGGCGGCTCAGCTTCCCCTTCCGGGGTGACTTGGGCTTCTCGCTGGGCGCCAGCCGCTTTCCAATCTTGCTCATGCTTCTATCTCTATCCTTTCAGCGCGTCCCTGGCTTCCAGGGTTTTGGGGTGTATGGGAGCGCCTCGCTCCTCCATCTCCCGGATGGTCATCTCCAGACCCAGCAGCAGTCCCGCGTCCAGATTCTCATAGCAGCGCTTCCGCAGCTCCGCCACGCCGGGAAAATCCCGGGTAGGCTCGATGTAATCCGCCAGGTAGATGACCTTCTCCAGCAGCGTCATATGGCCCTTTCCAGTGGTGTGCCAGCGGATGGCCTCTGTGATCTCCCAATCCGTACCGAACACCGCCTCCGCAATGCCGGCGCCGGTTTTCGCGTGGAGAAGCTTGATCTCCCGCCGCTCCATCTCGTCCAGGGGAACCTGGAAGCGCTCCGCCACGGCCAGCTGTTCTTCCAAATTCAGCTTTTTCGTACAGTCGTGGAGCAGGGCGGCCCGCCGGGCCTTGTCCACATCCGCTCCCCAGCGCTCCGCCAGGTGGATGGCCTCCTGCTCCGTGCCCAGGACATGGGGCACGCGCCGGGGGTGCAGACAGCTCAGGGCCACGGGCCGGAGCTGTTCCAGCGGCAGGGACTTCAAGTCCGCCGCCGTGCCGTAAAGCCTCTCCCGGAGAATATAGCCATACACCGCCGGGGCCAGCAGGCCGCCGCCCTCTCCCCGCGCCAGCCGCTCCCGCAGCTCCGTGGAACTGATATCCACTACGCCGGGGATCGTGAGGGTGAAAATCCGGGCCTGGGGATAGGTCCGGTAGAGGAAATCCCGCTGAACGGAAAACAGCTCCTCCGTGTCCGCCTCGGTCCGCCCAAAGGCGGCGACGCCCGCCAGGGAGAGAATCCGCTCCGGTTCCCGCCAGGCCTGGAGCGTGAGGAACATGTCCGCGCCCATCAGCAGCCACAGTTCGTCCTCCGGATACCGCTCTTTTACCCGGGCCAGGGTGTCGGCGGTATAGCTGTTTCCCTCCCGCCGGAGCTCCATGTCCGAAATCTCCATCCAGTCCCCCAATCCGGCCATGGCCAGGCGGGTCATCTCCAGCCGCCGCTCCGGCCCGGGACTGCCGGGGGGAAGCGTTTTATGAGGCGGGTGTCCCGTGGGGATCACCAAGAGTTTATCCAGCTTCAAAAGCTCGAATACCGCCCGGGCGGCGGTAATATGTCCCAAGTGCGGCGGGTTGAAGGCGCCGCCGTATATGCCGATCTTCAAAACCAAGCCCTCCTCGCGAACCGGATCAAAGTTTCTTTTTTCGCTCCTTTACCAGCTGGATGCGCTTTTCCTTCGGCTTGGAGTGACTCTCCCGGTAGAGAACGAATTTTGTGCCGATCACCTGGACCACCTCGCTGCGGGTGGCCTTGGCCAGCTCCTCCGCCGCCGTCCGGGCGTCGTAATTGATGTTGTTGTCCAGCACCTTGCCCTTGATGAGCTCCCGGGCCTCCAGGGCGCCGTCCGCCTGCTTGACGAGGTTTTCCCCGATGCCGTCTTTCCCGATTTGGAGGATGGTGTCGATGCCGTTGGCCAGGCCCCGCAGCTGGGCCCGCTGTTTGCTTGTTAAGTCCAAAGCTCAATCTCCTTTCAAAAGTCCGATCACAGCCAAAAGAAGTCCGCCGCAGCCGCAGCCGATGGCAACGACGTTGTTGAGGGAAAACGCGATGCCCAGCAGGCTCAGCGCGATCCCCAGAAGCATGGTCTTAACGCCGTTCATGCTCCTGCTTCTCCCTTCCTCAAATAGGCTCTCAGCTTCTCCGTGAAAGCCGTCAGGGCCTTTCCACGGTGGGAAATGGCGCTCTTTTCCTCAGGACTCAGCTGGCCGAAGGTCTTGCCCTTTCCAGGAATCAGAAACACCGGGTCATAGCCGAAGCCGCCATCTCCCAGCGGCGCGAAGGCGATGGCCCCGTCACAGCGGCCCTCCGCCTCCAGCGTGTCCCCGTTGGGGAACGCGCAGACCACGGCGCAGGTGAAATGAGCCGCCCGGGTGGCCTGTCCCCGCATGTTGTTCAGCAGCAGCATGCACCGTCCCCGGTCGTCCAGGCCCTCCCCGCCGTAGCGGGCGGAGTAGACCCCGGGGCCGCCGTTCAGGGCGTTGACGCAGAGGCCGGAGTCGTCGGCAATGGCGGGCAGGCCCGCCGCCGCGCAAATGGCTTTCGCTTTCAGCATGGCGTTCTCCGCGAAGGTGGCTCCGGTCTCCTCCACATCCACCTCGATTCCCGCCTCGGCAGGGCTGATAACCTCCACGCCCAGGCCGGACAAAATCGCCTTCATCTCCGCCAGCTTCCCCGGGTTGTGGGTGGCCAGCACAAATCTCTCCGCCATCAGAATTTCCCTCCCAACGCTTCTTTTTGCGCTGCAAGCAGCTCTTTGCAGCCCTTGGCGCACAGGCGCACCAGCTCTTGCTGCTCCGCGGGGCTGAACGCCCGGCCTTCGCCGGTGCCCTGGATTTCAATCAGCTCGCCCAGCTCGTTCATCACGCAGTTCAAATCCACCTGGGCCCGGCTGTCCTCGCTGTAGCGGAGGTCCAGCAGGGCCGTGTCGTCCACAATCCCGGCGGAAACCCCGGTGACGAAATGCCGGATGGGGCTGGCCCCCAGGTCACCGTTTTCCACCAGCTTCCGGCAGGCCAGGGCCAGGGCCACAAAGCCGCCGGTGACAGAGGCCGTGCGGGTTCCGCCGTCTCCCTGGAGCACGTCGCAGTCAATGGTAATGGTCCGCTCTCCCAGCTTCCTCATATCCACGGCGGAGCGGAGGGACCGGCCCACCAACCGCTGAATCTCGGCGCTTCGGGGGGACAATTTCAGCTTGGAAACGTCCCGGCGGCTCCGGTCCCGGTTGGCCCGGGGCAGCATGGAATACTCGGCGGTAACCCAGCCCTCCCCATAGGGGACGTGGGGCGGCGTCTTCTCCTCCACGCTGGCACAGCAGAGGACCATGGTGTCTCCGCACTGAATCAGGCAGCTGCCCTCGGCGAATTTTACAAAGTCCGTAGTGATCTTCACAGGCCGCAGCTCATTCGCCGCCCGGCCGTCTTCTCTGGTCAAGTCGATTCCTCCTTCAATTATATACCCCTCCAGGGGTCCAGGGGCCATGCCCCTTGGTTTCTCCGCGCAAGCGGAGAAATAAATTCAAATCATTTTCCTGACGACACGAAAATGCCTCTCCTCGCGGCATAGCCGCTGCGGCCTTCGCTAAAAACATGCCACCGGCATGTTTTCTTAACGTTGCGGCGTCAGGAAAATACCCCGGCCCCAGCCGCCTTGTACCCGCAAGGGGGGACGAAGTCCCCTCTTTATTTAAATGATCGCCTCGGCGTATTCCTCCGAGTCAAAGGGCCGGAGGTCGTCAATGCCCTCGCCCACTCCGGCGAACTTCACCGGCACGCCCAGCTCCTTGGCAATCGCCACGGCGATGCCGCCCTTGGCGGTGCCGTCCAGCTTGGTGAGGATGATGCCCGTGAGGCCCGCCGCCTCCTTGAAGGTCTTGGCCTGAACCAAGCCGTTCTGGCCGGTGGTGGCGTCCAGCACCAGCAGGGTTTCCCGGGCCGCGCCGGGGCACTCCCGGTCGATGATTTTGGAGAGCTTCGCCAGCTCCGCCATGAGGTTGGCCTTGTTGTGGAGCCGCCCCGCCGTGTCGCAGAGGACCACGTCCACCCCCCGGGCCTTGGCGGCCTGGAGGGCGTCGAACAGCACCGCGCCGGGGTCCGCCCCCTCGTGCTGGCGGATCAGGTCCGCCTTGGCCCGCTGGGACCAGATTTCCAGCTGGTCCGCCGCCGCCGCCCGGAAGGTATCCGCCGCGCAGAGGAGGCACTTTTTCCCGCCGTAGCGGAGGAGGTTTGCCATCTTGCCGATGGAGGTGGTTTTTCCCACGCCGTTGACCCCGATGAAGAGGAACACACAGGGGGAGGTGGAGACATTCACCTCCGTGGTGCCCACGTTCAGCGTGTCCACAATGATCTCCCGGAGAGCGGCGCGGACCTCCTCCTGGCTGGAGAGCTTTTCCTTCCGGACCTTCTCCCGGAGCTTCTCCACGGTCTCCACGGCGATCTCCATGCCGAAGTCGGAGAGAATCAGGGTTTCCTCCAGCTCCTCGAAGAAGGCTTCGTCGGCCTCGGTGTAAGTGGTGAACAGGTTGGTAGTGATTTTTTTCAGCTTGTCAAAGAAACCCATAGGTGCCTCCTGGTGGTTTTCAGCCATGAAGATGGCTGGTTCTTTGCACCCCCCATTTTCTCTTTTCCTTCCAGAAGGAAAAGAGAAAACGGGCCGTGCATGGTCCAAAAGAGAAAAGGAAGTACGGTCCCTGCGGGGGGACGGAGGACGAAGGGACGCGCAGGAGGTGCTTCCTCCGGGTACGCATGTCTTTCGCCCGCGGCGTGGTGCGGGCGGGGGTTTTAGTTGTTATTGAATAGATCTGCTGTTCTTTCCGCTGCCGCTAATGCTCCGGTAGAACGCCCTGTAGGGACGGCTCTCAGCCGCCCGCTTCCTCATTTTTCAGCGTTGTAATCAATTTCCTTCCCGCAGTGAGGGCAGTACTGCCCCTTGGTCCTGCCCAGAAACCGGCCGCAGCTTGGACAGCGCCACCACCGCTTCCACAAAACCACCGCCCCCAAGGCCACCGCCAAGCCCAGCAGCAGGACCCATATGGATTCGCCGCCAATCAGCATCAGCAGCAATCCCGCGATAAGGACCGCGGCGGACACAAGCTCTTTCTGTTTCAGCGTCATGGCTTTCCTCCTTACTGAATGTCCAGCTCCTTTGCCATATCATTCAGATTGATGGTCAGGATTTTACTCACGCCCTTCTCCTGCATGGTCACGCCGTACAGCACGTCGGCCTCCTCCATGGTGCCCCGGCGGTGGGTGATGACGATAAACTGGGTCTTCCCCGCAAGCCCCCGCATATACCGGGCGTAGCGGGTGACGTTCACGTCGTCCAGCGCCGCCTCAATCTCGTCCATGACGCAGAAGGGCGTGGGGTGTACCTTCAAAATGGAGAAGTACAAAGCGATTGCCACGAAGGCCTTCTCTCCGCCGGACAGCAGGGAGATAGTTTTCAGCGTCTTTCCCGGGGGCTGGGCCTTGATGTCGATGCCGCAGTTTAAGATGTCGGTCTCGTCCTCCAGCTCCAGCTGGGCCTGTCCGCCGCCGAACATCTCCAGGAACGTGGCCTGGAAGCTCTCGTTTAAAAGTTGGAACTGCTCGGCGAAAATCCGGGTCATTTCCCCGGTGATACCGCCGATAATGGTCTCCAGCTCTCCCTTGGCCTTCTCCACGTCGTCCCGCTGGTCCGTCAGGTAGGTATACCGGGTATTCACCCGTTCGTACTCTTCTATGGCGCCGATGTTGGGCGTGCCCAGGGCGGCGATGCTCTTTTTCAGCTCCCCGATCCGCCGGGCGGCTTTGGGAACGCTCTCCAACTCTATTCTCTGGGCCTGGGCGTCGCTATGGCTCAGCTCGTAGTGCTCCCAGAGACGGTCAATGATCTGTTTTTCCTCCATGCCGGAGGTAGCTAGCTTCTGCTCCAGCCGGGAGGCGGAGCGCTCCAGGTTCAGGAGGTTCTCGTTCATCTCCTGGCTGGCCTTGTTCTGAGCGGTGCGCCGGGCCTCCAGGGCCATTTTCTCCTCATTCAGGACATTCAGCCGCTCCTGACAGCTCTGCCGCCGCTGGTTCAAAGCGCTCATATCCTCCCGCCGCCGGGCGATTTCCGCCTGGGCTTTTCCAATGGCCTCCTGGTAGTTCCCCAGAGTCTCCTCCTTCCGGCTCCGGTTTCCCGTCAGCTCCGCCGCCAGGCGGCGGAGATCCGCGGCCCGCTGAAAGGCGGCGTCCCGCTCGGCGGCGAGGGCGGCCAGCTCCTCTTTTTTCGCCGTGACCTCCTCGGTGAGGGCGTTGGACTGGGCCAGCAGCTCCGACTGACCGGTAAGGGCCTGGCTGGCCTGCTCCCGGTACCGGGCGGCCTGGGCCTCTTGGTCGGCCATCGTCCGTTCCGCCTGTTCGCTCCGCCGGCGGTTGTCCGCCAGGTGGCCCGTCAGGCTCTCCAGTTCACCCGTCAGATTCTCCAAATTCTCGCCCAGGGATTTGAGCAGAATGTCAAAGTGATTCTTCGCGCCCTCCAGCCGCAAAACCTCGTCCTCCGCCTGGCGGCGCTGGCCCTCGGCGGTCTCCAGGTCATAACGGGCGGCGGCCAGTTCCCGCTGGACCAGCTCTTCCTCCCGTTTGGCGGCCTCCAGCTGCTCCCGCATGGCCTCCGCCCGGCCATGAAGCCGTTCCAGCTCCGCCGCCCGGCTCAGCACGCCGGCATTCCGGGACGCGGAGCCGCCGGTCATGGAGCCCCCCCGGTTGATGACCTGGCCATCCAGGGTGACAATGCGGAAGGCGTTGTGATATTTCCGGGCCAGGGCAATGCCGCAGTCCAGGTCCTCCGCAATCACCGTCCGGCCCAGAAGGTTCTGGAAGATGTTCTGGTACTTCGGGTCAAAGCTCACCAGCCGGGAGGCGATGCCCACGAAGCCGTACTCCCGCTCCACGCCGTTCGGCCGGAGCTCTTCGCCCCGAATGGCGGTGAGGGGCAGAAAGGTGGCCCGGCCTCCGTCCCGCTGTTTCAGGAAGCCGATGGCAGACTTCGCGTCCTCCTCCCGGTCCACCACGATGTTCTGGAGCCCCGCCCCCAAGGCGATCTCAATGGCGACGGTGTACTGCTGCTCCGTCTTCATCAGCCCCGCCACGGGGCCGTGGACACCCCGAAGGTTGTTCTGGCACACCAGCTTGACGGCCTTGGAATAGCCCTCATAGTCCTTTTCCATCTCCGTCAGCAGCCGGATGCGGTTCTCCAGAGCCCCGGCGTCCATGGTCAGCTTCACCCGCCTGTCCGAAGCGGCGGCGGCCTTTTTCTCCCGTTCTTTCATCCGGAGGCTGTGGCCCGCGATGATATTCGCGGCGGCCTGAGCGTCGTCCCGCGCCGCCTCCAGGGCGCGGCGGTTGGCCTTGGCCTCTCTTTGGGCCTGTTCCAGCCGTTCCTCCGCGGCGGTCTTTTCCTCCTCCACGGCGGCGCGGCGCTCCTCCAGCTGTCCGCTCTCGGCGGTGATGGCGGCGGCTTCCGCCCGGGCGTCGGCGGCGGCGGCCACAGCCATGGCCTCCCGGCCCCGGAGGGCCTCCGCCTCGGACTGCTGGCCTCCCGCCTGGGCGGCGGCGGCCCGGGCCCGCTCCAGCAGGGCCTCCAGACCTGTGTTCAGCGCCTCTAGCCGCTGGGAGAGGCCTTCGGCCCGCTCCTTCTCCTGAGCGGACTGTGCCGCCAGGCCGCCGGCCCGGCTGTCGGACTCCACCAGCTCCGTCTGGGCCCGGTCAATGTTTTCCTGGTTGTGGGCGATGCCGCTCTCCAGCACCGCGATGGCGGCGGACTGATCCTTGGCCTGGGCGTCCAGTTCCCCCGCCTCTCCCCGGACCCGCTCCGCCTCCATGTCCTTTTGCCGCATCTCCTCGCCGAAGCGCTCTCCCTCGGCGTAGAGGGCGTCCAGAGCCGCCCGGGCCTCGTCCCGCTCCTTCTCGGCGGCCCGGAAATCAAGCTCCAGCTTCCGGGCGCTGATTTTTAAGGCGTCCAAGTTCTCCAGCCAGACGGAGATTTCCAAAACCCGCAGCTCGTCCCGGAGGATGAGGTATTGCTTCGCCTTCTCCGCCTGGTCCCGCAGGGGTTCTACCTGGAGCTCCAGCTCCGAGATCTTGTCGTTGATCCGGACCAGGTTCTCCTCCGTCCGGTCCAGCTTCCGTTCCGCCTCCTCCTTCCGGTGGCGGAAGCGGGAAATACCGGCGGCCTCCTCGAAAATCTCCCGGCGCTCACTGCTCCGGGTGGAGAGGATCTCGTCAATCTTGCCCTGGCCGATGATGGAATAGCCCTCCCGGCCCAGGCCCGTATCCAGAAACAGCTCCGTCACATCCCGGAGGCGGACGGACTGGCGGTTGATATAGTATTCGCTCTCCCCGCTGCGGTAATACCGGCGGGTGACGGCCACCTCCGCCTCCTCCATGGAGGGGAAGATGCGCTCCGTGTTGTCCAGCACCAGCGTCACCTGGGCAAAGCCCACCTGGTTTCGCTGTTCCGTGCCGCCGAAGATCACGTCCTCCATCTTCGCGCCCCGGAGTCCCTTGGCGCTCTGTTCGCCCATGACCCAGCGAATGGCGTCGGAAATGTTGGATTTTCCCGAGCCGTTGGGGCCCACGATGGCGGTGATATCCTCTCCGAAATTCAGGACGGTCTTGTCCGGAAAGGACTTGAAACCCTGAATCTCCAATGCTTTTAAGTACACACAGTCACCTCTGCCAAAGCCCCAGCCGGGGCGTTTTCAATAATCAATTTACTATATCAGAGAACGCGCCGTATTTCAAGACAAAATCTGTAAAGCGGCGGCGGGCCAATCGTCCCCTATTGGTAAATATCGTCAAACTCCCTCCTTGACAGTATGATGTCTGCGTGTCATAATAGACATATGAATTCACTGTCCGGAAACGGCACGCCGGGCAGATTTAGAGAAGGGGGATCTTAATGAAACGCAAGACCATGGACGGCAACGAGGCCGCCGCCTACGCCAGCTATGCCTTCACCGAGGTCGCGACGATCTATCCCATCACACCCTCCAGCCCCATGGCGGAGCACGTGGACACCTGGGCCGCCAACGGAATGAAAAACATCTTCGGCCAGAGCGTGCGCCTCATGGAGATGCAGAGCGAGGCCGGGGCCTGCGGGGCCATGCACGGCTCGCTGGAGGCCGGAGCCCTCACCACCAGCTACACCGCCAGCCAGGGCCTCATGCTGATGGTGCCGCCCCTGTACCGGATCTCGGGCCAGCTTCTCCCCGGCGTTATCCACGTAGCCGCCCGGACCGTGGGCACCAGCGCCTTCTCCATCTTCGGCGACCACTCCGACGTGATGGCCTGCCGCCAGACGGGCTTCGCCCAGCTGGCCTCCTCCTGCGTGCAGGAGTGCATGGATTTGGCCGCCGTGGCCCACCTCTGCGCCATCCAGTCCCGGGTGCCCTTCATGCACTTCTTCGACGGCTTCCGCACCAGCCACGAGATTCAGAAGATCGACGTTCTGGATTACGGCGACCTGGCGAACATGGTGGACCGGGAGGCCCTGGCCCGCTTCCGGGCCAACGCCCTGAACAGCGAGCACCCCCTCATGCGCTCCACCGTCATCAACCCGGACACGGCCTTCCAGCTCCGGGAGGCGGTGAACCCCTACTACGACGCCGTGCCCGGCATTGTAGAGGACTACCTGTCCCGGATGTCCGCCCTGACGGGCCGGGATTACCGGCTCTTCAACTACTACGGCGATCCGGAGGCGGAGCAGGTGGTGGTCGCTATGGGCAGCGTCTCCGGCTGTCTCCAGGAGGTGGTCCGGTATCTCAACGAGCAGGGCCGCAGGGTGGGCTTCCTCCAGGTCCGGCTGTACCGGCCCTTCAGCGCCAAGCACTTCCTGGCCGCTTTGCCGGAGAGCTGCCGGCGGCTGACCGTTCTGGACCGGACCAAGGAGCCCGGCGCGGGAGGCGAGCCCCTTTATAAGGATGTCTGCTCCGTTCTCCAGCAGGGAAACCGTCCGGTTCAAGTTCTGGGCGGGCGCTACGGTCTCTCCAGCAAGGACACCACCCCCGCCCAGATGATTGCCGTTTACGACAATATGGCCGGGGAGCAAAAGGACCGCTTCACCGTGGGCATCACCGACGATGTGACGTTCCACTCCCTGCCCGTGGGGGAGAACGTGGTCACCGCCGGCGGCCAAACCATCAGCTGTAAGTTCTGGGGCCTGGGGTCCGACGGCACCGTGGGGGCCAACAAAAACTCCATCAAGATCATCGGGGACAACACGGACCAATATGTCCAGGCCTACTTTGAGTACGACACGAAAAAGTCCGGCGGCGTGACAAAGAGCCACCTCCGCTTCGGCCATACGCCCATCCTGTCCACCTACTACGTCACCATGGCGGACTTTATCGCCTGCCACAACCAAAGCTACATCGCCAAATACGACATCGTAAACGAGCTCAAGGAGGGCGGCGCCTTCCTCCTGAACTGCAACTGGTCCGACGCGGATTTGGAAGTCCGCCTCCCCAACAAGGTCAAGCGCCTTTTGGCGGAGCGAAAGGCCAGGTTCTATACCATTGACGCCAACGCCGCCGCCGAGGCCATCGGCCTGGGGAACCGGACCAACAGCGTCCTCCAGGCCGCCTTCTTCCAGCTCAGCGGGGTCCTGCCGGTGGACCAGGCGGTGGACTACATGAAGGCCGCCATCCAGAAAACATACGGCCGCAAGGGCGACAAGGTGGTCCAGATGAACTGCGCCGCCGTAGACGCGGGACTGGCGGGCCTCCACGAAATCACGGTCCCCGCCGCCTGGGCAAATCTCCCCGACGAGCCGGAAGCGGCGGACACCGCCTCTCCCTGGTATGTCCGCACGGTCATGCGGGCCGTCAACGCTCAGAAGGGCGACAGCCTCCCCGTCAGCGCCTTTCGGGACGCGGCGGACGGCAGCGTCCCCATGTCCACGTCCAAGTATGAGAAGCGGGGCTTTGCCTCCCATGTGGCCAGCTGGCTCCCGGAAAACTGCGTCGGCTGCAACCTCTGCTCCCTCATGTGCCCCCACGCCGCCATCCGGCCCTTCCTTTTAAATGAGGAGGAGGTCCAGAAGGCCCCCGCGGGCTACGTGACCAGGGAGGCCAAGGGCAGGGGCTTCGAGGGTCTCCGCTTCCGCATCCAGGCAGACCCCCTGGACTGCACCGGCTGCGGCACCTGCGCCGCCGCCTGTATTGCCAAGGAAAAGGCCATCGTCATGCGTCCCATTGAGGAGGAGATGCCCCAACAGCTGTGCTGGGACTACAGCCTCACCCTCTCCCCCAAGGAAAACCCCATGAACAAGTTCACCGTCAAGGGCAGTCAGTATGAGCAGCCCCTACTGGAGTTTTCCGGGGCCTGCGCGGGCTGCGGTGAGACGCCCTACATGAAGCTCCTCACCCAGCTTTTCGGCGAGCGGATGGTGGTTGCCAACGCCACGGGCTGTACGCAGGCCTGGGGATTCAGCGTTCCCAGCTATCCCTACACCACCAAGCCCAACGGCCGGGGCCCGGCCCTGTCCAACTCCCTCTTTGAGAACAACGCCGAATACTCCCTGGGCATGGTCCTCAGCGTCCGCCAGCAGCGGCTCCGCCTCCAGCGGGAGGTCCAAGAGCTGCTGGAGGAAACGAAGGACGAGACCCTGAAAGCCGCTCTCTCCGCCTGGCTGGAGGGCTTCGAGGACAAAGAGCGGACCATCGCCCTCAGCGACGCGGTGATGGCCGCTCTGAACGCCAGCCCCGAGACCGGGGAGAAAATCGAGGCCGTCCGCAAGGCCCGGGACCAGCTGGTGAAAAAGAGCATGTGGATGTACGGCGGCGACGGCTGGGCCTATGACATCGGCTACGGCGGGTTGGACCACGTACTGGCCTCCGGGGAGGACGTGAACATCCTGGTGGTGGACACGGAGGTCTACTCCAACACCGGCGGCCAGTCCTCCAAGGCCACGCCCTTCGGCGCGGTGGCCCAGTTCGCCGCCGCGGGCAAGCGGACGGAGAAAAAGGACCTGGGGATGCTGGCCACCCAGTACCAGAACGTGTATGTTGCATCCGTCGCCCTGGGGGCGGACCCCGCCCAGTACATCAAGGCCCTCCGGGAAGCGGAGGCCCACGACGGGCCCTCCCTCATCGTGGCCTACGCCCCCTGCATCAACCACGGCATTGTCAAAGGCATGGCCTGGGCTCAGGAGGAGGCCAAACTGGCCGTCCGGAGCGGTTATTGGGTCCTCTACCGCTACGATCCCAAGCTGAAAGCCCAGGGCAAAAATCCCTTCACGCTGGACTTCAAAGAGCCTCGCTACGATCTCCGGGAGTTCTTCATGGGAGAGGTCCGGTTCAACTCCCTGCAAAGGACCTTCCCCGAGGCGGCGGAGGCCCTGCTGGTGGAGGCCCGGAACCAGTGCCGGAACCGCTGGGCCCGGTACACCCACCTGGCGGCCCAGGACTACTCCCGTCTGCTGGATGTGCTGGAGGATTATCCGATACACGATCAGGAAAAGGAATAAACGCCGGTCATCCCATCGCGCCTCTCCGTGCCTTAGGGCACGGAGAGGCGTTTTTTGACACCGCTGCAAATCCGGCGTACAATGAAATCCAAAAAACTTTTCACCATCGCGTCACGTTTTACCCCGCCGGAGCGTTTAAGAGTACAGAGACGAGAGGAGGCGGCAAGATGCTGGTATACCTGCAAGCCATCGACGACCCCGAGGACCGGACGCGGTTTGAGGCGATGTACAGCGCCTATCGGGGGCTGATGTTCCACGCGGCCAACCGAATCCTGCAAAATCCCCAGGACGCGGAGGACGCCGTGCATCTGGCCTTCCTCAGTCTCGCGAACCACCGCCTTCCTCCGGAGCTGGGGCCCCAGGCCCGGCACCTGGCCGCCGTGACGGCGGAGCGGAAGGCCATTGACCTCTACCGGGCCCGGAAACGGCGGCCGGAGACAGAGCTGGAGGAGAATCTCCCCGGCTGTGCTCCCCCGCCCTCCGACGGGACCCTGGCGGGAGCCATGGCGGCCCTGCCTCCCCGGTACCGGGAGGCGCTGCTGCTGAAGTACTACAACGGCTATTCCGCCGCCGAAATTGGGGAGCTCCTGGGGACCACGGCGGCAAATGTGCGCCAGATTCTCGCCAGGGCCAAGCGCAAGCTGGCGGAGGAGCTGGCGGAAAGGGGGGAAATCGTTTGAACATCACCGACGAGATGCTGTACGCCGCGGCCCCGGAGGCGGCGGAGCGCTGGCTGGATACCCTCCCCAAGCGGGAGGACTGCGGGCACAACTTTTCCCTGACCTTTGAGGCGTCCATGGCCGCCCTGCTGCGGCGGCGAAGAAAGCGGCGCTGGAAAACCCTGGCCCTGCTGGCGGCGGTCATCGCGGCTTTGGGGGCCCTGCTGGCCTCCGGCGCGGTGGCCGAACGGCCCGACAATTACCGGGTCTACGCCGCTCAGGAGGACGGTCTGGTCAGCTACTCCGCCCGGCCCAAGGACACGGGCGTGGACCTGCCCTTCCGCCCCCTGACCCCCGGCTGGATTCCGGAGGGCTTTGTCCGGGACCCGGACAAAACCAAGGCCACAGGGCACGCCGTCTTTTCCTACCACTCCCAGGAGGACCCGGACAATCTCTACTTCTATATAGACCAGTGGCATGGCCAGGAGCAAAACGGCCTCTTCGCAGGAAATTTTATCCTGGAGGACGTGGAGGTGGACGGGGAGGAAGCGATCCTCATCTACAACCCGGACACCTCCCTGTCCCGCCTCCTGTGGACCCAGGGGGCCGACGTGTTCCTGCTCAGCGCCAAGGGTCTGGAGCGGGAAGACCTGTTTCAGATCGCGGAAAATATGAAATGGTAAAGGAGAATCCATCATGCGGCACGGCAAACGAGAAATGAGAAAGAACTATACGCCCTTTGTAGCGGGCATGGTCACCATGGTCCTGCTGATCGGGCTGATTTCCGCCTCCCTGGCGGCCAATACGGACTCCGGCCCCCAGCCCTCCGGCGGCGTGGAGCCCGCCCAGATCGGCGTGGGCATGTTCCTGAAACAGCAGATCGCCCCCGGCGAGACCCTGACCACTGAGAAGGGCGGAAAGGCCCCCAAGGTCCTGGCCTATGCCGACAGTAAAGGGGAAACCCATTACTACATTGAGGCCACCGCCGTGGCGGAGCTCTTCGACGTGACCAACGGCGTGAACTTCCATGAAGATGCCAACCAGCTGGAGTTCGGGGCCAAGGGCCGGGAACTCCGTGATAAAGAGGGGAAGCCCACCGGAGAACAGGATTGGAGACCGCTTTACGCCTCCGCCCAGCGGCATGACTTTAATCTCTATGGCTCCACCGAAGTGGGCAGCGACGGCAAGGCGGACCCCAACTCCTTGGTAATCACCAGCGAGGGCTTCCCTATAACCGGTAGCAGCGGAGCCTCTTCCAGTATGCACTCCAACGGTCAGGGATCCAATCCTGATCCGGAGCTCCAGATGGAGCAGTGGGCCCGTCAGAAGAGCCTCCTGAAGGAAAAGCCCGAGTACGGCCAGACCTTCGGCATGTACACCGAGGTGGATCCGGCGGAGATGAACCTGGGCAGTATCTCCGGACGGTCCATGGACGGGCAGGAGTTTAAGGACGAGTATGAGATCGAGCACACCTTCGCCTTCACAGGCCTGCTGGGCAAATACGCCGCCGTCACCATAGAGAACACCGGTGAGTCGGAAGCCCGAATTAATATCGAACGCCTCCATACGGTCGGCGCAGGCACGGAGGGCTTTACCGGCATTTATCTCCCGGCGGGGGCAAAGATCACGCGGGCTTTCCGCATCGACGAGAACAAACCCCTGGAGAATCAACTGCGCGTTTGGGTAACGCCCCTCGGCCCCGGCGGCGTCAGCGTCAAGCTGACGGCGGAGCAGTACCGCAGCGGCACCTGAGCGCCTCGTAAAATTTCGAGCAGAACGTATAAATATTCAAGCTGAACCTAAAGGTACCACCTTTTCCCCTTGCCTTTTTCTGGCGGTTATTGTATAATATTGTCACAATAATCACAAAGGGGAGGGAGCCCCATGAGCGGAAAGCTGGAGGATACCGTGGCCATCAGCCGGGAAATCACCCATGGCTACTACGCTGGGAATTTTGAGCCCTACTTGTCTCGCCTTTGCTCCAAAAGCGTGTGGCTCGGCACCGGAGGCCGGATTCTGATTGGCGGCGACACCATCCGCTCCCGGCTGGAGGCCGGTGCGGAGCGGAGAACGAAGACCTATCAGGTTCTTCAAGAGGAGTACACCCCCCTGTCCATCACCTCCCGCTGTCAGGCGGTGATGGGAGAGGTGCGGGCCTGCGTCCCGGACCATCCGGAGGAGGATGTCGTGACCGCCTCCTACACGTTCCTGTATCAGCTCATCGGCACGGAAACCAAGCTGGTGCTGCTCCACGCCAACTATGAATTCCTCCACCCCTTTTCCCTGA
>CAJUQQ010000005.1 GCA_910588175.1 uncultured Oscillibacter sp.
TAACTCTCTTCCTTCCCGTTGTTGGAGTTTTTACCGTTTTTCGACACTCTGAGAGGAACCCCAACGGGGTTCCTCTCTCGTTTTCTCGCCCCCCGTTCCCCCTCCGCCGCGAGTCCAGTGGAGCACCCGAAAGGGTGCGCAGCGAGTCGCGGCGGAAAGCGAAGAAATTCCCACCAGAGTGCAGTTTCCGGCAAAGCCGGAAACGGAACGGTGGTGGGAAAATCTACCCGTCCCCCGTTCCCCCTCCGCCGCGAGTCCAGTGGAGCACCCGGAGGGGTGCGCAGCGAGTCGCGGCGGAAAGCGAAGAAATTCCCACCAGAGTGCAGTTTCCGGCAAAGCCGGAAACGGAACGGTGGTGGGAAAATCTACCCGTCCCCCGTTCCCCCTCCGCCGCGAGTCCAGTGGAGCACCCGGAGGGGTGCGCAGCGAGTCGCGGCGGAAAGCGAAGAAATTCCCACCAGAGTGCAGTTTCCGGCAAAGCCGGAAACGGAACGGTGGTGGGAATTTCTGAGCTGGCACCCCGAACTGGATTCGAACCAGCGGCCTTCCGCTTAGGAGGCGGACGCTCTATCCTGCTGAGCTATCGGGGCGGATAACGGGTTTATTGTACTCGTTTTTTCCCGGCCTGTCAATCCCGAATCCGGCGGCGGGCATGCCCGCCCACCACTGGACTTTTTTCCCCCTCCGCGTTATAATAGGGGTATCTTAAAAAGGACGGTGACCACCATGACCCCTGAGAAAAACGACAAGAAGCTCACCCGCTGGCTGCTGGCCGCCACCATCGCCCTCCTGGTTCTGGTGCTGAGCCTCCAGCTGTGGCAGATGTTCGGCAAAAAGACCGCCTCCCCGGAGCCCCCGCCCAACCCGGAGGAGGTTCCGGCGTCCACCAATTCCGTCTCCCCCGGCAAAACCGCCATGATCGAGGACGTCCGCTCCCTCAATCCCGCCCTGGCTTTCGACGACCTGGCCGCCCTCTCCGCCGAAGAGCTGGAGCAGCTCTTTGAAACCGGCGCGCCGGGCCTGCCCATCGGCGTCTCCGCCGCCGCCTATGAGGCGGAACGGTACGCCGGGACCCTGGAGATTGACGCCGTCACCAGCGAGACGGACCCGGAGCTGGACGAGTCCCCCGCCCACTACGAGGTGGAGCTTCACCACCCCACCCTGGGGGACTTCAAATACAAAATTGACGCCTATACCGGCGCGGTGCTGGAGGGCGCCGCCAATATCTTGGAAAACCGTAACGTCCCCCTCCCGGGGGAGGAGCCTCCCGCCGCCCAGGCCTCTGCGGAAGCGCCCGCTCCGGACGTGAAGCAGGCTCCCGCGGAACAGCCCAGCCAGCCCGCCACCGGCGAGGAGGACGCGAAAAACGCCGCCTTCGCCCACGCCGGGGTGTCGGACGCCGCCCTCCTCCACTGCAGGCTGGAGTGGGACGACGGCCGCCAGGTCTACGACATCGAATTCCGGGCGGGGAACACCGAATACGACTATAAGATTGACGCCGCCACCGGCGCGGTGCTGGAGGCGGAGCTGGAGCAGAAGCCCGCCCAGCCCTCCGGCGGCTTCATCGGCGAGGAGGCCGCCAAGAGCGCCGCCCTGGCCCACGCCGGGCTGTCCGGCGCCGGTTTCATCGACTGGGAGCTGGAGGAGGAGGACGGCCGCTGGGTTTATAAGCTGGAATTCCGGTCCGGCGGCGCGGAGTACGATTATGAGATCGACGCCTCCACCGGCGCGGTGCTGAAAGCGGAGCTGGACCGCTGATACTCCGTTTGAAAAGGAACTGTAAACATTTGGCGTTTTGGTTGCGTTTCGTCCAAAAATCCGTTATACTAAAGTTCACAAGTCCACGCGGGAACGGACCTGGAGCCCGCGCGCAGGTTGAATCAATGAAAGGGGATCAACAATCATGGCGTTTAATTTTGATGAACTGACCCGCAAGGCAAAGGACGTGGCCAACAAGGCCGCCGACCGGACCAAGGATGCCGCGGAGCTCGTAAAGCTCAACATGGCCATCGCCGGGGAGCAGAAGGAGATCGACAAAAATTTCCGCGCCATCGGCGAGTGGTTTGTCAGCGAATACGAGGGTGAAATTCCCGACGCGGTGCGGGAGGCCGTGGAGGCCGTCAACGCCAGCAAGGCCAGGATCGCCGAGCTGGAGGCCAGCAAGCCCGCGCGGGAGGAGCCCTGCGACGCCGAAGAGGCCGGAAAGAAGTGCCCCATCTGCGGCGCGGAGTCCGACAGCCGCTTCTGCCCCCAGTGCGGCGCGCCCATGGGCGAGTGAGCGGGGATTGATGAATATAGGAAAAGGGACCGCGAAAGCGGTCCCTTTTTTACCGGTTGTTCAAAACGACGCCTGGTAAAGTTTATGATAGCTTTCACTGTAAAGAGTATCCCCATTGACGGTGAAGATCCCCTCCTCTGCCAGGCAGTCTGTCAGGTATTTGAACATCCGCTGTGTCTGCTCTGATTTTTCATAGGCGTTATCTAAATAGTTGAAGACCGGCATCACAAAGTCCGCTTTCAGTTCTTTGCAAACCTGGACAAACCCCTCTACATCCTCCTTACGATCATTGATGCCAGGCATAAAGATATACTTGGGATTCAGAACCAAATATGGCGCCTCAATATAATGGCGGACGTTTTTCAGCATCTTCTCCCAGCAGTTTACGCCTTTGATTCTGGCATAGGTTTCCGGTGTACCGGCGTCAAAGGACTTTCGGACAATGACAGGGCTCTCATGAGCCAGGTCAAAAAGCGCCTGATCAAAAACGGAGCAGTTGGAAAAAATGTCTAGATAATAGCCTTTCTCCCCGCAGTGCTGATACAGAGAAAACCGTTTTTCGTTCAGCGTGGGCTCTCCCGTGGCGAAGAGCACGGAAAAAATGTCGTTGACCATATCCCGCTTTTCCAGGGCCGTCAGGTACTCCTCCAGATAAAATTTATCGTTGTAGTTTTTTCGATCCGGCTGGTGTGCGCAACAGTAGTCGCATTTGTAGTTGCACCATCCGAGAAAGGAGAAGTTAAAGGAATTCAGCTTCCGGGAGGTATAGATGTAAGAATCCCGGTTCTGATAACAAGCCATGCACTGTTCCGGCAGGGGAAGCGTACCGTCAATCAGACCGTTCCGGACCCGCTCTATGCTGTCCACACCCTTTTCCGGGTCCAGGGCGTCATGAGGAAAAGAAGGACGCCCTTCCATGCAGCAGCAAGAATAAATGTCATCCCCAATCGCCCAATTTTGGGCAAACCGGGCACAGGTCTTCCGCTTCTCTATCGGATGGCTGTTGAGAATCCGCTCCGGCGCGACGCCCCGCGCCATCGTCAGATCACCGATAATCTCCGCGGAGTGAAAGGCGGAAACAACCAGGAATTCCGCCTCCGGGTCTTCCAGCGCCCGGTCAAAGGAAAAAACCTCCAGCTCCGGCAAGGAGTTCAGATGTCTCCCCTGCTTTCTGGGGTCATTGTCGCAGAAGCCGGAGGGCAGTACATGGTACTCGTTTTTCATCATCCGCGCCGCCAGCACCGTCTCCAAAGACGCGGGGCAAACATAGAGCCTTTTCCCATCCTTCAATTTTCCGGCAGTCATACTCAGGCAGTCTTTCAACATCATGTGGGTTCTCCTTCCTGCAATCCCGATAGCATCTGTATGGTCTCCTCCAGCTTTTTAATGATACGGTCCAGCTTCTTTCTTGTGGCGGGAGAGCAGCGCAGCCCTTCCTTCCACAGCCACTTTCGGTTATAAACCGAATGCTGAGCGATGAGCATATAACAAAGCCGCCTGCAAAATTCCATTCTCTGCTGATAATTCCGCAGGTTATCATACCTGCCGCTGCCTTGATAGCGCATCAGCCCGTCAAACTTCGGGTGAAACACCAGCTGGGCGGCAAGAACCGCAACGGCTGCTTCATCCTGAACCGGCAGCAGCGCATGGGTAAAATAGCTCTCCAGCCACCCGGCCAATACCGCTTGGGTATACTCGTACAGCGCTTGGTCCACCTCCCCATGCTTCCGGAGAAAATCCATCACAATTTCGTGGGTGCTGTATATGGAATACCGCATCTTTCCCGGCCGCCGGCTCTGTTCCTTCGCTAAGGTCGCGTTTGCCATAATCGACGCATTGGTTCCGGGTCTCCGCAGATATTGGAAGTATTTGTGAGACGTACCGGAGAGGACTCCCATGGCCCGGCTTTTGGAAAGAAGAAATAACGCCAGCAAGAGGTCCGCCGCGAATCTCCCACCCACCATTTCTCTCAGAGCCCGCTCCTCCGTCTTATCCGAAGGAAACAGCTCCGCCCGATAGAGCTTCCCCCATGTCTCATTGAAAAAGGGTTTGTACGTCATAAACCGGCTGGTAAACTGATCCTTTGGGATTACGAGATCTTCCTCAATCTGACGCCGCTTAATCAGGGTCCCCTCCCGCTCTCCAGCCTGCTCCTTCTGAATGATTTCCGTCCCGCAGGCCACAATGTCGAGATGATGTGTTTCCGCCAGCGTAACGCCGCGGTGAAAAAAATCCCGCTCGTATTCGTCGTCCGCGTCAAGGGCGCACAAATAACTGCCCGGAAAGCGGCTCGCCAATCCGCACATTGCATAGCCGGTCATCCCAACAAAGTTTACTTTCTTGTTCATCACAACAAAGCGATTATCTTTTGCCGCGAAATTTTTGATTACGTCAAACGTAGCATTGGGGGCCGCCGCCGTATTCCGGTTCCCATTGGACAGTACAAAGCAAAGCCAGTTTTCATATGTCTGATCCAATACGCTCTGCATAGCGGCTTCAATTGTGCGCTCGCAGTCAAACGCCTGAATATAACAAATAACTTTTGCGCCCATCGTAATTTCACTCCTCCCGCTCTTTTCAATTTGCGGGCGCGGAACCTAAAAAGGTTCCTCATTCCATCCCGGTGCCCTGAGCCACATGTCCGCAAATCAACGACCATTATATGGGGATATTTTCCCACCGTTCTTCTCAGGGCATTTGCTTATAGAACCTCTCGACCAGCCGGGCCTGCCGGATGCTGAAGGAATCCGGAAACAATACTCCCTCTATCCCATTTTCCGCCAGCAGCTTTTTAAACCGAGCGACCTCAAAGATGGATCTGCGTTCGGTATACAGGTCCATCGTATGCAGATGGTCCTGGCTCAGAAGCAGTTCCGTCAGTCCCAGTTTCTTCAGCAGCTTGATCATGCCAAGGTAATCCTCTCTTGTCGTGTTGAAGCCGGGCATCACGATATATTTTAAGATCACCCGGCCATTTTGGGCATATCTTCCGAGGTTCTCAACAACCTTGTCAAAAAAGTTAAAGCCCTTCATCAGAAGATAGCTCTCCGGCGTACCGGCATCCAAGTCGCACATGAGCTCGCTTTTTGGATTCTGCGCTAGGGCCTGGGCAATCCCTTCATTGTAAACGATGCAATTGGAGAGGAACTTATGCTGGTACTGCGGATGCTTCAGGGCAAAATCCAGCAGCTCTTTTCTCGCGGGAGAAACGGAAATCTCTCCTCCGGCGTATCCTATCCGCACATCAGGGGCCAGCAGGCCGCAGTCATCCAGATAGCGCAGGGTGGAGAAAAACAACTTGCCGTAGCCCTTCGCGTCATAGGGCAGTTTTTTCAGGTCTGTTTCTAAAACGCCGGAGCAATAAATGCATTCCGCGTTGCAATGGGCGGTAGCGGAAAAGTATACGTTTTTCAACCGGATCTCTTTTTCAACCGGGCGGTCCTCAAGGTGCGGACAGTCGGCGCAGTAGGCGGGCACTTCGCCTTCCAAAGCCTTCTTATGGTAATGCCTCAGCTTTTCAACATAATTTTGAGCAATCTGTTCCGGCGGTGTGCCGGGCTCCAGCGTCTCCACATTAAAGGAACGGTTCTCTCCCCAATAGCAGCATTGAATGAAGGAGCCGCTCCCCAGCTGCGTGGTTCCAAACAGGCTCTCGCAGTAACATTTCGCAGAAGGCACGGTAACCCAATTTATAAAGCTCCAGTCAACAACACATGACTTCTCCACCCCGGCTGCCGTCAGGCTGGACACAATCTCCGGGAAATCCTTTGTGTTGGAAATCGTAATGACAACCTTCAGCTCTTTGCCAAACGTATGGACCGCCGTGTCAATGGAGTAAATTGGAAGGGCTCCGAATTCCGTCTTCACCGTTCCCTGTTTATATTTATCTATGAACCCCACAATATGGATTCCTAAACGCCGGTAGGAGTCTACCACCATGCGTCCGATCAGTCCCGCGCCATAGCACAGCACTTTATTGGGAGCTTGGAAATCCTCCAGCCGCAGATTCTTCAGCTGCTCCTGTGTCATAGCGGCCTCCCCTCCAGCCGTGCGCGGCTGAAAGCGGGCCGTTGCTCACTGGTCTTTAAGAGGCGTTTTCTAAACGCCTCTTCCGTTCTCCCTTGGGGGAACGGAAAAATTTCATATCTCCTCACAGCGATATCCTCCCCTTTTCTTCCGCCGCATTGCGGCAGCAGTATAAAGTGCTCTCCCAGCAGGACTCAGTGCCGAACGATCATCACACTGTGGAACTCGTCCGCAACCGGAATGGGAATGATTCCGGCCGCGCCGCAAAATTCGTCCACCGCGCGTCCCGCTCCAACTCCAGAAAACCCATAATCATGCACAAAAATCATCCCCATGCGTGCCATGCGGGGGTAGAAGTATTTCAAGCCCTCAAGAATCGGCGTATACAGGTCCGCGTCAATGGAGACAAACGCAAACCGGACATTCTCCCCCATCCCTTCTGTCGTATCGGGGAAATAGCCCTTCTTCACAACGCACTTCTCCGGAAACGGCATCCTGCTGAGTACGGTCTGCACGCTGGTATCCTTCACCAGCTCCTTGATCGCGGCCGCGTTTATTTTGGAAAGATCATATTGCCGGTCTGCCGCGATATCACGTCCGTCAAACCCTTCAAACGTGTCAAACAGGTACAGTGCGCTCTCTGGAAACGCCTCGTTGATCAGCCTCGTTGATCAGCCGCGCAAAATCCCCCCGGAAAACGCCCAGCTCCGCGTTCCGGTCTATACAGCCGACGATTTCCGCGCGGTCTCCAGTAAAGAGCGTCAAAACCCCCTCAAATCCTCCGCCAAGACCATATATAACCAGCTGTGTTTTTCTCATTGCTCTTACCACCATATTTGCTTACTTCTCCTGCTCCGCCGCGCCGTGGCGCGCCGCGGAATCTCCGCTTTTCCAGGTGCAGTAATGGCAGGATTTCCGGGGATAGTCATAGAACCGTCGAATCGTCTCCCGCTTTTCCTCCCGCGTCGTGCTGTCGTGGAGTTCTACATAGTCCCCCCGGTTGGGTACGCAGACGCCCAGTTCCGAGAGAAAGAGCGAGTTGCTGCACCGGTGGAGCTTTCCGCAAAAGACATGCATATTCTCCAGCCGAACCTGCGCGCACTGGGCGGCCTGCCGCGTTACATAGTCGTCCGGTTCCAGCAGGTCCCGGCAGGCCGTGTTGTCAATCCAGCCGCCAAAGTGCTGGTCCCCGAGATCACCGTAATATTTTTTCAGGACATACTCTATATGATTCTCTTCCAAAATCGCGGCAAACCGGTCCCGGGCTTTGGAAAGGTCCCCATAATCGCTGATCATCACCTTGAGCTTCCTTCCATAGGACAGCAGGCTCCGCAGTTCCTTGTCCGTGGGGAGAACCGTGGCGTTGGTCTCGACAATCAGCCGGTCGAAGCGGCCGTCGTATTGCTTGCAGTAATCAAACACCTCATCCAGGTGCTTATGGGTAAAAATTTCCCCGCCCACAAATTGCAGCCATTCGATGTGATCGAACAAGGCAAACAAGGCGTCAATATCCGCTTTCATCTCCTCCACAGAGGCTCGGGGCGGATTTTGAAAAGCCGGCATGTGGTTGGAACACAGCCGGCAGCGCAGAGTGCAGACAAAGGTAGGGACAATAGACATACGCTTTGTTTTCAGCATTTTAAACATTCCTCCATCAAACCGCGTAGAGTACCGTCTCATCCGCAAGCATGCTGTGATGCCGTAAATACAGCTTATAATCCGGATGGCAGCTCAGAATGAAACTCGGGATTTCCCACATATCCTCCGGTTTGTGATACACGCAAATGGCCAGCTTGGGGCGCTGCTCCCGGATGATTCGCTCCGCGCCCCGGAGGGCCGCCAGTTCGGAGCCCTCAATGTCCATCTTCAGGAAGGTCACAGGACGGTTTTCCAGCAGGTCGTCCAGACGGCGGACCTCAATTTCAATGTCTCCCGACTCCGAAACTCTTGCGCCGCCCTCGCTGCCCTCCTGCGGGTCAAAGCGCAGCGTTGTATTCTTATCATACGCTCCATAGGGGAACAGTTCCGCCTGGGGATAATCCCGCAAGCTTTCCCGCGTAATTTGAAACTGCTTGGGGTTTGGCTCGAGAACATACGCGTGGCCGTCCTCAAAATGCTTCAAAAAATATTCTGTCGTGCTGCCATCCAAGGCGCCTACATCGGCGAAGAACTCGCCGCGCATACCCGGGCACATCGTCCAAATCTCAAAATATTGCGGCTCTTGAAGACAGTCGAAAAACGCGAAATCATATTTGATTCCATACCGGTCCAATTTTGCCCTGATTTCATGCTGCGCAAGTTCCTTGCCCACGGTGATCAGCACCATATACTCCTTAAAATCCGGCAGCTTCAAAAACTCCTCAAAGGAAATAACCGGATATCCCTCCAGCATACCGGTCCTGTATGTGTCAATGAAGAAGGACGCTTTTATACCATTCTGCGCCGCAACCTGTCCGCCCTTTCCCGCGCCGTAAAAACATACTTTCGAGGTATTTCCATACTCCCAAGCAGACGAATTTCCCCCAACTATCCAATTGATTTCCTCGTTCTCGTGAAAGAACGAGTACAACAGCCGGTGCTTATAAATTTTCCTGGACGTTTCATCCTGCAAAGCGTCGTAAATTTTCTGAAATTCTTCCGCGTCAGGCAGTCTCATACAATATATTCTCCCATCCAGTCTTTTTCAAAATCCAAAATTTCCGGCGCGTTCAAAAACGCCTCCCGGTTGGCCCGGAGCTCCGCCTTCATGGCCGCCAGCTCCGTCTCGCAGCCCGGGATTTCCAGCCGGGTGATCTTCTCCACCATGGAGATCATAAAGGACCACTCGAAGTACCGCCACACCGCCCCGCTCTCCGGGAACAGGCCGCCCAGCCACTCCGTCCGCGTCCGGTAGGCCGTCAGATACTCCTCCAGCGTCTCCCGGTTCAGCAGGGAATGGTTGGTGGTCCAGGCGGAATTGTTGCCCTCGTGGCGGCGGAAGGTGTACTTGGGCAGGCCGTGATAGGCCACCCGCTTCGCCCCCGCCAGCAGCTTGTACATCAGGGCAATGTCGTCATAGCTCCCCTCCTCCGGGAAGCGGAGGTCCTCCGCCAGCTCCCGGCGGAAGAGCTTTGTGGGAAAGGCCATGTTGTACTTCTTCCGCCACATCAGCTCCACCAGGGCCTCTTCGGCGGTCATCACCTTCTTCTCGTCAAAGACCTTGTCCGCCGCGCCGCAGATGGCCACGTCCGCGCCGTTCTCCTCCAGAAGCGACCGCAGAAACTCCAGGAAATCCGGCTCCGCCCAGTCGTCATCGTCGATGAAGGTGATGTACGCGCCCCGGGCGGCGTCCAGGCCGGTGTTCCGGCCCGCGCCGATGTTGCCCCGCTCCCGGTGAATCACCCGGACCCGGGGGTCCCGGGCGGCATAGGAATCGGCGATTTCGCCGCTGCGGTCCGTGGAGCCGTTGTCCACGATCACAAACTCAAAGTCCCGGCAGGTCTGATTCAGAATGCTCTCAATGGCCTGGGAAACCAGGGTCTCCCGGTTATAGGCCAGCATAATGACGGAGATCATCGTTCTTCCTCCCAAATCTTCCAGGGGGCGCGGCCGGCCGCCCACAGCCCCTCCAGCATTCCCTTGTCCCGCTGGGTGTCCATGCACTGCCAGAAGCCGGGGTGCTTGTAAATGCCCAGCTTCCCCTCCGCCGCCAGGGTTTCCAGGGGGCGGCGCTCCAAAACGCAGCCCTCGTTGGCGGAGAGATACGGAAAGACCTCCGGCTCCATCACCATAAAGCCGCCGTTGATCCAGCCGCCGTCCTCCTTGGCCTTCTCCCGGAAGCCGGAGACCGTGGTCCCCTCCTCGTCCAGGTCCAGCACGCCGAAGCGGCCCCCGGGCTGGATGCCCGTCAGGGTCACCGTCTTTCCGGAGGACTGGTGCTGGCGCAAAAGCGCGTTCAGGTCCACGTCGCCGACCCCGTCGCCGTAGGTCAGCAGGAAGGGCTCCTCCCCCAGGTATTTCTGGACGCGCTTAATCCGCCCGCCGGTCTGGGTGTTCAGCCCCGTGTCCACCAGCGTCACCCGCCAGGGCTCCGCCACATTGGCGTGGACCGTCATCCGGTTTTCCGCCGAGAAGTCGAAGGTCACGTCGGAACGGTGCAGGTAGTAATCCGCGAAATACTCCTTGATGATGTGGCCCTTATAGCCGCAGCAGATCACAAAATCGTGGAAGCCGAAGCCGGAATAATACTTCATAATGTGCCACAAGATCGGCTGTCCGCCGATCTCGATCATGGGCTTCGGCTTCAGGTGGCTCTCCTCGCTGATGCGGGTGCCCAGGCCGCCCGCCAGAATCACAACCTTCATTCCGTCTCCTCTCCCCATGCTTCCCGCAGGGCGGCGGCTTCCGGAAGGCCTCCGGCGCCCATCTCCTCCAGCTCCGCCACCAGTGCCCGGCACTCCTCCCGCCGGTTCTCCCGCCGGTACAGCTCCGCCAGGCGGAGCTTTCCAAACAGGAAGGCCGGGACCTGATTCTCCAGGGCCGCCAGGGTGAGGTACAGCCGGAGAAGCGCCTCCTCGCTCTTCACCGGTCCTCCCGCCGTCAAAAGCCCCGTCATCTGGTCCAGGGCCACCAGGCAGCCGCCGTTGAAAACCAGCCTGGCGATATCGTTGTGGTCCTGGAAAAACCGGGGGTCCTCCACCTGCCGCAGGGGGGAATCCTCCGGGAGGAGGCCGCGCAGCAGGCCGCCGGACCGCTCCGGCCGCTCCTCGGTCCGCGTCCGCTCCAAGAGCCGCCGGGCCAGGCCCTCCTTGTCGTTTCGAAGCAGGAGGCCGCGCAGCGTCTCATCCTCGGCGAACAGTTCCAATTGCGCTGGGGCGGTCACCGCCCCAGCGCAGTCCTGGGCCAGCAGGCCCAGGACTGTCCGCGCCGCCTCCACATCGGTAAGCCGGCCGTCCCGGAGCACTTCGCTGGCGATGTTCCACACGTAAGCGCACCACTTTTCCCGATCCGGACAGTCATAGGTCAGCGCCTCCATCGTCAGCGGATGCGCGACGATTTTGGCGCAGTCTCTCATCTTCTGATCGCCAGGAAGGGGGGTATGCCGCAAAACATCCAGGGTCGACAGCATTTCGAAGAGATGCCGTTCCCGCAGATAATCCTCCATGACATCCAGGACGCCATGACAGCGGAAAAATTCCTCAAGCCGCTGATGGAAGTAGAGATTGGACTCAAAATAGTTCTCAGAATAGCGGCGGGACAAGCTTGTCCCGTACTGCCGGTAATGATACGGGGCAAATTCGTTGATACCGATGCGTCGGCAATGGTCCGCGTAATTCAGCATCATCAGGGTATCGCTCCGCCAGTTCAATCCCCGTATCCAAATCTCCATGTTCTTGGGATCGCTCTCCGTCTCCAAAAACTTATCCAGGGGACGGAGACTCGCCCAAAGCGCCCCGGCGTAAGGCCCCGCCACGGGATAATTCCGGGCAAATTCCTCCAGGGTCAGAATCATGGGCGCGTCCAATTTCCGCAAAACCCGGGAGACCCCGTATCCGCTGCCGGGCGCCTGGTAATAGTTCACCGCCCCGGTCAACGCGAGGTCCAGATCGTTTTCCTCCGCGAAGGGCACCAGGCGCTCCAGATAGTCCAAATCCCACCAGTCGTCGGAGTCCAGATAAGCGAAGTATTTCCCGGTTCCCTCCCGGCGCACGGTGCCGTAAAGCAGATTGGGGACGGAACCGTTGACGTCGATATAGACCGGGATAATCCGCTTGTCCCGCTCCGCGTAGCTCCGGATGACTTCCCGGGTGTTGTCGGTGCTGCCGTGGTCAATCAAAATCCACTCAAAATCCGTATAGGTCTGGTTCAGCACGCTTTCCACGCACTGCGTCAGATACTCCCCCGGGTTGTACGCCTGGGTATAGATGGTCACCTTCGGCATGGACTCACCTCCCATCCGCCAGGCGCTTCAGGTTCTCCATAAACGCCCGCTTATTCTCCTGGGGCCCGGTGGTGGGCCGTCCCAGATCCTCCCGGGCGCCGATGGCGCAGCGCACCTCCAGAAGGCACAGCTCCCGCCGCTCCGCGATCTCCGCCAGAGCCGCCTCCAGCGCCTCCGGCGTCTCCGCCGCCAGGGCCCGGGGATAGCCGCAGGCCCGGGCAATTTCCGGCAGGTCCAGCCCCCCCGCCGCCGTGGGCATCCCGCCCACGGACTCGTGGGCGGCGTTGTTCAGGACCACATGGACCAGATTCCCCGGCCCCGCCTGCCCAATGACGGCCATGGCCCCCATGTGCATCAGCAGCGCCCCGTCGCCGTCCAGGCACCAGACCCGGGCCTCCGGCCGGTGGAGCGCCGCCCCCAGGGCGATGGAGGACGCGTGGCCCATGGACCCCACCGTCAGAAAGTCCCGGCCGTGGCCCTGTCCCCAGCCCTCCCGGAGCTCGAACAGCTCCCGGCTGGCCTTGCCGGTGGTGGAGACGAAGACGGCCTTCTCCCCCGCGGCGGCGGCAATCCGCCGGATGGCCTCCTCCCGGCTCATGGTATGCCGGTTCTGATAGACGGTCTTTTTGCCGTAGGTCAGGCCGCCCTTGCGGATGATGAACGCGGCGCTTCCCCCCGCCGCCAGCAGGGGGCGGAAGTCCTCCATCGCCCTTCGGGCCTCCTCCTCCGGCGTCTCCGGGCCGAGGACGAAGGAGGGAATCTCCAGATCGTCCAGCAGACGCCGGGTCACAGCGCCCTGATAGATGTGCTGGGGCTCGTCGTGGACGCCGGGCTCCCCCCGCCAGCCCACCACGAAAATCACCGGAATTCCGTACACCTGCCGGTGCAGCAGGGACGCCGCCGGGTTGATCAGGTTGCCCTCGCCGGAGTTCTGCAAATACACCGCCGGGGTTTTCCCCGTGGCCAGGTGATAGCCCGCCGCCAGGGCGGCGGCGTTTCCCTCGTTGGCGGCGATGACATGGCGTCGCGGGTCCGTCCCAAGGGTATCCATCAAATAGTCGCACAGCGGCCGCAGCTGGGAGTCCGGAACCCCCGTGTAGAATTCCGCTCCCAGCAGCTCCGCAAACGCCTCTGCCTTCATTGCGCCGCCTCCTCTGATAAAATCTGATGATACAGCCGGTCCACCGTCTCCTCCTCCAGGGGGAGGGGGTGGTTTTTCAGCCGCTCGGGGTTGACGGAGGTCCGCAGGATGGCGAAATCCTCCCGCCTGGCCGCCGGGCGCTTTAGCTCCAGGCGGCGGAGAAGGGCCTGAAACCGGGCGACGGACGCCGCCACCGTCTCACAGCCCATGGCCTCCGCCAGGCGGAGAAGCACCGCCTCCAGCGGCGTTCCGGCGGCCCGCTCCGCCATGTGGGGCCACAGGGCCGCCACGCACAGCGCCGCCGCGTGGCCGTGGGCCGTGCCGTACAGCGTGGTCAGCTTGTAGCACATGGCGTGCCCGGCGGTGGTCTGGGCGCGGTCAATGGCCCGCCCCGCCAGATGGGCCGCCTCCAGCATCCCGGCGTTTCCCGGCGGCGTGTTGGAAAGATAGCCGTCCAGATACTCCCAGACCGCCCGGACCGCCCGCCGGGACAGCTCCCGGCTCTCCTCCCCGGCCCGGACGGACCAGAAGGACTCGATGCCATGGCACAGCGCGTCCAGCATGGAGGCCTTCCGGTGGTAGTCCGGCAGGCTCTCCAGGGCCGCCGGGTCCAGCATCACGGCGGAGGGAAGGCAGCGCTCATGGGCAATGGACTGCTTCTCGCCCCGGCGGTACACCACGGCGTAGCGGGTGGCCTCGCTGCCCGTCCCCGCCGTGGTGGGGACCGCCAGGAAGGGGATGGGGTCCCCCTCCGCCCACAGCTTCACGCACTTGGCCACGTCCAGGGCGCTTCCGCCCCCCACCGCCGCGAGAGCCTGACATCCGGCGGCGCGGAAGGCCGCCTCCGCCGCCTCCGCCTCCTCGTACCGCGGATTGGGGCGGAAGCCGGAGAAGCGGACCACCTGAATGCCCAGCCGCTCCTCCAGCGCGTCAAAGTATCCGCCCAGCCTCCATGTTCTAAGGGAGCTTCCGCAGACCAGAAACAGCCGCTCCGCCCCGGTCTCCCGGAGCCAGCCGTCCAGCTCCCGGTAATCCCGGGAGGGATGAATCCTTCTCTGCTCCATCACAGCGTGTCCGGAATCATGCGGATGATCTCGCCGAAGGGCATCAGCTCCCCGTCCGCCTCCAGAGCCCGGTGGTGCCGGAGAATGCTCTCCGCCGCCCGCCGCATGGCGGGCACCTGGCTGCGCATCAGCTGGTTGGCGTAAATCACGATATTCACGCCCCGCCGCCGGAATTCCTCCTCCGTCACGGCATGGAAGGACGTGGGCACCACCACCAGCGGCGTGCCCGGGTCCGTCCGGCGGAACCGCTCCACAAAGGTGAAGATCTCCTCCGGCTCCCTTCGCCGGGAGTGAATCATAATCCCGTCCGCGCCCGCCTCCACAAAGGCGGAGGCCCGTTTCAGCGCGTCCTCCATGCCCCGCTCCAGAATCAAGCTCTCAATCCGGGCGATGATCATGAAGTCCGCCGACTTCTGCGCCCGCTTTCCGGCGGCGATCTTGGCGCTGAAATTCTCTATGGAATCCTGGACCTGGGCCGCCTCTGTGCCAAACAGGGAGTTTTTTTTCAGCCCCTTCTTGTCCTCGATAATCACGGCGGAAACCCCCAGCTTCTCCAGGGAGCGGACCGTGTACACAAAGTGCTCCGTCAGTCCGCCGGTGTCTCCGTCAAAAATGATGGGCTTCGTGGTGACCTCCGTCAGATCGTCAATCGTGCGGAAGCGGGAGGTCATGTCCACCAGCTCCATGTCCGGCTTGCCCTTGGCGGTGGAGTCGCAAAGGCTGGAGACCCACATGGCGTCGAAGGCGTAAGCCTTCCCCGCCTCGTGGACCACGGAGTTTTCCACAATCAGGCCGGAGAGGCCGTCGTGGGCCTCCATGGCGGTCACCAGCCCCTTCAGCTCCAGGAGCCTGCGCAGGCGGCCCCGGCGGCTGTCCGGCAGGGACAGCTCCGCCCGGGAGCGGCGCTCCAACTCCTGGTAGCGGGGGTCCTTGGAATAGGGGAACTCCACCAGCCGCCCCCCATAGGACGCCAGCACGTCCAGCGTCTCCTCCCGCAGGGGCTTCTGGAAGCCCTGGCGCCAGTCGTCCCCGTGGACGACGATGTCCGGCTTCAGCGCCAGCAGCGTGGACCGGTAGCTCAGCTCCGGCTGCTCCACCACCCGCTCCACGCCCTTGATGCTGGCGAAGAGGGTCTTCCGCTCCTCGAAGGGCAGCAGGGGGAAGCGCCGGTAGGAGGCCACCGCCGCGTCGGACAGCACCCCCACCGTCAGCCGTCCCAGCCCGGCGGCCCGCCGGAGGATGGCCATGTGGCCCCCGTGGAGCATGTCGGAGGAAAAGCACATGTACACCCTCCGGTTCTCCACCTCCCGGAGCTTGGCGGTCACCGCCGCCAGGTCCTCCGGCTGGTCCACCTCGCCGCAGAGCATGTTCCGCACGTCCAGGGGGTACAGCGCGCAGGCGTCCGTCACCTCGTTCAGCGCCTTTTCGGCGTAGCAGCTCCGCTGCCCCTCCTCGCAAAAGCGGACAATCCGGTCCAGCCAGACCAGCCAGTCCGCTTTTTTCAGGTGGTACAAGGGCTGGGCCGCCTGGGCGTGGCCGAAGAACTCCACCCCCACCTTTTCCACCCGGCCCTCCCGGACGACGGCCTTGAAATCCTTCTCCGGCAGGGGCGCGGTGGAGCTGACGGCGACGCTGCTTCCCTCCGACTCCAGGGAGAGGCGCAGAACCTCGCTCTCAAACACCAGGTCCCCGTGGAGCAGCAGGAGGTCGTCCTCCAGATACCCCCGGGCCAGGTAGATGGAATAGATATAATTCGTGCTCCGGTAGTCCGGGTTGCGGACAAAGGCAAGCCGCAGCGGCAAATTCAGGCTCTCGCAGTATTCCTCCAGCTGGCCGGGGAAGGGGCCGGTGGTCACCACCGCCTCCTCCACCCCCGCCTCCGCCAGCTGGCGGAGCTGGCGGCTGAGGATGGTCTCCCCCGGGCTGAGCTCCGTCAGGCACTTGGGCTGGCGGTCCGTCAGGGGGGCCATGCGGGTGCCCATGCCGGAATTCAGAATCAGCGCTTTCATGCCCGCTCCCTCCCCAGGGCCTCCTCCAGCCGGGTGACGATGGCCTCCGGCGTCTCCCGGCCGTTGTTCTCAATGACAAAATCCGGCCGCTTCGGCTCGTCGAAGGGGATGTCCATCCCCACCACGTCCTTTCCGGCGGTGTAGAGCCCCTTCTGGTTCCGCCGCAGCAGCACGTCCCTGTCCACCTTGATATAAATCTCCCGGTAGTTCTCGATGTTCTCCCGGTTCCAGTCCCGGACGGCGGTGTACATGCAAATGCTGCACACCACCACGTCGATGCCCTGGTCCGAGAGCATTTTCGCCACGCGGAAGGTCCGCCCCGCGCCCTTGCGGCGGGACTCCTCGCTGTAGCTGATGTCCTCGTTGTACACCAGCCGGATGCTGTCCCCGTCCAGCAGCACCACGTCGTTTTTCCGGGCTTTCAGGCGGCGGTGAAAGAGCCCGCCCAGGGTCGTCTTTCCCGCGCCGGAGAGGCCGGTGAAGAAATATACCGTTCCTTTTTCCATAGGGTCCTCCTCAGTGGTACAAGGGCTGTTCCAGCAGCGCCGGGTCCAGCCGCAGCGCGGGCATCATCCGCAAGGGCTGGCCCTGGAGGTTTACCAGGCGGAGGCCCCGCATGAGAATTTTGGAGTTTCGCAGGCGCTTTTCCGCAATCCCGTCGATATAACCGTCCGCCACGGTTTCAATCTCCGCCTCAATTTCCTCCTCCGTCTGCACCAGACCTTCCGGAGTCTCCCGCGTGTCCCGGAAAAAGTTCTTCCAAGTCTTTTTAATAAACTTATTCATAGTGGTGAAGCCCCCGATCAGCTTCTCCACCTCCGCTTCGTCCATAGGTCTGCCATCGTAGTATTGGAAATCATACCCGTAATACTCGTAGGCCTCCCGCAGGAAATACTCCAGGAAGCACCGCTCATCATCGTTGACATACCCGTCGTAGGTCTTGTAAATCGCGGCGGGGTCAAAGCCCCGGACGTTGCCCTTATAGCTCTCCGGGTCCAGCCTGCCCTCGTCGGAGCAATAGGTCAGCGTCTCGGTATAGGGCAGGTCCAAAAACGCCGCCAGGGCGGTAAACGTGGCCTTGGCATTCAGCTTGCCGTCCTCAAACCGGACCAGGACGCTGTCCCGGTACAGCCGGTCACTGGGGTCGATCATAAAGCTACGGTTCAGGACGCGGTTGAACAGTGCGTCGTCAAAAATAACGTCCTTCCCCGATTCTTTGATTTTCTCTTCGGCCCGGTCATCCATGAACTTTACCGCCGCGCCATGGCTGGTGGTAATGCGGCGCATGGGGGTGAAGGTCTTGATATACTTGAAACCCTGGAACAGCGGGGAATTCCGTATTTTCTCATAGTCGCTGGAAAACAGAATCGCCTGGTTTCTCTCCTCGTCCACCCGCAGGTCGTACACCAGGTTGGGGAAGTGGGGCTGGAAAAACAGGGCCGGTACGATTCGGGAATCCTTGTCCAGCAGGGGATTCTGCTTCTTGTCCCGGAGATAAATGGCCGCCATGATGTCCTTGGGCGTGCGGCCCTTCATCTCGTAAAGCTGCTTCGCCACCCGGAAGGGCCATGCGCCGAACACCTGGCGCAGTTCCTTCAGATTCTTCACGCTGAGCAGACTTTTCTCTACCGACTGCACTACCTCCTCCATATTGGATAAGAAAACAGAGGGGTACATCAGCAGATTCGGGTGGGCGTCGAAGACCTCGTTGAAAAAGTCGCCGCCGTTGTGGGTGGAGAGCTGGGTGTGCCAGATCAGGCGGTTCAGCTCCCGGATATCCACCCCGTGGGGCACAAAGCGGCTGTAGTCAATGCCGAAGCGCTCTTTAAAATCAATGGGGTACTGGCTGATCTCCTCCCCGATAAGGAAAACCAGCTTTTGCTCCCGCAGCAGCGGGCGCAGGTCCAACACCTGGAGGTGCGCGCAGAAGGTCCCCCAGTCCGTATAGTGCAGGTACACATGGTTCTCCCGGGCCACGTGCTCGCTTTTGCGCACGTTGTCCCGGAGGTATTCCAATTCATATTGTGAATAAACGTCCTCCGCCAGAATGGGCTTCTCCAAGTCCTTGAAGAAGTTCCGGCTGACGACGGGATTTTTGAAGTTGATATAATCCCCGAAGCGCTCCTCCGCCGGGAAGAAGGGGAGGTAGCCGTCGTCGTCATAGGGATAAAACCGGATGGGCAGGTCCTCAAAGGGGACGAAGTCCTCCCGGAAGAAATAGGGGTATGGGGCCAGCAGGGCGCGGTTTTTCTCGTAGCGCTCCCGCAGGGCCTCCTCATTGGGCTGGTAAAAGGCCTGGGTCATGACGGACAGCGCGTCCTCCCGGAAGTGCCCGTGATCGTAAAGATTCCGGAAGCAGGTGTAGGAGACCCGGTAGTCCCCCCCGTGCTCCAGAATGTACAGGGCCGACTCCATGTCCTGGGCCGGGTCCTGTCCGTTGTTCTCGTGAATGGCCAGGGCGTACGCCCGGCAGGCGTCCTCCCCCTGCTCCAGCTGGGCCAGCTTCCTTGCAATGTCAATCGCTTTCATTCAACCGATTCCTTTCGTGTTTTCATGAACAGAAAACGGGGACGGGCTTGCGCCCGCCCCCGTTTGGCTGTGGGTATCATAGGGTCTTGTATTCCGCGTCTCCCGTCCCCCCTCCGACGCAAACCAGCGAAGCGTTTGCGGAGGAAGAGGAAGCGCAAGGGAGCGGGCGCAGTTTTCGCCGTCAGGCGGAAACGGAGCCAAGCGGACTTTGCGCCGAATCAGCCGAGCAGCTGCAGCACGCCCTGGGGAACAGCGTTGGCCTGGGCCAGCATCGCCTGAGCGGACTGGATCAGGATGTTGTTCTTGGTGTAGCTCATCATTTCCTCGGCCACGTCGGTGTCGCGGATGGTGGACTCGGCGTCCTGGATGTTCTCGGCCATGACGCTCAGGTTCTTCTGCGTGTGCTCCAGGCGGTTCTGGAGAGCGCCCAGATCGCCGCGGATGCCGGAAACATAGTTGATGGCGGACTTGATCACGCTGATCGCGGAGGCCGCGCCGTCCTGGGTTCCGATGTCGATGCCGTCAATGCCCATGGCGGCGGTGTGCATATCGCCGATGGAGACCTGCATCTGGTTGTAGCTGTCGGAGGTGTCGCCGATCTGGAGCCGCAGGGGGCTGCCGGTCTTGGCGTTTCCGGAGGCAACATCATATTTGTTGTTGGCGTAGGTGATGTTCAGGCCGGTCTTCTGGGACAGCTCCTTGGCAATATGCGCATCGCCGGTAGAGGTGGCCTTGATCACATTGATGGACTTATCCGTAATTTTCGCAATAGCGTCATCGTCCGCCGCGATCACAAATTTCTGGCCGTTGATGGTGAAGACGCAGTCCTCCAGCTTGCCGTTGCCCTCGCTCTTGGTGTACAGCTTGATAGCCGAACTCTTGAAGCTGATGGCGGGGTCCTTGGCGGAGGTCTTCACGGAGACTTCCTTGTTGGCCACCGTAGAGATGGTGTTGTTGGAAGTCTTGGTGATCTGGATGGAGCCCACCTGGGGAGCGTTGAGGCCCGCCACCTTCGCGTCGAACTGGATCGTGCCGTCCGCGGGAGTGGAGATGGAGAAGTCGTTGGCCAGGTTGCCCTTGGTCTCGTTCTTGATGATGGTGGCAAACTCCGTGGCGGAGACCGCAGAGGTGGTGGTCAGGTTGTACTTGGTGCCGTTGGCGGTGGTCACATAGGTCTTATCGCTGGAGACGGTCAGCTCCACATTGGCGGACTTTCCGTTGGTCAGGCCGATGGTGATGTTCAGCTTGTCGCCGGCCTTCAGCTGAGTGGCGTTGGCAGTGAGGGCCAGAGAATACTGACCGGCAACCGCGGCGGCCTCGTCGGTGACCAGGCTGGTCTTGAAGTTGTTGATGGAGACGCTTCCGCCGTCCTTGGACATGGAGCCGTCCAGCAGGTTGATGCCGTTGAAGTTGGCGGAGTCGGCAATCCGGTTGATTTCGGTCTTGAGGGCGTCGACCTCTTTCTGGAGGTTCAGGCGGTCCACGGGATCGTCATAGGTGCCGTTGGCGGACTGGGTGGCCAGGTAGTCCATGCGGTTGAGCATGTCCTGGATTTCCTGCATGGCGCCCTCGGCGGTCTTCACCAGGGAGATGCCGTCCTTGACGTTTTTCTGGGCGGCGTTCAGGCCGGTGATCTGGGCCCGCATCTTCTCGGAAATGGCAAGGCCCGCGGCGTCGTCACCGGCGCGGTTGATCTTGTAGCCGGAGCTCAGCTTTTCCAGGTTCTTAGACAGAGCGCTGGTGTTGGTGTTGTAGTTCCGGTAGGCGTTCATCGCCATAATATTGTGCTGAATACGCATAATGAAATCTCCTTTTCAAATTCAGCGGCCGCTCATCCTTGCGGTCCGCTCCGTGGGTCGCGCCGCCCGTGCTGGCCCATACCGGCCGGATGTGGGTCAGGCGTTTGGCGCAGGGGAGCCGGTGTCTTCCAGCCGTACGAGCCGGTTGTCCGGCGGGCCTCACAGCCCTTACACTAGGCATATCGGCGTGTTTCCGGGAAAATTAAGAGGGCCGGGAAAATTTTTTCGGAAAAGGCATTTCGGCAATTTCCAGACATCACCAGACCCCCGGCGGCATAAGCCGGGGAAAACGGCGGATACTAGCTTTTGCCAGAGCGACATAGAACCCATTACTTTTTCAAAGGAGTTTTTCGATATGAAAGCAACAGGAATTGTGCGCCGGATCGACGACCTTGGCCGGGTGGTGATTCCCAAGGAAATCCGCCGCACCATGCGCATCCGGGAGGGGGACCCCCTGGAGATTTACACCAGCCGGGACGGCGAGGTGATTTTCAAGAAGTACTCCCTGCTGGGCGGCGTGGAGGACTTCGCCGGACAGCTCTGCGAGACCATGAGCCGGTCCACCGGAAGCATCTGCGCCGTGACGGACCGGGACACGGTGATTTCCGTGGCGGGCGGCGGCAAGCGGGAGCTGCTGGGCAAGCGGGTCACCTCCGAGCTGGAGCAGATCATGGAAAGCCGCCGCATCTACCAGTACGACGGCGAGGGAAGCCCCATTCCCGTCTGCGACGGCACGGACAAGCTGGTGACCAACGTGGCGGCCCCCATCCTCTCCGAGGGGGACCTGCTGGGCATGGTGCTGTTTGTGGGGTCCACCCCCGGCGCCACCACCGGCGACACCGAGTACAAGCTGGCCCAGACCATCGCCGCCTTCCTGGGGCGGCATATGGAGGCCTGACGCGCCCCGCGCGCATGGGAAACGGTCCGGAAGGGCCGTTTTCCGCCCCCTGGGCGGACAGCGGACCTTCCGCCTCCAGGCAAGAGACATCCTACAACGTTGACAGAAATCATATGTCTCAGGGCCTTGGATTTTGTCACATCCTCCATTGACAGCGGCCCCGTTCCGGGTGTACGCTTTTATGCAACAAAGGAATACGGCAAACGGCGTTGATGGAGAAAAGTACCGGCGGGCGTTCCGCTCCAGTGAGCGGGGGACAGTGCAAACCCCGCGCAAAGAGCCTCCGGGAAGAACACTCCGTAGCTCCAAGCTGAACCTGGGCGGAACACTCTCCCTCCCCCGGCAGTAGGCGCGGCGAGTTGTGATCGTTACCTCACACGGGCTTGTTGGAGCCTTGAAGGTGACCGCCCCCGGTGAGACGGGGAGGTAAATCAGGTGGCACCGCGGATAGCAGCTATTCGTCCTGAATGTTCAGGAGATAGCTGCGTTTTTATTTTCCCAGACGGGAAAGCCATATCAATTCGGAGGTGCTTGTTATGTGTTCGATTATGGGTTTTGAGAAAAAGGACGTCACGCGGGAGGAGCTTCAGCCCTTCTTTGCGCGCACGAAATCCCGGGGGCCGGATATGTCCCGCGTTGTGGAAACCCCAACAGGGTGGCTCTGCTTCCACCGGCTGGCCATCATGGGCCTGACCCCGGAGGGGATGCAGCCCTTCCGGCTGGGCGGGGACTATCTGGTGTGCAACGGGGAAATCTACGGCTTCCGGCCTTTGAAGCGGCAGCTTCAGGAGCGGGGCTACTCGTTTCAAAGCGGCAGCGACTGCGAGATTCTGCTGCCCCTCTACCGGGAGTACGGCCTGGAGATGTTCGCCCGGCTGGACGCGGAATTCGCCCTGGTCCTCTACGACGGGAGGACGGATTCCCTCATCGCCGCCCGGGACCCCATCGGCATCCGTCCCCTATTCTACGGATACGACCGCTCCGGCGGCATCGTCTTCGCCAGCGAGGCCAAGAACCTGGTGGGGCTGTGCCGGGAAATCCGCCCCTTCCCGCCGGGGCACTACTACGCCGGGGGAACCTTCGTCCGCTACGCCGATTTTACCACGGTAAGCGAATACTGCCGGGACGACCGGGAGACTGCCTGCAAGCATATTCGCGACAAGCTCATCGCCGGGGTCGACAAGCGGCTGGACGCCGACGCGCCCCTGGGCTTCCTCCTCTCCGGCGGGCTGGACTCCAGCCTCGTCTGCGCCATTTCCTCCATCGTCCTGGGGAAAAAGATCCGGACCTTCGCCATCGGCATGGACAAGGACGCCATCGACCTCAAATACGCCCGGGAGGCGGCGGATTACATCGGGGCCGACCACACCGAGGTCTATATGACCCGGGAGGAGGTCCTGGCGACCCTGGATGAGCTGATTGCCCTGCTGGGCACCTGGGACATCACCACCATCCGGGCCAGCATGGGGATGTACCTTTGCTGCAAGGCCATCCACGAGCGGACGGACATCCGGGTGCTGCTGACCGGGGAGATTTCCGACGAGCTCTTCGGCTATAAGTACACGGACTTCGCCCCCAGCGGCGAGGAGTTCCAGAAAGAGGCAAAAAAGCGGGTGGATGAGCTTTACATGTACGACGTGCTCCGGGCGGACCGCTGCATCTCCGTCAACTCCCTGGAGGCCCGGGTGCCCTTCGGCGACCTGGATTTCGTGAAATACGTCATGTCCCTGGACCCCGAGATGAAGCGGAACACCTACGGCATGGGGAAGTACCTGCTCCGCCACGCCTTTGAGAAGGACCGCCTCCTGCCGGAGGGCATCCTCTGGCGGCAGAAGGCCGCCTTCTCCGACGCCGTGGGCCACTCCATGGTGGACGACCTGAAAGCCTACGCCCAGGAGAAATACACGGACGGAGAATTCGAGGCCCTGCGGCACAAGTACGATTACCACTGCCCGCCCTTCACCAAGGAGAGCCTGCTGTACCGGGAGATCTTCGAGAAGCACTACCCGGGACAGGCGGCGATGATCCGGGATTTCTGGATGCCCAACAAGTCCTGGGCGGGATGCGACGTGGACGATCCTTCCGCCCGGGCCCTGAGCAACTACGGCGCCAGCGGACAATGAACGGCCCTTTCAAGGGAGAGCCCCTTTCCGGGGCCGAACTTTAGAAGTATTACCAATTGCCTTTGCACCGTTTTATGTTACCATATAGTCAGAAATTGAGGAGGAATGCCATATGAGTGCCACCTTACATCTTCCCGAGCTCTTCGGCAGCCGGGTCTTCAACGAGGAGACCATGAAGGACCGCCTCTCCCCCGCGTCCTACAGCGCGTGGAAACAGTGCGTCACCGAGGGCACGGCCCTGGATATCTCCACCGCCAACGAAATCGCCGAGGCCATGAAGCGGTGGGCCGTGGAACGGGGGGCCACCCATTTCACCCACTGGTTCCAGCCCATGACCGGCGTCACCGCCGAAAAGCACGACAGCTTCATCAGCCCCACCGGCGGCGGCCGCATTCTGATGGAGTTCTCCGGCAAGGAGCTGGTCCGGGGCGAGCCGGACGCGTCCTCCTTCCCCTCCGGCGGCCTCCGCGCCACCTTTGAGGCCCGGGGCTACACCGCCTGGGACCCCACCTCCTTCGCCTTTTTAAAGGAGGGCTCCCTCTGCGTCCCCACCATCTTCTGCTCCTATTCCGGCCAAGCTCTGGACAAGAAAATGCCCCTCCTCCGGTCCATTGAGGAGGTCAGCCGCCAGGCCATCCGCATCCTCCGCCTCTTCGGCGACACCGAGAGCCGGAAGGTCATCGCCCAGGTGGGCCCCGAGCAGGAGTATTTCCTCATCGACAAGCAGCTCTACAACCGGCGCAAGGACCTGCGCATGACGGGCCGGACCTTATTCGGCGCCAAGCCCCCCCGGGGCCAGGAGCTGGACGACCACTACTTCGGCGCTATCAAGCCCCGGGTGGCCGCCTACATGAAGGACCTGGACGAGACCCTGTGGGCCCTGGGCATCCCCTCCAAGACCAAGCACAACGAGGTGGCCCCCTCCCAGCACGAGATGGCCCCCATCTATACCGACGCCAACACCGCCTGCGACCAGAACCAGCTGGTGATGGAGGTGATGAAAAAGGTGGCGGACCGCCACGGCCTGGTGTGCCTCCTCCATGAAAAGCCCTTCGCCGGGGTGAACGGCTCCGGCAAGCACGACAACTGGTCCCTCTCCACCGACACGGGGAAGAACCTCTTCAAGCCCGGCTCCACCCCCAGCCAGAACGCCCGCTTCCTCCTCTTCCTGGCGGCCTTCGTCAAGGGCGTGGACGAGTACCAGGACTTCCTCCGCACCACCGTGGCCACCGCCGGAAACGACCACCGCCTGGGGGCCCAGGAGGCTCCCCCCGCCGTCCTCTCCATCTTCCTGGGGGACGAGCTGAACGCCGTGGTGGAGTCCATCATCCAGGGCACCGAGTACACCGACGCCAGCAAGAAAACCCTGGAGATCGGCGTGGACGTGCTCCCCGCCATCCGCCAGGACACCACGGACCGGAACCGGACCTCCCCCATGGCCTTCACCGGCAACAAGTTCGAGTTCCGCATGCTGGGCTCCTCCCAGTCCATCTCCGGGCCCAACATCGCCCTGAACACCATCATGGCCGAGGAGCTCAAACAGTTCGCCGACGAGCTGGAGTCCTCCGCCGACTTCCAGGCCGACCTCCAGAAGCTGATCCGCCGGACCTTCACCCAGCACCAGCGGATCATCTTCAACGGAAACGGCTACGACGGCAACTGGATTGCCGAGGCGGAACGCCGGGGGCTGGCCAACCTCAAATCCACCGCCGACGCCCTGCCCGCCTATGTCCAGCAGAAGAACATCGACCTCTTTGTCAAGCACGGCATCTACACGGAGGAGGAGGTCCGGGCCCGGTATGAGATCCACGTGGAGAACTACCGCACCGTCCTCACCATCGAGGCCAGCACCATGATCGACATGATCCGCCACGAGATTCTCCCTGCGGTCTCCAAGTACGCCGCCGACCTCTGCGCCCGGGCGGAGCGCAAGAAGAGCCTGGGTATTCCCTGCGCCTACGAGATCAATACGGCCCTGGGGATTGCCGAGATCACCGACAATCTGATGGAGGATTGCCGCGTCCTGGCCTCGGACCTGGAGGACATGCCCGCCGGGCCGGAGGAGGCCATGCGCTACTGCCACGACACCCTGATTTCCGATATGGGCGTGGCCCGCGCCTCTGTCGACGCCCTGGAAGTCCTCACCGCTTCCGAGTATTGGCCCATGCCGGTATACTCGGAGCTGCTGTTCTCCGTGTAACGCCGTCTGCAAAAACCTCTTCCCCGCCTCCAAGCGGCGGCAAGGCCATGGCCTTGCCGCCGCTTTTTTGCGGGTCACCTTAATTTTGGGAGGGGCCGTGCCGATAACATAAGTAAACAAAAAAATTTGGCAAGAGGGGAACCCTGGAGCAGAGAGCGCCTTTTTGTTTTGAAACCCTCTGTATTTTGTGATCACAAGGAGGACCGTAATTATGTCCATGCCAACCATTCTGCCCTCGGGCCAGCTCCACCCGGACGCCCTCAAGGGTCCCTTTGTCAAACATATCAGCAGCAGCACCTCCGCTCCCGCAGGCGGACCCGGCGTGAAGGTATCCGGCGGCGCCATGGCGGACCGCTGGAAAGCGGAGGAGAAACGCGTCAATGCATATTGGCGGGAGCACCGGGACGAGGCCATCGACCTGACGCCCCAGCTGAGCGGCAAGCGGGTGGATTCCTACGACGGCAAAACCGTTGTGGAAAACCAGGGCATGGGGCTTATTGTCGAGACCATTCAGCCCGGCGTCTTCACCGCCGAGGACGCGAATAAATCCGCGGCCTCCGGCGGGGCTACCCATGGGTTCTTCTACCGCAAGACGGATTTCCTGTTCAGCGCCGCCCAGGAGTACACCGCCCTTGGCGAAAACGAGGTGTTCCGCCACCGCAATATCGACGATGTGAATTTTGTCCGGGACACGCTGGACTTTTTTACCAACGGAAATTACACCCAGGCGGACGTCAACCGCATGCAGGATCAGATGACGGCGGTGGTTCGGGAGCTGGCCCAGCAGATGAAGGACGGCGGAGCGCCGGATTTGAGCAAGGTAACGGCCACCCTGACCGTGGGCGGCGGGGAGGTTTCCATTTCCCAGCTCTTGGAGATGCAGAAAACGGGGCGGGAGCTGTCGGAGTCCTTCAGCGGGATAACCTCCGGCTCCTTGACCGGCCATAATATTGAGGGGTTCGCGAAAATGGGAATTGCAAAATCCCTGGGCAGCTATTATGGCCGCGATCAGGGAGCGGTTGGGCAGATGTTCTCCCAAGGCATCGACCGGCTGTATGAAAAGGGCATGGCACAGCTTGAAAAGGCGGACGCCTGGGCGAAGAGCGTATCCTACGCCGCCGGAACCTCTGGCAATCGGGACGCGGTGAACACCGAACGGAACATCGCCGGTTTGTTTTCCAAGCTGAACACGGAAAGCAAAAGCGGCCTTATCCAGAGCTTTTCCTCCACGCTGGCCCAGGCAAGGGCGCTGGTTCAGCAGTATTGCAGTCAGTACAATCTGTCAACCTCCCATGTGGGCCTGGCCGGAGCCACGGCGGGGATTGAATCGTTCTTCCAGGCGTGGACGAATCAGCTGTAAATTCCTCCGGACAGACGAACGTCTTCTTCCTTGGCGGCGAAACGAAAGGGACCCGGAGCGGATATGCTCCGGGTCCCTCAGGCTGTCGAAAATGTCTTTTCGCCAGCCTGAGCAAGTTTTTTGGACCTTTAAAAAGTTCCAAAAAACTTCTGATTGAAAACGAGAGAAACCCCTGATGGGTTTCTCTCGTAGCTCTTTTCCTTTCCGTTCCCTTGCGGACAGCACTTTTTCGACAAGCTGCCGGGACCCGGAGCGGATATGCTCCGGGTCCCTTTCGTTATGCTATTCCTATGCTATTCCTTTGCCTTCGGCTTATACTGTTCCTCTCCGCTTTCGACGTACTTGATTAAATTAATAATCTCCTCCGCCGTCCACCCAGCGCTCTGCAGCGCCTCGATCAATCGAAAATTCTCCTGCATGTTCACCGTTCAGTACCTCCTTCTTCTCCGTCCACAGCCCTTGTTCCAGCCGCTTGGCAATTCGGTCCTATCAAGTCCTCACTTGGGCGCGTCTCCGCCCTTGCCGCCGCCCCGGCGGCCGCCCCGGTAAGGCGGGCGGCGGCGCTTGTTCTCCCCGGCGGGGCGGTCCTCCCGCTGGTCCCGCTGGCCCTCCGGGCGGCTTTGCTGTCTGGGGGGACGGGGAGGCGGCCCCCCCTGTTTCTTGGGGGCCTGCTGAACCGGCGGCCCCTCGGGACGGGGGCCCCTCCGGCTCCGGCCGCCCCGGTGGCGGTGGCGGGGCTTGCCGTCCCCCTCGGTGCCCATCTTCTCCCGGCGGGGGGCCTCCGCCAGGTGGTCGTCGGTGTAATAGGAGGTGGAGAATACCGGCTGAATCAGCTCCTCCTCCTCCCGCTCCTCCACAAAGCGGGCGGTCCGCTCGGGAATCTCAATGCCCTCCCGGCTGCCCTTGCCGTTGCGCAGGACCTTGATCTCACAGGCGCGATAGGTTTTCAGGCTCTCCGGCGCGCTGTCCAGGCTGACCTTCACCCGCTCCCGCAGCAGCTCCACGCCTTTCACGTTGCCCGGCCCGTCGGGGGTCTGGACGAAGGACTCCGGCTTGGGCATCCGCTTGGCGGCGTCCTCATAGGCGTTCTGCTCGTACTTGAGACAGCACATCAGCCGCCCGCAGGTGCCGGAGATCTTGGTGGGATTCAGGCTCAAGTTCTGGGTCTTGGCCATCTTGATGGAGACGGGCAGAAAGCCGTCCAGGAATTGGGCGCAGCAGAACGGCCGCCCGCAGATTCCCAGGCCCCCGATCATCTTCGCCTCGTCCCGGACGCCGATCTGCCGCAGCTCAATCCGCGCCCGGAAGACGGAGGCCAGGTCCCGGACCAGCTCCCGGAAGTCCACCCGCCCGTCGGCGGTGAAGTAGAACACGATCTTGTTGCTGTCAAAGCCCACGGAGACGCTGACCAGCTTCATCTCCAGCCCGTGGTCCGCGATCTTGCCCTCGCAGATGTCAAAGGCCTCCCGCTCCCGCTTCCGGTTGTACTCCACCACCCGGAAATCGTTCTCCGTGGCCCGGCGGACAATGGCGCTGAGGGGCTTGACGATCAGCTCGTCCGCCACCTCGTGGTTCCCCTGGGTGCAGGTGGCAAACTCCAAGCCCTGGGCGGTCTGCACGATGACGTTCTCCCCCATGCGGACCTGGATGCCCCTGGGGTCGAAGAAATAGGTCTTGCTGCCGCCCCGAAAGCGGACACTGATGACTTCAGTCAAAATAACTCCTCCAATTCAGCGGCCAGGGCCCCCAGCACATGGCCGGGGCCCACGTTATAGCCGCACTCCTGCCGGTAGATTTTCATGAGTTCGATTGCGCGGACAATCCGCGTTTTGCCCAGGCGCTTCCCCAGCTCCTCCGCCAGGGCCCGGTCCTCCGCCTCCCCGCCGTAGAGAACAACCAGCGCTTGGGAAAGCAGCGCCTCGCTCCGCGCCAGAAGGGCGCTCAGGTCCTCCCGGCTGAGCTTTTTCTTCTCCAGCCGCACCGCCAGCTCCGCCGCGCTTCCCCGCCGGCCCTTCAAAAGGCAGCGGCAGAGGGCCTCTCCGTCCCCCTCCGCCTCCCGGGGGGGCGGCCCGGCGGGATGGAGCTTCAGCTCCACGCAGCGGGACCGCAGGGTCCGGAGCACCGCCGCCGGGTTTTCCGCGCAGAAGAGGAAGGCGGCATAGGGCGGCCCCTCCTCCACCAGCTTCAGCAGGACGTTCTGGTCCTGCTCCGTCAGCAGGGCGCAGTCCGGAAAGAGATAGACCTTCCGGGCCCCCTCGTTGGGGCGGATGTAGGCGTCCCGCCGGACCTCCCGTATGGTTTCCACGGAGAGGAGCTTCCGCCCCTCGTCCCGAACGGTCAGCACGTCGGGGTGGATGTCCTCCCGGACCTTCCGGCAGGCGGGGCAGACGCCGCAGGGCCGGTCCTCCCCGGCGCACTGAAAGGCGGCGGCGGCGAAGCGGGCGGCCTCCAGCCGGTCCCCGGGGCCGGTGAAAAGCAGCGCGTGGGACAGCGCCCCCCGGGCCGCGGCGGCGCGGAGGCGGGAGAGGACGGGGTCCTCTCCTGGGCGGACTGGGGCCATGGCGGGACTCCTTTCTCCCCGGCGGAGCCGGTATGATACCTTATGGAACCGATTGTATCACAAGACGTGAAAAAAAGAAAGCGGGGATTTTTGCGATTCCTGGAAGCCCCTCACTCCGCCGGCCAGAGGATGTCCCGGGCCACTGGCGTGTAGAAGAGGCGCTCCACCTCTCTCCGCTCCCGGGTCTGGCCCAGAATCCACATCAGCTTCGCCGCCACGGCCTCCGTGGTCATGTCATAGGCCTCCAGAACCCCCAGCTTGTTTTTCAGGTCGTGGCCCACGTGGTAGACCCCCACGTCGCTGCCCTCGTTTTCCACCTGGGTGGTGATCACCACGGTTTTCCCCGCCGCCAGGGCCTCGTCCACGCAGTGGTAGAAGCCTCCGGATTCCGGCAGGCCCCCCACGCCGAAGCTCTCGATAATCAGCCCGTCGTTCCGCTCCAGCAGATAGTCCGCCGCCCCCCGGTCCATGCCGGGCAGAAGCTTCAAAAGGGCCACCCGGGTGTTCAGCGCGTCGTAAAACAGCGGGTAGGCCCCGCAGTCCGGGCGGATATACCGGAGGAGCACACCGTCCCGGAGGATGCCGAGATAGGGATAGTTGATACTGGAGAAGGCCTGGAAGCTCTTGGACCGGGTCTTCTTGGCCCGGGTGCCGGGGATGACCTTGCTGTCGAAGACGATGGAAACCCCCGGCAGGTCCTCCGCCGCGCAGCGGAAGGCGTCGGACAAATTCGTCTTGGAGTCCGTGGAGTCAAAGCCAATGGGCCTTTGGGCCCCGGTCAAAACGATGGGCTTGGGACTCCCCTGAATGAGGTAGCTCAGCGCCGCCGCCGTGTAGGCCATGGTGTCCGTGCCGTGGGTGAGGACGAAGCCGTCGTAGCGGCCGTAGTTCTCCCGGAGGCACCGGGTCATTTGCAGCCAGTGGCCGGGGCCGATGTTGGTGCTGTCCAGGTTCAAAAGCTGAAGGCAGTCCACGGCGCAGATATCCGAAATGCCGGGGACGTGGCGCAAAAGCTGCTCCGTGGTCAGCTCCGGGGCCAGGCCTCCCTCCGTCACCTCCGAGGCGATGGTGCCGCCGGTGCCGATGAGGAGGACGCGCTTTTTGTCTTTTGTGTGTGGCATGGAGAACCTCCTTGAAGCGGGGGATATAGCGGTTTTATTATAGGTGTTCCGAGACGGGCTGTCAACCGGCGGAAAACCGCCGGAGGGCCTCTCCGCCGCATAATTCCCCGCTCCTTTGGGAATCCTTTTCCAGGGGGGCGGAACCGGCCGGTCCGCGGAATGGGGAAAGGCGATGCTTTATTATCAAAAATTCACAACGGCCCTTACAAATTGTTGTTTGAAATGATGATTGCCAAAAACTTCACGCTGTGATACTATTACTTCTGGAAAAGACCTAAACAAATCGTTTACGCAATCGTTTATATGGCATTCCGGTACAAATTGTACCCAAATATCGAAAGGAGTTCCTGTATTATGAAAGCGAAAATCGGCATCAATGGTTTTGGCCGCATCGGCCGCATCGTGTTCCGCGCCGCCCTGAAGCGCGACGACGTCGAGGTCGTCGGCCTGAACGACCCCTTCATGAACCCCGAGTATATGGCCTACATGCTGAAGTATGACAGCGTGCACGGCCGCTTCCCCGGCGAGGTGACCTACACCGCCGACGCCCTGGTCGTCGACGGCAAGGAGTTCAAGGTCTTCACCGCCAAGGAAGTCAGCGACATCCCCTGGGCCAGCGTCGGCGCCGAGTATATCTGCGAGTGCACCGGCCAACACCTGGAAAAAAGCAAGTGCGAGGGCCACATCAAGGCCGGAGCCAAGCACGTCATCATGGGCGCCCCCTCCAAGGACGACACCCCGATGTTCGTCATGGGCGTGAACAACAAAAAGTACACCTCCGACATGACCTATGTCTCCAACGCCTCCTGCACCACCAACTGCCTGGCCCCCATCGCCAAGGTCCTGAACGAGAAGTTCGGCATCATCGAGGGTCTGATGACCACCGTGCACTCCGTCACCCCCACCCAAAAGCTGCTGGACGGCGCTTCCATGAAGGACTGGCGCGGCGGCCGGGCGGCCACCGGCAACATCATCCCCTCCTCCACCGGCGCGGCCAAGGCCGTGGGCAAGGTCATCCCCGAGCTGAACGGCAAGCTCACCGGCATCTCCATGCGCGTTCCCACCCTGGACGTGTCCGTGGTGGACCTGACCGCCCGTCTGGAAAAGCCCGCCAGCTATGAGGACATCTGCAAGGCCATGAAGGAAGCCAGCGAGGGTGAGCTGAAGGGCATTCTGGGCTACACCGACGAGGATGTGGTCTCCAGCGACTTCCTGGGCTGCCCCCTCACCTCCATCTTCGACAAGAAGGCCGGCCTGTCCCTGACCGACAACTTTGTCAAGGTCGTCTCCTGGTACGACAACGAGACCGGCTACGCCAACAAGATGGTGGAGCTGATCGCCTATATGTTCTCCGTGGATAACAAGTAAGCTTCGTCTTCCGACCGTCTTTCAGGCCCCGCCGCTTTCAAAGCGGCGGGGCCTTTTTCGCCTTTTCTTGCGGAGCGTGCCGGGATCTGGTATAATGGCTCTGCCGTCCTTTCTCCGTCCCGTAAGTGGGAAGGAGGTGAATTCCATGGACGAAGTGAGGAACTTCTTCTTGTCCGTCGGCGCGGGCGTGATCTCGTATTACGTCTGCCAATGGCTCGACAAGCAGCGCAAAGGACGGTAAACATGGGAAACCCCGGGGAGCTGGCACTCCCCGGGGTTTCATTTTCCATGGACGAAGTGAAATTTTCTTGTCTGCTATGATTATACCATAGCCCTTTCATGTTATGCAAGCCGTAATTTTTTTATGCCGGCCGAAATTTTCTGTTGCCATTTGGGAAAGAATATAGTAGAATAGCAAAAGCAGTCCTCCGCAGGCAGCTGCGGAGCCGGTCTCGCGCAATGAAGCTCTGCGAACCATGTCAGGCGGGGAACCGAGCAGCATTAAGCGGAATGTTTCATGTGCCGCGAGGCAACCGGCTCCGCAGCTGCGTGGGGAGGACTTCCATTTCTTTCGGGAGGGAGCGCCCTCCCGCCGCGGGCCTGGGCGGCTTGAAAACAGGCGGACACGCTGAACGCTCCCAGAGGGAGGAAGGGGGAACCGGCCCGTGTATCAGGCGCTCTACCGCAAGTGGCGGCCCAAAACCTTTGCCGATGTCATCGGTCAGGAGCACATCACCGAGACCCTCCGCCGCCAGGTGGCCGAGGGCCGGACCTCCCACGCCTACCTCTTCACCGGCACCCGGGGCACCGGAAAGACCACCTGCGCCAAAATCCTGGCCAAGGCCGTGAACTGCGAGGCCCCCGAGGACGGAGACCCCTGCGGCAAGTGTCCCTCCTGCGTGGGCATCGACAGCGGCGGCTTTCTGGACGTTTTGGAGCTGGACGCCGCCTCCAACAACGGCGTGGACCAGGTCCGGGCCCTCCGGGACGAAGCGGTCTACTCCCCCGCCAACGTCAAAAAGCGGGTCTACATCGTGGACGAGGTCCATATGCTCTCCACCGCCGCCTTCAACGCCCTGCTGAAAATTCTGGAGGAGCCGCCGGAGCACCTGATGTTTATTCTGGCCACCACGGAGCTTCACAAGGTCCCCGCCACCATTCTCTCCCGCTGCCAGCGCTTCTCCTTCCGCCGCATCCGGCCGGAGGACGTGGCCCGGCGGCTCCGCTATGTGGCGGAGCGGGAGCGCATCGACCTTCGCCCCGACGGGGCGGAGATTCTCAGCCGCCTGGCGGACGGCGCCCTCCGGGACGGGCTGAGTCTTTTGGATCAGTGCGCCGCCGCCGGAGGGACCATTGACGCCGCCGCGGTGCTGGACGTGCTGGGCCTGGCGGGCAATCTCCAGACGGCCCGGCTGATGGAGCTGATTTTAAACCGGGACGCCCAGGCCGCCCTGCTTCTGCTGGACGAGCTGTACAAGGGGGGCAAGGACCTGGGCGCGGTGCTGTCGGAGCTCTCCACCCTCACGCGGGACCTGCTCCTGCAAAAGACCGCCCCCAAGGGCGGCGCGGCCCTGCTCTCCGGCGGCTTTGACGCCGCCGTTCTGGACCGCCTGGGTCAAAACGTGCCCGCCGGGCGCTTTTTGCACCTGGCTTCCACCCTGCAAAAGGCCTCGGCGGAGCTGTACGCCAGCGTCAACCGCCGCCTGGACACGGAGCTGTGCCTTCTGCGCCTGTGCGACGAAAGCCTCTCCGGGGACCTGACGGCCCTGGAGGCCCGCGTCCGCCGCCTGGAGGACAGCCAGTCCGCCCGAACCGAGCTGGCCCAGCGGCCCCCGGCGGCTCCCCCCCCTCCGCCGCGTCCGGCCCCCCCAAGGGAAGCCCCCCAAGACCCGCCCCCCTGGGACGAGTCCCCCCTGCCGGAGGAGCCGCCGGAGGAGCCGGGACAGCGGGTCTACGACATTCCGGAGGAGACGCCGACGGAAGCCGCGCAAACGCCGCCCCCCGTCTCCAGAACCGGCTCCGCCGCTTCCGCCAAGCCCCCCAGCGCCGGAGCCGCTCCCGTCAAAGCCCCCAGCGGCGGGTGGTGGCGGACCCTGGCGGAGAACTGTAAGGGCCGCCTGCCCCCCATGTACCGCCCCTTCCTGGGCATGTGCACCGGCTTTCTGGAGGACGGCCTGCTGACAGTCTGCGCCCCGGACGAGCTGACCCTGGGCCGCCTGGACAACGACCGGGTGCGGGAGGCCGTCTCTCAGGAGGCGGAAGCCCTTACGGGCGGTCCGGTGCGGCTGACGTTCCGCGCGGGGGAGCCCCCCAAAACCTCTCCGGAGGAAAACCTGAAAAACCTGGTGGCCTTTGGCCGGCAGTTTGACAACATTGAAATCAAAGAATAAAGGAGAACGACACCATGGGTTACAGTGCCCGCCGCGGATTCACCAGCGGCAATATGAAGGCCACCGGCGCGCAGCGTCAGGCCGCCGTTCAGCAGCAGATCGCCCAAATGCAGGAGGCCATGAACGCCGCCCAGACGGAGGTGGAAAACCGCACCTTCACCGCCAGCGTAGGCGGCGGGGCCGTGGAGGCCGTGGCCAGCGGCAAGAAAGAGCTGACGGCCCTCACCATCAAGCCGGAGGCCGTGGACCCGGAGGACGTGGAGATGCTCCAAGACCTGGTGGTCTCCGCCGTCAACGAGGCCCTGCGCCAGGCCGGGGACGCCATGGACAAGGCCATGGACAACATCACCGGCGGGCTGAACCTGGGGAACCTGGGGATTTGATCGAAGGGCGGGGCCGGGACGGTCCCGCCCTTTTTCAGGAGGTTTTATGAAACGAATAAAACGCCTTTGGGCGGCGGTCCTGGCCCTGGTTCTGCTGGCGGGCTGCGGACGGACGGAGCCCCTGCCCTACCCGGAGCCCGCCGCCTCGGAGCCGGGAAAGACGGTTGCCTACGTCCCCCTGGACGACCGGCCGGACAACGTGGAGCGGGTGGTGTATCTGGCGGAATCCCTGGGCTATGCCCTGGCCATGCCGGAGAAGGTCCTGTACCGCACGGCCCTGGACGGCCAGCCGAAAAACTTTGACAGCCTCCAGCGGGGGGAGCCCTGGTCCCTGTTCACCTGGGTGCTGGAGCAGGAGGCGGCGGGGTGCGACCGCTACATCCTCTCCCTGGACCAGCTCCACTCCGGGGGGCTGGTGGCCTCCCGGTCTATGACCGGGTACGACATCGAGCTTCCCGGCGGCGGAACCGTCCAGATACACTCCATGCTGGAGCAGCTTTTGACGGCCCTCTCCGCCGATGAAAACAATGTGGTCTGGCTTTTGGACTCCGTCATGCGGCTGGCCCCCACCGTGGGCTACGAGGGGGGGACGCTGGAGGAATACAACGCCATCCGGGCCTTCGGGGCCCTGCCCCGGCGGACGCTGGAGGGAGACACGCTGCATCTGGAGGCCATTGCCGAGAGTTACTGGTGGGGTCCTAATGGGGAAAACCTCCGTTCCCAGACCAGGGCGGAGGGCACCTATGAGGCCGCCCTCCGGCACGTGCGTTCCCGGGACCGGAAAATGGTACTCTCTTATGTGGTGCAGGATACGCTGCGCAAACCCGGCTATGAGAACTTTCGCCTTTTAATCGGCATCGACGACTCCTCCCTGGAGGACTGCATCCAGAAAAATGAGATCGCCTTCCTCCGCCGGGGCCTCCGGGCCGGGGAGGGGGAGGACGGGAGGCAGCTGGACTGGCTCCTCTCCGGGGTAGACGATCTGGCCTTCAAGGCCGTGGCCCGGATGTACCTGGACGAGACGGGCTGGCAGGGGACCAGCGTCATCGTCGATTACTTTGGCGATACCTACGACCAGCCCGCCTGTGAATACGACTTCCAGCCCCTATGGAAGATCGTGGAGGAACACAACCGGTTCTTCGATCTGCTCCCGTGCAACCAAGCCGCCGGAATGTATATTTTCATCCTGACCCAGCCCAAGGACGAAACGCAGAAGAGCGCATATATTGACCAGCTCCTCCGGGCGCTGGAGGGCAACCGGAAACAGCAGAGACCCACCATTTTGATCGACGCCAGCAACGGGACCTACGGCACGGCGGTCTACGACGCTCTGACCAAAAAGGCGGAGCTGGGCTGTCTCCTGGCCTACTCCGGCATGCTGGACATGGCCATCGTCACCGGCACGGCATTGAGCCACGGGGCCGCCCGGTACGCCGTCTTGAAAAACGGTGAGAACACCGACGCTTGCGACCGGGCCTGGGCCCGGACCCTGGCGGACAGCGTCCTCAAGGACTTCTGCTACAAGGGCGTGGTGCGGAACGACCTGCTGACTTATATCCGAAACGACCTGGGCGGGGACCCCAACAACTTCTGGTCCCCGGAGCTGGACCGGGAGGACCTGCTCCGCCGCCTGGAGGAAGGCATGGAGAAGGAGACCGCCCCCGTCATCCGCAATCTGGAACGGAGCTCTTTTCTCTCCTCCATCTCCCCTGACGGGGAAATTGATGAGCGGCATTGGGGCGGCATCGCCCTGGAGAACTACCGCTTCCCCTGGGACCGGGCCTTTGAGATCGGCATGGACATCCGGCTGGGGGAGTTCCGGTGAGCGGAACCCCAAAGAGAAAAGCCCGCCGTCTTTGGACGGCGGGCTTCAGCTTGTCGAAAAAGTGCTGTCCGCAAGGGAACGGAAAGGAAAAGAGCTACGAGAGAAACCCATCAGGGGTTTCTCTCGTTTTCAATCAGAAGTTTTTTGGAACTTTTTAAAGGTCCAAAAAACTTGCTCAGGCTGGCGAAAAGACATTTTCGACAGCCTGAGCCCGCCGTCTTTTAGACGGCGGGCTTTTTCATCATTCATCAGCGCCGGGACCCGGAAGGGCTCTTACAGCTGCTTGACGGTATAGTACACCGCCAGGGCAAACACCACAACGCCCAGCACCCACATGGCGTAGTAGGCCATCGTGGCGCTGAACAGGGCCACCAGCACCGCCGCGGCGGACAAAACGGCGGCGGCGTAAATGGGCATCAGGTCCGCGTCCGCGGGGAGCAGCTTTCCCAGCTTCTTGTTCTTCGCCAGCCAGCAGATGCCGCCCAGCAGAGCCACGTAAACCACGGACAGCACCTTCACAGGGATGCCCATGGTCAGGCTGCCGAACAGGCGGCGGCACACCCAAAGCACAATCATGGTCCCGCACAGCGCCGTCAGCGCCACGGAGCACTCCCGGTCATAGAAGGCCCAGATCACGGTCAGCACCATCGCCACCGGCACCACCACGCTGAGCAGCATCACGGCGGGCTCCACGTACACCCGGGCCAGAATGCTGCCCACGGCGAAGAACGCGCCCAGAGATGTCAGCGCCCAGCCCAGAAGGCGCTTGCGCTCGTCCTTTTTCCACAGCACGCTGAGCACCGCGCCCAGAACCAGCACCGCCGCCCCCAGGCCCGCGAAAATCAGCAGGCGGTCATACCACACCAGGGCCTCGGTCACCACGTCGCCATGGATGTAGTATTTGCGGAGGACCAGCAGATAGAACTCCGCCAGGCAGGCCGCCAGAAAGAAAACCGTCGCGCCATACAGGGAATTATCCCGCTTCATAGACTTTCCATTCGGATTCTTTGCCATTTATCAAGACCTCCAAGGTGTTTTTTTCTTTCCAATAAATGCCGGATTCCAGGGTCTCCGCCGACACGCTTAAATAGTATAACAGACTTTATTCGCTTTTGCAAGGCCCTTCCTGCCAGGTTTTTTATTTTTTCGCGGGAATTTTGGTTTTTCGTTGAGAAGCGCCCCGGGACGTGCTATACTATAGACATTCCATATTCAGATATGAGGGTTGTTTATGAGGCGTCTTGCCATCTATGTGTCATTGCTCCTCCTGCTTCTCCCCGGCTGCGGCGCTCCCGTGGACCCGGACGAGGCCCAGGAGAGCATTCAGGTCCTCGCCATGGACACCGCCATGCTCATCACCACCTATGGGGAGCGGTCCCCCGCCGCCGCCTATGCCTGTGAGGATACCATCCGGGACCTGGAGGCCAAGCTCTCCCGGACGGACCCGGACAGCGAGGTCTCCCGGCTCAACGCCGCCGGGGGAGAGGCCATGGAGGTCAGCGAGGATCTGGGTATCCTTTTGGAGCTCGCGAAATACTACCGCCGGAGCACCGGGGACGCGTTCAACATCGCCATCGCCCCGGTGGTCTCCGCCTGGGGCTTCGCCGGGGGGGAGGAATACCGGGTTCCCTCCCAGGAGGAGCTGGACGGGCTTTTGGAGCTGGCTCAAGACGGCCCCATCTATCAGGGCCCCCAGTCTCACGGCGGCGCGGCCCGCTACTCTCTGGGCCCCGGGCAGGCCATTGACCTGGGGGGCCTGGCCAAGGGCTACGCCGCCGACAAGATTCTGGGAGTCCTCCAGGAGTACGAGGTGCCCCGGGCCAACATCAGCCTGGGCGGAAATGTGCTGGCCTACGGCGGCCGGCCCGACGGCGCCCCCTGGCGGGTGGGCATCCAGGACCCGGCCCGGGTGGGCGAGCCCAACGCCTTCGCCGGGGTGCTGGAGCTGACGGATTCCTTCGCCGTCACCTCCGGGGGCTATCAGCGGTATTTTGAGGAGAACGGGAAAACCTATCACCACATTATCGACCCCGCCACCGGCTATCCGGCGGACAGCGGGCTGACCTCCGTCACCGTTGTCGCCGGTCTCGGAGAGGGGGACGGAAGCGGCTTCCCCGGCGCCATGTGCGACGCCTATTCCACCGCCCTCTTTGTCATGGGGGAGGAACGGGCTCTGGACTTCTGGCGGGACGAAACGATGTGGGGCGGGCAGGGCTGTCCTTTCGACCTGGTACTGATCACGGAGGACGGCCGGGTGGCGGTGACGGAGGGGCTGGCGGACCGCTTCACCCTGGACGAGAGCGGCGGCTATGCCTATGAAGTCGTTTCCTAAGCTCCGGCCCACCGCCTGGGACGGGTTGGTGGCGCTGTGCGTGGTCCTTTTGGCCGCGGCCCTGGCCTTCTTCCAGTGGCGGGGTGAAACCGGGGACCTGACGGCGGTGGTGTCCGTGGACGGTACGGAGGTGGACCGCTTTTCGCCGGACGACCTGCTGGAAGGCCCCAGAACCTATACCGGCGGCGGCTATACCCTGGAGGTGGCGCTGTCCATAGACTATGAGCACCCGGCCTCAAGCGCCCTGCCCCCCTCCGGGCAGACCGGCCTCCGGGTGGCCGCCTCCGACTGCCCCACCCAGGACTGCGTCCACACCGGGACAATCACCAGAAGCGGGCAGAGCATCGTCTGCCTCCCCGCCCGGATCATCGTCCGGCTGGAGGGCGGGAAGGCGGAGGGCGGGGCCGTGGACGCGGTGTTAGGCTAGGAGGCGCGGCATGAAACTGACCACAAAACAGCTGACCCTCTGCGCCCTGCTGACGGCCATGGCCCTGGCGCTGAGCTATCTGGAAAACCTGTTTCCCCTCTCCCTGGCCATCCCCGTCCCCGGCGTGAAGCTGGGGCTGGCCAACATCGTGACGGTTTTCGCCCTCTGGGCCCTGGGGCCGGGGCAGACGCTTCTGATTCTGCTGGCCCGGTGCTTTCTGGGCTCCCTCTTCGCCGGAAACCTGAACGCGCTGATCTTCTCCCTGCTGGGGGGGCTCTGCGCCCTGGGGACCATGGTCTTTCTCTCCCGGCGGCGGGGGCTGTCCCTGTACGGCGTATCCGTGGGCGGCGCGGCGGCCCATAACTGCGGGCAGATTGCCGCCGCCGTTCTGACCCTGGGCAGCGCCGCTCCCCTCTATTATCTGCCCGTTTTGCTGGCGGTATCCCTCCTCACCGGCGGATTGACCGGACTGGTCTCCGCCTGTCTGTTCCAGGGAGCGCGCCATACCGACTTGATGAAAGGCTGAGCGCGATGGACAAGAAGGACAAAAAGGACGAAATCATCCTCCAGCAGTTGGAGGTCATCCAAACCCTGACGGAGCACAACCTCCGCCGGATGGGCACGGATTTCTGGGGTCCCCCGCCGGAGGAAAAGGCCCCCCAGGCCGAAACTCCCAAGGCTCCCGAGGCGGCCCCCAAGCCCCCGAACGCCTCCCAGGACCCGGGCGAGGCGGCGGAAGCGCCTCCCCCGCCGGAGAAGCTGGAGGACCTGCAAAAGGAGCTGGAGGGCTACATCGGCCTGGCCGCCGTAAAGCGGGAGGTCCGGAGCCTCATTGACCTGGTGAAAATCCACCAGCTCCGGGAGAAAAACGGCCTGCCGGTGACGGAGCTGTCCCTCCACATGGTCTTCTCCGGCAGTCCCGGCACCGGAAAAACCACCATCGCCCGGCTGATGGCCCGGATTTACCGCTCTCTGGGCATCCTCTCCAAGGGGCAGCTGGTGGAGGTGGACCGGAGCGGCCTTGTGGCGGGCTACGTGGGTCAGACGGCGCTGAAAACCAAGAAGGCCGTGGAAAAGGCCCTGGGCGGCGTGCTGTTCATCGACGAGGCCTACGCCCTCAACGGCTCCACGGGCAGCGACTTCGGCCAGGAAGCCATTGACACCATCCTGAAAGCCATGGAGGACCACCGGAACGACCTGGTGGTCATCGCCGCCGGGTACGCGGATTTGATGGACCGCTTCATCCACTCCAACCCCGGCCTGGAATCCCGGTTCAACCGCTTTCTCCACTTCCAGGACTACACCCCGGAGGAACTGCTGGAGATCTTCAAAATGCGCTGCGGCAAGGGCTGCTATGCGCTGGAGGAGGAGGCCGAGGGCCTTGTCCGGGACCTCCTCCGGGACGAAAACCGGGACCCGGAGTCCTTCGGCAACGCCCGGGGGGTGCGGAACGTGTTTGAGCGTATCCTGGTCTGTCAGGCCGGCCGCCTGGCGGGACAGGAGAACGTCACCCGGGAGGATCTCCAAACGCTGACGGCGGCGGACGTGCTGGCCGCCCGGGGCCGGGAGACCCCGTCCCTGGGGGGCTGAAGCGCGTTTGCCTCCAAACGCCCCCCTTCCCGGGTTCATAACACTCCGGACATTCCCGAAGAATGTCCGGCTTTTTTTGAAGAATTTTCCTCCTGCGGCCCGTATGGTTATTTGGGGCTTGACTTTTCGCGTCCCCGGATGTATCATTGCATTATTGAACTAGTGAAATGGAGGTCGTATTTATGAAAATGGCAAACAGCCTGCTCCGGCGGGCGGCGGGGCTGTGTCTGGCGGCGCTGCTGGTGGTCCCGGCCCTGGCGGCGGAGCCGCTGAGCGCCAAGCAGCGGCAGGAGGACCTGGATTTTCTCTATGAAAAGGTCCTGGCGGGCTTCCACCCGGACGCCTTCGCCAACACGCCGGAGAGCGAGTTCCTGGCGCTGAAGGCGGAGATCGAGGGACGGCTGGAGACCGTCAGCGGCACGGAATTCCTTCTGGACCTGATGCGCCTGGCGGCTCTGGTGGGGGACTCCCACACCTCCGTCTCCGTGGGGAGCGCGGCGAATTTCCGGGCCTATCCCTTCTCCCTGGTCCGGCGGGGGGAGAGCTGGTATCTCTCCGCCGCGGCCCCGGAGGACGAGGACCTGCTGTGCCAGGAGGTCACGCTTCTGGCGGGAAAGCCGGTGGAGGAGGTCATCGAGGCTTACGGAACCCTGTTTGCCTCCGACAACCCGGTGCACCTCCGGCGGCAGTTCCGGCAGGCCTGCAACGTGGCGGACATCTACGAGTACCTGGGGCTGGTGGAGGCCGGGAAGCCCCTGACCGTCACGCTGAAAGGCGGGAAGGCCCTCAGCCTGGCGCCCGTGGGCATGGAGGAGATGAACAAGCTGGAGATCGCGCGCATTGCCGGCCTCATCAAGGACCAGCCGGAGACGGCGGCGGCGGACGCCTACTACTTCGCCAAGCCTCTGACGGAAGACGCGTACTACATTCAGTACAACACCTGCCAGGAGGCGGAGGACCTTCCCATGGAGGACTTCGCCGCCCTGGTGGCAAAGGATTTGAAAGCGGGGGACTACAGCCGGGTACTGCTGGACCTGCGGAACAACGGCGGCGGGTCCGACGGGGTGATCTGGCCCCTGCTTGAGCGCCTGCGGCTGGCCATGGACGGCGGCTGTGAGCTGGTGGGCCTCATCGGGGAGGGCACCTTCTCCTCCGCCCTCATCAACGCCGTGGAAATCCAGGAGATGGGCGGCGTGCTGGCGGGAGAGCCCGCCGGGGGCAGCGTGTGCCACTTCGGGGCGGTGAAGACCTTCCAGCTCCCTAATTCCAAGGTCCGGGGGCAGGTGTCCAGCAAGTATATTGACCTGAACACCCTGCTGGACGCGGCGGCGGGCCGGGGCGTGGAGGCGTTGGAGCCGGACGTGCTGGTATACCAAACCCTGGAAGACACGCTGAACGGCAAGGATACCACCGTGGACTGGCTGCTGGCCCACCCGGAGAAGCTGACGCAAAAGGCATTCCCCAACGCGCCCCTGACCCGGGGGCGGTTCATCGGCCAGCTTTATGAGGCGGCGGGAAGCCCGGATGTGGAAATCGGGGAGGAGCTTCCTTTCAAAGACAGCTTCGGCATTGAATGGTACCTCCCTGCCATGGCCTGGGCCAAGGAGCAGGGCATCGCCAAGGGCGGCGCGGAGGGAACCTTCTCCGCCTCCAGGCCCCTGACCTGGAAAGAAGCCGCCGTATTCCTGGGCCGGACGGCGGAGGCGCTGGACCTGAAACCGGACCCGGCGGCAAAGCGGATGGGCCCCGTCCCGGCGGCGCTGGGCGGAAGCCAGGACGCGGTGACCCTGGCCTGGGATCTGGGGCTGCTTCCGGCGGACGCGGACTTCACCGGAGGCCTCACCCGGGCCCAGGGAGAGACGCTGGCGGCGGCGCTGGAAGCCCTGCTATAAAAAGTGCCAGGGCCATGGAAAAAGGGCGGACACACAGGTCCGCCCCTACAGGGTGTTTTTCCGGAGGAAACGCGAAACATCCACGGCACACATGGGCGAAAAAAGGACCACGGGCTTTGCCCGTGGTCCTCTTTTGTTAAAAACTCTCCCGTCCTACGTCCCCCACTTTTGGGGCCCCCGCAAAATCCGCAGATTTTGTGGGGAGAGGAAGAACAAACGGAACGGCGTGAAGCCTGCCCGAAGGGCGGGATTCACAAAGTGCAGTTTGTTCTGACGAGGAGCCTGCTCCCCCTTGAAGGGAGGCGGAGCAAGGGAGCGGGCGCAGTTCTCGCCAGAGGCCGCAGGCCGGCGGCGGGAACGGAGCTTAGCGGACTTTGCGACGCCTCAGGCGTACATTTCCTTCAGCTTCAGCAGGTGCTGATAGCGGTCCATAGCCGCCTTCTCGTTGCGCTGGAACAGCTCGCTGGCCCGGTCGGGGAACTCGCGGGTCAGGCGGCTGTAACGGGCCTCGTTCATCAGGAACTCCTGATACCCGCCGGCGGGCTCCTTGGAATCCAGGGTGAACTTGGCGCCCTCAGCGGCGGGATTGAAGCGGAACAGGTTCCAGTAGCCGCACTCCACGGCCTTCTTCATTTCCGCCTGGCAGTTCATCATGCCGCCCTTGATGCTGTGCATCTCGCAGGGAGAGTAGGCGATGATCAGGGACGGGCCGGGATAGGCCTCGGCCTCCTGAATGGCCTTGAGGGTCTGGGCGGGATTGGCGCCCATGGCCACCTGGGCCACGTAGATATAGCCGTAGCTCATGGCGATCTCCGCCAGGGATTTTTTCTTGATCTCCTTACCAGCGGCGGCGAACTGGGCCACCTGGCCGATGTTGGAGGCCTTGGAAGCCTGGCCGCCGGTGTTGGAATAGACCTCGGTATCGAAGACGAAGATGTTCACATCGTTGCCGGAGGCCAGGACGTGGTCCACGCCGCCGAAGCCGATGTCGTAAGCCCAGCCGTCGCCGCCGAAGATCCACAGAGACTTCTTGGACAGGTATTCCTTGTCCTTCAGAATCTCCAGACACAGCTTGCAGGCGTCGCAGTCGCAGTACTTCGCGCCGCTGTCCTTCAGCTCCTTGGCGTGGGCCTGGAACTTGGGCAGCTGGTCGCCGAAGACCTTGGCGGCCTCGGGGCTTCCCGTAAAGGCCACGATGTCATCCACGGTCATGACGCTCTCTTCCAGGAGCTTCACATACTCGCAGGTGGCCTCCGCGTTGGCCTTGCCGTCTTCCATGGTATCCAGCCACTTCTGGGCGGCGTCCTTCAAGCCCTGGTAGGTGTGGGGCACCGCGATGAGCTGCTTGGTCAGGTCCGCCAGACGGTCGCGAATGGCCTTCTGGCCCAGATACATGCCCAGGCCGTGCTCGGCGTTGTCCTCAAACAGGGAGTTGGACCAGGCGGGGCCGTGGCCGGCCGCGTTGGTGCAGTAGGGAGAGGTGGCCGCGGGTCCGCCCCAGATGGAGGAGCAGCCGGTGGCGTTGGAGATATACATCCGGTCACCGAAGAGCTGGGTGACGAGACGGGCATAGCTGGTCTCGGCGCAGCCGGCGCAGGAGCCGGAGAACTCGAGGAGGGGCTTGTGGAACTGGCTGCCGGGCACCGTGTTGTCCTGGAGATCCTTCTTCTCGGCGACCTCGGCCACGCAGTAGTTGAAGACCTCCTGCTGCTTGGCCTCCTGCTCCTGGGCCACCATCTTCAGGGCCTTCTCGCCCTTGCGGCCCGGGCAGACGCCCACGCACACGCCGCAGCCCATGCAGTCCAGGGGAGACACGGCGATGGTAAACTTGTAGCCCTTGCCCTTGCCGGTTTTGTCGATGACCTTGGCGGCGGCGGGGAGCTTGGCGGCTTCCTCCTCCGTCATGGCGAAGGGACGGATGGTGGCATGGGGGCAGACATAGGCGCACTGGTTGCACTGGATGCAGTTCTCGGGCATCCAGGTGGGAACGGAGACGGCCACGCCGCGCTTTTCATAGGCGGCGGCGCCCAGCTCGAACTGGCCGTCGGCGTGCTTGACGAAGGCGGAGACGGGGAGGCTGTCGCCGTCCATCTTGCCCACGGGGTTCAGGATGGTCTTCACCTGCTCCACCAGCTCCGGCTTGCCGGTCAGGGTGGTGGCGTCGGGGGTATCCTGGGCGTCGGCCCAGTCGGCGGGAACCTCGAACTTCTTATAAGCCGTGGCTCCGGCGTCGATGGCCTTGTGGTTCATATCCACCACGTCCTGGCCCTTTTTCAGGTAGGAGTGGGTGGCGGCGTCCTTCATATACTGGATGGCCTCGGCCTCGGGCATGACTTTCGCCAGGGAGAAGAAGGCGGACTGAAGGATGGTGTTGGTCCGCTTGCCCATGCCGATTTCTTTCGCCAGGTCGATGGCGTTGATGGTGTAGACCTGGATGTTATTTTGGGCGATATACCGTTTCGCCACGGCGGGCATGTGCTTGTTGACTTCCTCGTCGCTCCACTGGCAGTTGATCAGGAAGGTGCCGCCGGGCTTCACGTCCCGGACCATGGGGAAGGCCTTGATGATATAGGAAGGCACGTGGCAGGCCACGAAGTCGGCCTTGTTGATATAATAAGGAGCACGGATGGGCTGATCGCCGAAGCGCAGGTGGCTGACGGTGACGCCGCCGGTCTTCTTGGAGTCGTACTGGAAGTAGGCCTGGACGTATTTGTCCGTGTGGTCGCCGATGATCTTGATGGAGTTCTTGTTGGCGCCCACGGTGCCGTCGCCGCCGAGACCCCAGAACTTGCACTCGATGGTGCCCTCCGCCGCGGTGTTGGGGGCGGGCTTCTCCTCCAGGCTGAGGTGGGTCACGTCGTCCACGATGCCGATGGTGAACTGCCGCTTGGGCTCGGCCTTGGTCAGCTCCTCATAGACGGCGAAGACGCTGCGGGGCGGGGTATCCTTGCTGCCCAGGCCGTAGCGGCCGCCGATGACGGTGACGTCCGTCCGGCCCGCGTTGGCAAGAGAGGCCACCACGTCCACGTACAGGGGCTCGCCCAGGGAGCCGGGCTCCTTGGTGCGGTCCAGCACGGCGATCTTCTTGCAGGTGGCGGGGATGGCGGAAATCAGCTTGTCGGCGCGCCAGGGGCGGTACAGACGGACCTTGATAAGGCCCACCTTTTCGCCGTGGGCGTTCATATAGTCGATGACTTCCTCGGCCACGTCGCAGATGGAGCCCATGGCGATGATGACCCGATCCGCGTCGGGAGCGCCGTAGTAGTTGAAGAGCTGGTAGTCAGTGCCCAGCTTCTCGTTGACCTTGCCCATATACTTCTCCACCACGTCGGGCAGGGCGTCGTAATAGGGGTTGCAGGCCTCGCGGTGCTGGAAGAAGATGTCGCCGTTTTCATGAGAGCCCCGCATGTTGGGCCGCTCGGGGTTCAGCGCGTGCTTGCGGAAGGCGTCCACGGCCTCCATGTCGCACATTTCCTTCAGGTCGTCGTAATCCCACACGGCCACCTTCTGAATCTCGTGGGAGGTGCGGAAGCCGTCGAAGAAGTTCACGAAGGGAACCCGGCCCTCGATGGCGGCCAGATGGGCCACGGGGCCCAGGTCCATGACCTCCTGGACGTTGCCCTCGCAGAGCATGGCGAAGCCCGTCTGGCGGCAGGCCATCACGTCGGAGTGGTCGCCGAAGATGTTCAGCGCGTGGCTGGACACGGTACGGGCGGACACGTGGAACACGCAGGGCAGCAGCTCGCCGGCGATCTTGTACATGTTGGGGATCATCAGCAGCAGGCCCTGAGAGGCGGTGTAGGTGGTGGTCATCGCGCCGGTGGCCAGGGAGCCGTGGACGGTGCCGGAAGCGCCGGCCTCGGACTGCATCTCGCAGACCTTCACGGTGGTGCCGAAGATGTTTTTCTGACCGGCGGCTGCCCACTGGTCGACCAAGTCTGCCATGGGCGAAGACGGGGTGATGGGATAGATGCCCGCCACCTCGGTAAACGCGTAGCTGACATATGCCGCCGCGTTGTTGCCGTCCATGGACTTGAACTTTCTTGCCATAAACTTACCTCCTGTAAATTTGCCGCCCGGGGACGGCAATCTCTCCAAGACAGAGGACCGGCGCTCTCTCCCGCCGGACCCCATGCGGTTCTATTATAGCACGGCTCTTTCCCGGTGTAAACCGCCGCTTTGTTATTTTTTGCACAAATTTTCCCAGGGATTCTTGGAGGGCAATCGATTCCGCTTACCAGACGAATACCGCGTGGAGAAAGAAATTCACCAGCAGGGTCAGTACAATCCCCGCCGCCGTCCCCGCGCCAATCAGCCACCACTTCAAAATCCGCTTTGCCTTGTTCACGTCCTGGTAAATGGAGTCCAGCTTTTCGCTGTTCCAATTCTTTTCCCGGACCTCCTGCACATCCACATCCCGAACCAGCGCGTCCAGCGTCAAGCCGAAGTAATCACTCAGGAGCACTAATCGCTGGAAGTCGGGATAAGACTGGGCGGACTCCCATTTGGATACCGTCTGCCGGGATACATGCAGCTCTGCTCCCAGTTCCTCTTGGGACAAGCCCCTGCTTTTCCGCAGGTCAATCAGTTTTTCGTTGAAATTCATGTTGCAGTCCTCCTTATATTGACGGGCCGTTCAGGCCGGGACCAGCATCTCGCGTTTCAAAACGTTCCGCAACCAACTTCTGTTGGAATTTTGTCAACTTCACTTAACATCAACACAATTTCTCCCGTTCTCCCAGCGGAAAATTCCCGTCCTCCTCATTCTCCGCTTTCCATTTCCCCCAATCTGTGGTATCATGATCCCACAGAAACACAGCGGCGCTCCGCCGCTCCGCTTGCGGGAGGTAAGTCTTATGGTGGTCACGGTGCGTTCCCTTGGCTTAAACGGCGTCTCCGGCTACGAGGTCAGCGCCGAGTGCTTTCTCTCCGGCGGGCTCCCCGCCTTCGACGTGGTGGGTCTGCCGGACGCCGCCGTGCGGGAGGCCCGGGAGCGGGTCCGGGCGGCGGTGAAGAACTGCGGGGCCAAGTTCCCCGTCAGCCGCATCACCGTAAACCTGGCCCCGGCGGGGCAGAAGAAGGCGGGTACCCTCTACGACCTGCCCATCTTCGTGGGGCTTCTGGCGGCGGCCGGGGACCTCCCCGCACCCCCGGCGGACGCGGCCTTTGTGGGGGAGCTGTCCCTGTCCGGGACCCTGCGGAGCGTGGCGGGGGTTCTCCCCATGGCCCTGGCGGCGGAGCGGGCGGGGGTGCGGCGGCTCTTCGTCCCGGCGGACAACGCCGCCGAGGCGACGCTGGCCGGGGGACTGACGGTTTACGGCGTGCCGGATGTGGCGTCCCTGACGGCCCATCTCCGGGGGGAGAAGCCCCTCTCCCCCGCCCCGGCCTGGACGCCGGAGGAGGACGAGGCGGGCCTTTTGGACCTCCGGGACGTGATGGGCCAGGAGAACGTGAAGCGGGCCCTGGAAATCGCCGCCGCCGGGGGGCACAACCTTTTGATGATCGGCTCTCCCGGGGCGGGCAAATCCATGCTGGCGAAGCGCCTGCCCTCCATCCTGCCGGACATGCGCCGGGAGGAGGCCCTGGAGGCCTCCGGCGTGTGGTCCGTGGCGGGGCTGACGGACCCGAAGCGCCCTCTGCTGGCCCGCCGCCCCTTCCGCAGCCCCCACCACACCGTTTCCGCCTCCGCCCTCACCGGCGGCGGCCCCGCCATGCGGCCCGGGGAAATCTCCCTGGCCCACAACGGGGTGCTGTTTTTAGATGAGCTGCCGGAGTTCCGCCGGGACGCCCTGGAAATCCTCCGCCAACCCCTGGAGGACGGGGAGGTCACCATCTCCCGGGCCGGGGGCACCCTGCGGCTCCCCGCCCGGTTTCAGCTGATCTGCGCCATGAACCCCTGCCGCTGCGGCTGGCGGGGCCACCCGGACCGGCGGTGCACCTGCTCCCCCCGGGACCGGGAGCGGTATGTGGAGAAGATCTCCGGTCCCCTGCTGGACCGGATCGACCTCCATGTGACGGTGCCGTCGGTGGAGTACGAGGCCATGCGCCGCCGGGAGACGCCGGAGTCCTCGGCGGCGGTGAAGGCCCGGGTGGACGCGGCCCGGGCCATTCAGGCGGAACGCCTGGCGGGGTCCGGCGCGGCCTGCAACGCCCAGATCGCCCCGGCGCAGCTGGAAACGTTCTGCCGTCTGGACGCCGCCGGGGAGGCGCTGATGAAAAACGCCTTTCAGCGCATGGGCCTGACGGCCCGGTCCCACGACCGGATTCTCCGGGTGGCCCGGACCATCGCCGACCTGGACGGGGAGGCGGACATCGGGGCCGCCCACCTGGCGGAGGCGATTCAGTACCGGAACACGGATATTTTAAAGGGATAGGGGCCTCCGCCAGATGAGCGGCCCGGAGGGGCGGCGTGGAGGGGCGTTTTCCCCGGCGAAGCGGCCATAAAAACAGGGGTCCGGAGGGGCCCCTTGTTTTTCTCTGCGGGTATGCGCAAAAACCTGTTGACAAACCGGGGGCGGATATGCTATGCTGTAAGGCGTGTTCAAGAGACGGCGCCTTCGAAATGGAGAGATGTCCGAGTGGTTGAAGGAACCGGTCTTGAAAACCGGCGGCGCGCAAGTGCCCGTGGGTTCGAATCCCACTCTCTCCGCCAACTTTTCAAAAGTGAATCCGGATCTGCGGAAGTACCCAAGTGGCCGAAGGGGCTCCCCTGCTAAGGGAGTAGGCTGGATAAAACCGGCGCGAGGGTTCAAATCCCTCCTTCCGCGCCAGCTCAGGAATTCCCCTTGCCGCTCCGTTTCCCGCCCCTGTGGGGCGGAAAACTGCGCCGGACGGGGAATTCCTTCGCTTTCAGCCGTGAACCACGTTGTTGGGTTCACGGCTGATTTTTTTCGCCACGCCGCTTCGCTTGTGGCGGGGACGGGAATCATCGTCGCCTGTTGATGGACGACTGCCCGACAATGCCCGGTAAGTTCCTCTTTATACGTTTATTCTAATTCTAACCTCATATAAACAACTTCCTGAAATCCTGTCCATCGAGAACGAAAGCCTTTGGGATTTCTGCCATATTCAACAAACCCAGCTTTTTTATACATGGCTAATGCCCTTTCATTACCGGCGGCCACGCTCAGCTCCAGCTGGATATATCCCGCAGCCTTCGCGCATTCCATGCACGCTGCCGTCAATGCCTGTCCAATCCCCAGCCCCCAAAATTCTTTCGCGACACTGATACCCAATTCGGCACGATGCCGCACCTTATATTTTTTCCCCACCGCTTCCAGCCCAGCGGTTCCCACAACCGCGTGATCGACTATGGCAACGATTTCGACCTCATCTTTACTTTCAGTTTTCTCTTTCAGGAATTGGCTTTCCTGCATCGCGTCGAAGCTGTTCTCATCCGGATAGGTAAGCAAATAATCCGTTTCTCCATGTGTCAAACGAACGTTATCCAATACAGCCTGTCCATCACTTTCCATTCCATTTCTCAAACAGCATTCCACACCGTTTTTTAACAAGAGCACTTTCTTATATTTCATCGGCGATACCTCACAAATCTGGGATTTTTCGAGTCGATTATAGCACGGGGCTCCTGTTATAGCAATGTGCTTTTGCCGAAACCGCCGAAGTCCTATCCCAGCAGCGCGTTCCTTAAAAAACAACCGCCCTTTCCCCTTGACAAAGGGAAAAGAGCGTGGTAAAATAAAGCACTTATCGGCATCGGGCGAAATTCTTTCCGCTCCATGCCTTAACTGGAGTATAGCACATTTCCCAGAAGAATACAAGAGCAGGGCGAAGGGTTTTTAACAACCGTGCCCGGCGTGTCTCTATCCCCGCCGCCTGCGGCGGCAGAAAGGTGAATGTGAAGATGGCCAAAGACAAGTATTACGGAAAGACCCTTCGCAAGAACTTCGCCCGGTATGAGGAAGTCGTTTCCATGCCGAACCTCCTGGAGATTCAGAAAACCTCCTACCAGGAGTTCCTGGACACCGGCCTCCGGGAGGTCTTCGCCGACGTGGGCGCGATCTCCGACTATCAGGGCAACCTGGAGCTGACCTTCATCGACTACAAGATGGACGAAAAGCCCAAGTACGACGTGGAGGAGTGCAAGGCCCGGGACGCCAACTACGCCGCGCCCCTCAAGGTCAAGGTCCGCCTGCGGAACAAGGAGACGGAGGAGATCAAGGAACAGGAGATCTTCATGGGGGACTTCCCCCTGATGACCCACTCCGGCACCTTCATCGTCAACGGCGCGGAGCGGGTGGTGGTCTCCCAGATCGTCCGCTCCCCCGGCGTGTACTACGGCCACGAGGTGGACATCAAGACGGACCTGCCCATCCTCACCTCCCAGGTCATTCCCCAGCGGGGCGCCTGGCTGGAGTATGAGACCGACGCCAACGAGCTCTTCTGGGTCCGCATCGACAAGAACCGGAAGATTCCCGTCACCTGCCTCCTCCGGGCCATCGGCCTGAAGACGGAGCAGGAGATTCTGGACCGCTTCGGCGACGATCCCCGCATTGCGGCCACCCTGGAAAAGGACCCCTGCAAGTCCTATGAGGACGCGATGCTGGAAATCTACCGCCGCCTCCGTCCCGGCGAGCCCCCCACGGTGGAGGCCAGCGAGACCCTGGTAAACGGGCTGTTCTTCGACCCCCGGCGGTACGACCTGTCGGTGGTGGGCCGGTACAAGTTCAACAAAAAGCTCTCTCTGTGGCAGCGGGTCACGGGGCGGAAGCTGGCCTATCCCGTGGCGCACCCCGCCACCGGCGAGATTCTCTTCGACGAGGGGACCCTGCTGACCAAGGAGGACGCCCGGACCCTGGACGACCTGGGCGTCAGCGACGTGACCATTGACGCGGACGGCGCGCCCCTCCGGGTCATTTCCAACGGCATGTGCGACATGAGCCGCTATGTGGACTTTGACCCCTTCGAGACCTGCAAGATCAAAGAGCGGGTCCGGTTCGACGTGCTCCAAGAGCTGCTGGGCCAGTACAGCGGCGAGGAGCTGATTGACCAGATCATCCTCCACAAGGACCAGCTGGTCCCCAAGCACATCATTGTGGACGACATTCTCACGTCCATCAACTATATGAACGGTCTGGCCCGGGGCATCTCCGTCAAGGACGACATCGACCACCTGGGCAACCGCCGCCTCCGCTGCGTGGGCGAGCTGCTTCAAAACCAGTTCCGCATCGGCTTCAGCCGGATGGAGCGGGTCATCCGGGAGCGCATGACCATCCAGGACATGGACATCGTCACCCCCCAGAGCCTCATCAACATCCGGCCCGTCACCGCCGCCATCAAGGAGTTCTTCGGCTCCAGCCCCCTGAGCCAGTTCATGGACCAGACGAACCCCCTGGCGGAGCTGACCCATAAGCGCCGCCTCTCCGCCCTGGGCCCCGGCGGCCTCTCCCGGGAGCGGGCCAACATGGAGGTCCGGGACGTACACTACAGCCACTACGGCCGCATGTGCCCCATCGAGACCCCCGAAGGTCCCAACATCGGCCTGATCTCCTACCTGGCCACCTACGCCCGGATCAACGAGTACGGCTTCATCGAGTCCCCCTACCGGGCCGTGGACAAGGAAACCGGCAAAGTCGCCGACTCCATCACCTATATGACCGCCGACGAGGAGGACAACTTCATCGTCGGCCAGGCCGCCGAACCCGTGGACGAGAACGGCTGCCTGGTCAACGCCCGTATCACCGGGCGGCACCGGGACGAGATCGTGGACGTGGACCGGGAGATGATCGACTATATTGACGTCAGCCCCCGGATGATGGTCTCCATCGCCACCGCCATGATTCCCTTCCTCCCCAACGACGACGCCAACCGGGCCCTGATGGGCGCCAACATGCAGCGTCAGGCGGTGCCCCTGCTCCGGCCCCACGCCCCCATTGTGGGCACCGGCATGGAGCACAAAATCTGCATCGACTCCGAGATCGTGGTCCTGGCGGAGGGCGACGGCGTGGTCACTGATCTGGACGCCCGCCATGTCACCGTGCAGTACGACAGCACCGAGAGCAACCCCGCCCCCATCCGGGGAGAGAAGAAAACCTATAAGCTCATCAAGTTCCTCCGCTCCAACCACACCACCTGCATCAACCAGCGCCCCATCGTGGAGGTGGGCGAGCGGGTCCACGGCCGGGGCGTCGGGCCCGACGGCCTGATGCGGGACCCCACCGTCCTGGCCGACGGCCCCGCCACCGAGCAGGGCGAGATTGCCCTGGGCCAGAACATTCTGGTGGGCTTCATGACCTGGGAAGGCTATAACTACGAGGACGCCGTCCTTTTGAACGAGCGCCTGGTCCGGGAGGACCTGTACACCTCCATCCACATTGAGGAGTTCGAGATCGACGCCCGGGACACCAAGCTGGGCCCCGAGGAGATCACCCGGGACATCCCCAACGTGGGCGAGGACGCCATGAAGGACCTGGACGAAAACGGCATTATCCGCGTCGGCGCAGAGGTCAAGGCCGGGGACATCCTGGTGGGCAAGGTCACCCCCAAGGGCGAAACCGATCTGACCGCCGAGGAGCGGCTCCTCCGGGCCATCTTCGGTGAAAAGGCCCGGGAGGTCCGGGACACCTCTTTGAAGGTCCCCCACGGCGAAAGCGGCATCGTGCTGGACACCAAGGTCTTCACCCGGGAGGGCGGCGACGAGCTGGGCCCCGGCGTGAACATGGTGGTCCGGGTCTATATCGCCCAGCGCCGGAAGATTCAGGTGGGCGACAAGATGGCCGGACGCCACGGCAACAAGGGCGTGGTCTCCCGGGTTCTGCCCCAGGAGGATATGCCCTTCCTGCCCGACGGCACGCCGCTGGACATCGTGCTGAACCCCCTGGGCGTGCCCAGCCGTATGAACATCGGCCAAGTGCTGGAGGTTCACCTGGGCTACGCCGCCCATGCCCTGGGCTGCAAGGTGGCCACCCCCATCTTTGACGGCGCCCGGGAGGACGACATTCAGGCCATGCTGGCCGAGGCGGGGCTGGACCCCGACGGCAAGAGCGTCCTCTACGACGGCCGCACCGGCGAGCCCTTTGACAACAAGGTCACCGTGGGCTACGTCTACTTCCTCAAGCTCCACCACCTGGTGGACGACAAGATCCACGCCCGTTCCACCGGCCCCTACTCCCTCGTGACCCAGCAGCCCTTGGGCGGCAAGGCCCAGTTCGGCGGCCAGCGCTTTGGCGAGATGGAGGTCTGGGCCCTGGAGGCCTACGGCGCGGCCTATACCCTCCAGGAGATTCTCACCGTCAAGTCCGACGACGTGACGGGCCGCGTCCGCACCTACGAGGCCATTGTCAAGGGCCACAACGTGCCCCAGCCCGGCGTGCCCGAGTCCTTCAAGGTTCTGGTCAAGGAGCTCCAGTCCCTGTGCCTGGACATCCAGGTCCTGGACGCCCAGGGCAATCCCATCGAGCTGCGGGAGGACGAGGACGCCATGGACACCTTCAACCTGGCCCGGATGGACGCGGACGACGAGCGCAGCCGCAGCGCCTATACCGAGGATGAGTTCCAGGAGTCCGGCTATGACATCGAAGACGCCCCCGAGGACGCCGGGGCGGACATCGGCGCCGATTTTGACGACGGCGAGGACGAGTGATGCGTTCGTTAAATAAATCCGGAGCAATGAAGGAGGAACGCGCAATATGACCGACAACAAAACCGGCGGAAATATCGCCTTTGATACCATAAAAATCGGCATGGCCTCCCCGGAGCAGATTCGCGTCTGGTCCTACGGCGAGGTGAAAAAGCCCGAGACCATCAACTACCGCACCCTCAAGCCCGAGCGGGACGGCCTTTTCTGCGAGCGGATTTTCGGACCCACCAAGGACTGGGAGTGCCACTGCGGAAAGTATAAAAAGATTCGCTACAAGGGGAAGGTCTGCGACCGCTGCGGCGTGGAGGTCACCCGGGCCAAGGTCCGCCGGGAGCGGATGGGCCACATCGAGCTGGCCACCCCTGTCAGCCATATCTGGTATTTCAAGGGCATCCCCTCCCGGATGGGACTGTTGCTGGACATCAGCCCCCGGATTCTGGAGAAGGTGCTGTATTTCGCCAACTATATCGTCACCGACCCCGGCGAGACGCCCCTGAGCCGCAACCAGATCCTCTCCGAGAAGGAGTACCGGGATTACCGGGAGAAGTACGAGGACGACTTCCAGGCCGGCATGGGCGCGGAGGCCGTGAAGCAGCTGCTCCAGGACGTGGACCTGGACCAGCTCTCCCAGCAGCTCCACGGGGAGCTGAAGGGCTCCTCCGGCCAGAAAAAGGCCCGTATCGTCAAGCGATTGGAGGTGGTGGACGCCTTCCGCCTCTCCGGGAACAAGCCGGAGTGGATGATCATCGACGTGCTGCCCGTCATCCCGCCGGAGATTCGCCCCATGGTCCAGCTGGACGGCGGCCGGTTCGCCACCAGCGACCTCAACGACCTCTACCGCCGGGTGATCAACCGGAACAACCGCCTCAAGCGGCTCATCCAGCTCAACGCCCCGGACATCATCGTCCGCAACGAGAAGCGGATGCTCCAGGAGGCGGTGGACGCCCTCATCGACAACGGCCGGAGAGGCCGGGCCGTCACCGGGGCCAACAACCGGGCTCTCAAGTCCCTCAGCGATCTGCTCAAGGGCAAGCAGGGCCGCTTCCGCCAGAACCTTCTGGGCAAGCGGGTGGACTACTCCGGACGAAGCGTCATCGTGGTCGGCCCCGAGCTGAAAATCTATCAGTGCGGCGTGCCCAAGGAGATGGCCGTGGAGTTGTTCCGCCCCTTCATCATGAAAAAGCTGGTGGAGGACGGAACCGCCAACAACATCAAATCCGCCAAAAAGATGGTGGATAAGGGCGTCACCGAGGTCTGGGACGCTCTGGATGTCATCATCAAGGACCACCCCGTCATGCTGAACCGCGCCCCCACGCTGCACCGCCTGGGCATCCAGGCCTTCGAGCCGGTGCTGGTGGACGGCCGGGCCCTGAAGCTCCACCCCCTGAACTGCACGGCCTTCAACGCCGACTTCGACGGTGACCAGATGGCCATTCACGTGCCCCTGTCCGCCGAGGCCCAGGCCGAGGCCCGCATTCTGATGCTCTCCGCCAACAACCTCCTCCGTCCCCAGGACGGCGGCCCCGTCACCGTGCCCACCCAGGACATGGTGCTGGGCAGCTACTACCTGACCATGGACCGGATGGGCAGCGCCGAGAAGGGCGCGGCGGAGGTCTGGTGCGTGGACGCGGGCGACACGGATCTCACCGCCGGAGGGCCGGTGAACGCCGACGACTTCCTGGCCGCCAACGAGGCCATCGACGCGGCGAACAAGGCCGCCCGGAAGGCCGGCGAGCCGGAGAAGCGGAAGGCCGTCTACAAGCCCCTGCGGGTCTACGCCAACGAAAACGAGGCCCTGATGGCCTACAACGAGGGCGTTATCGGCCCCCACTGCCCCATTCTGGTCCGCCGGACCTGCGTGGTGGACGGGGTGGAGCACACCCGCATCGTGGAGATCACCCCGGGCCGCATCCTCTTCAACCACAACATCCCCCAGGATCTTGGCTTTGTGGACCGGAGCGATCCCGCCCACATCTGCGACTACGAGGTCACCGAGACCTGCGGCAAAAAGCAGCTGGGGAAAATCGTGGACAAAACCATCAACAAGCACGGCTTCACCATGGCCGCCGAGGTGCTGGACGCCATCAAGGCCACGGGCTATAAATACTCCACCCAGGCCGCCATCACGGTCTCCATCGCCGACATGACCATCCCCCCCAAGAAGTACGAGATGGTCCGGGATACGGAGCAGAAGGTGCTGGACATCGAAACCCAGTACAAAATGGGCTTCATGACCGATCAGGAGCGGTACCGCAACGTGGTGCAGGAGTGGGAGAAAACCACCGAGGACGTGTCCGACGCCCTGCAAAAGAACCTGGACCGCTACAATCCCATCTTCATGATGGCGGACTCCGGCGCCCGGGGCTCCATGAAGCAGATTCGCCAGCTGGCGGGCATGCGGGGCCTCATCGCCAACACCGCCGGCAAAACCATCGAAATCCCCATCAAGGCCAACTACCGGGAGGGCCTGACGGCCCTGGAGTACTTCATCTCCAGCCGCGGCGCCCGGAAGGGCCTGGCGGACACCGCCCTGCGGACCGCCGACTCCGGCTATCTGACCCGCCGCATGGTGGACGTTTCCCAGGAGGTCATCATCCGGGAAGAGGACTGCCATGTGACCCACGGCATCAAGGTCTCCGAGATCAGCGAAAACGGGCAGGTCATTGAAAAGCTGTCCGACCGTCTCCGGGGCCGGTTCCTGGTGGGCGACGTGGTGGACCCGGACACCGGCGAGGTGCTGCTGAGCAGCGGCAAAATGATGGACGGCAGCGAAGACAAGCTCCTGGAGTCCCGGAAGTGGGTGCAGGAGAACGTCCGCCCCGGAGACCGCTGCGAGTTCGACCCCAGCGGCGACCCGGACAAGAAGCCCACGGTGATGATCCGCACCGTCCTGACCTGCAAGGCCCCCAGCGGCGTGTGCGCCAAGTGCTACGGCATGAACCTGGCCACCTCCAAGCCCGTGGGCCCCGGCGAGGCCGTGGGCATCATCGCGGCCCAGTCCATCGGCGAGCCCGGCACCCAGCTGACCATGCGTACCTTCCACACCGGCGGTCTGGCCGGCGGGGACATCACCCAGGGTCTTCCCCGTGTCGAGGAGCTCTTCGAGGCCCGGAAGCCCAAGCGGATGGCCACCCTGGCGGAAATCGGCGGCACGGTCAAGTTCGAGGAGGCCACCAAGGGCAGCCTCTTGAACATCATCGTCACCGCCCCCGACGGGGATGTCCGGACCTACGCCGTGCCTCACACGGGCCTCCAGGTGCGGGACGGCGACGTCATCGAGGCGGGCCGCCAGCTGACCTACGGCGCGCTGAACCCCCACGACGTGCTCCGCATCCGGGGCGCGGACGCGGTGTACAACTACCTGATTCAGGAAGTCCTGCGGGTCTACCGCCAGCAGGGCGTGGATATCAACGACAAGCACATCGAGGTCATCGTCCGCCAGATGATGCGGAAGGTCCGCTTGGAGGACGCCGGCGACACGAACCTGCTGGACGGCTCCATGGTGGACGTTCTGGAGCTGGAAAACGCCAACGAGGACATTCAGGAGCGGAACGCCAAGGGCGAGACCCAGGAGAACGGCGAGCCTCTGCGTCCCGCCGTGGGCACCCAGCTTCTCATGGGCATCACCAAGGCGTCCCTGGCCACGGACTCCTTCCTCTCCGCCGCCTCCTTCCAGGAGACGACGAAGGTGCTGACCGAGGCCGCCATCAAGGGCAAGAGCGACCGCCTGACGGGCTTGAAGGAAAACGTCATCATCGGCAAGCTGATTCCCGCCGGTACGGGCCTGACGGCCTATCACAACGCGGCGGAGCAGCTGATTCCCGAGGTTGGAAATCCGGTGGAGGAGCCCCCTGCCCCGGAGAGCCAAGAGCTGCCGGTGTTCGCGGAGTAAGCGAAAAACGCAAAGGACTCTCTCGAGTCCTTTGCGTTTTTTCTCAGCCCTCCCCGGTTCGGTACATGTGTCCCGGCTCCGGCCGGACGCCGTTGAGCCACAGCAGCTCCTCCACCGTCACGAACCAATAGCCCTCCGCCCGGAGCTGGTCCACCACCCGCAGCGCCGCGTCCACCGAGGTTGGATAAATATCGTGGAGCAGGATGATGCTGTTGGGGGCCGTATTGTCCAGAATCGCCTGGGCCACCTTGTCCGCGTCCCGGCTCTCCCAGTCCCGGGGGTCCACGCACCATTTCACCAGCGGCACGCTGAAATCCACGCTCTCCGCCACCTGGCCGTAGGGTGGCCGCAGCCAGTAGTCCCCGCCGCCCAGCAGCGTTTCCAGCGCCGTCTCCGTCCGGGCCACCTCCTGGGCCGCCGCGTCCGGGAGAATGCCGTCCAGCCGTTGGTGGCTCCAGGTGTGGTTGCCGATCTGATGGCCCTCCTCCGCCATGCGGGCGACCAGTCCGGCGTTGTCCTCAATCTGCTGGCCGATGAGGAAGAAGGTGGCCTTGACTCCCCGCTCCTTCAAGCCGTCCAAAAGCCGGTCCGTGGTGCCCCGCCGGGGCCCGTCGTCAAAGGTCAGGGCCACGTACTTCTCCCCCGCCGGAATTTTCGCCCCTCCGTCCGCGGGCATTGCCTCTCCGCCCGGCAGGCACAGGGCGGCCAGAAGGGCCAGTATGAAAATTGGGACAATCTTCTTCACCATCGCGCAGTTCCCCCTTATTTATCCGGGGTTAGTATGCGCAGCTCTCCGGGGAATTTTATTGGGAAAATCACGAAAAGAAAGAGCGCTTTGTCATGAGCCTAGGTTCTCATGACAAAGCGCTCTTATACGTGCTCTTACACCAGCTCAATCACCGCGGTCTCCGCGGCGTCTCCGCGGCGGACGCCAGTGCGGATGATGCGGGTGTAGCCGCCGTTGCGCTCCGCGTAGGTGGGCGCAATCTCCTTAAAGAGCTTTTTGCAGACATCCTCCCGGGTGATGAAGCTCATGGCCTGCCGGTAGGCGGCCAGGTCGCTCTTCTTGCCCAGGGTAATCATTTTCTCAGCCAGGGGCTTGATCTCCTTGGCCCGGGTGACGGTGGTCTCCATCTTCCCGTGGTCCAGGAAATCCGTGACCTGCTGACGCAGCATGGCTCTGCGCTGGTCAGAGGTCTTGCCGAGCTTACGAGGCATTTCGGTTTCCTCCTTACTTCTTATCGTTTCTCCCCGTTCCGGCGGGAACGGTCAATTATTCTCCTCGTCGGCCAGGTGCAGACCCATCATGGCCAGCTTGTTGATGACCTCCTCCAGGGACTTGCGTCCCAGGTTGCGGACCTTCATCATCTCGTCCTCGGTCTTGGAAATCAAATCCTCCACCGTGTTGATGTTGGCCCGTTTCAGGCAGTTGAAGCTCCGGACGCTGAGGTCCAGCTCCTCAATGGTCATCTCCAGCACCTTGTCCCGCTGGGCTTCCGCCTTCTCCACCACGGTGGGGCGGCTGCCGACGTTCTCACTCAGGTCGGTGAACAGCGTGAAATGGTCGCAGAGGATCTTCGCTCCCAGAGAGACGGCGTCCCGGGCGGAGATGGTGCCGTCGGTCCAGACCTCCAGCGTCAGCTTGTCGAAGTCGCTGGAAGCGCCCACACGGGTAGGCTCCACGGTATAATTCACCTTATACACCGGCGTGTAGATGGAATCCACTCCAATGGTGCCGATCACATTCTGCTGGGGCTTGTTGCGGTCGGCCGGGACGTAGCCCCGTCCATGAGACAGGGTGATCTCCATGTTCAGCGCCGCCCCGTTGTCCAGTGTGGCGATGTGCAGATCCGGGTTCAGCACTTCCACCTCGCCGTCGGCCTTAATGTCGCCGGCGGTCACCACGCAGGGGCCCACCGCCTCGATATAGACCGTTTTCACCGTCTCGCTGTGGAGCTTGGTCAGGAGTCCCTTGATGTTCAGGACAATCTCCGTCACGTCTTCCTTCACGCCGGGGATGGTGGAAAACTCGTGCTGGACGCCGGCGATCTTGATGGTAGTCGGCGCGGTGCCGGGCAGCGAGGAGAGCATAATCCGGCGCAGGGCGTTGCCCAGCGTTGTGCCGTATCCCCGCTCCAGGGGTTCCACCACGTATTTGCCATAGGTCGCGTCACCAGGCGCTTCGATGCATTCGATCTGGGGCTTTTCGATTTCGATCACGCAGTACCCTCCTTCATCTTCTCAACGGGCGGCGTGAGGCGCCGCCTCTGGTTCGGCTCATTCCCGAGGGTATCCTCCGCTTACTTGGAGTACAGCTCGACGATCAGATGCTCCTCCACGGGGATGTCGATATCCTCACGGGCGGGAAGGCGGGTAACCGTGCCCTTCAGGCCGTTCTTCTCCCGCTCCAGCCACGCGGGCAGGAGGAAGATGGGAGCGTCCTGGCCGGTGAGGCGCTTGAACACCTCGGAAGAGCGGCTGTTCTCCGCCACCTCAACCACATCGCCAGCCTTTACCTGATAAGAGGGAATGTCAACCTTTTTGCCGTTGACCGTGAAATGGCCGTGGTTCACCAGCTGACGGGCCTGGCGGCGGGTCATGGCGAAGCCCATGCGGTACACCACGTTATCCAGGCGGCGCTCCACATTGATCAGCAGGTTGTCGCCGGTCTTGCCGGGGGCGGCGGCGGCGGCCTCGTAGTAGCTGTGGAACTGCTTTTCCAGGATGCCGTAGATAAACTTGACCTTCTGCTTTTCGTTCAGCTGAATGCCGTACTCACTTTTCTTCTTCCGCATCTGGCCGCCGGGGTTCCGGTTGGTCTCCTTTTTGGCGTAGCCCATGACGGCGGGAGAGATGCCCAAAGCCTTGCAGCGCTTGGCGATGGGCTGCATATTCCTTGCCATATTGCTTCTTACCTCCTCTTTCGATCAGACGCGGCGGCGCTTCGGGGGACGGCAGCCGTTGTGGGGGATGGGGGTGACATCCTTGATCATCGTCACTTCCAGACCCACGGCCTGCAGCGCCCGGATGGCGGCCTCGCGGCCCTGGCCGGGACCCTTGACGAACACTTCCACGGTCTTCAGTCCGTGCTCCATGGCGGCGCGGGCGGCGGTCTCCGCCGCGGTCTGGGCCGCGAAGGGGGTGGACTTCTTGCTGCCCCGGAAGCCGAGGCCGCCGGAGGAGGCCCAGGAAATGGCGTTGCCCTGGGCGTCGGTGACGGTCACCATGGTGTTGTTGAAGGAAGAACGGATATGGACCTGGCCACGTTCAATGTTCTTCCGTTCACGGCGGCGGCGGATAACCTTCTTGCCGCCGGATTTCGTTGCTGCCATATTCTTTCTCCCTCCTTACTTCTTCTTGTTGGCGATGGTCTTCTTGGGTCCTTTGCGGGTGCGGGCGTTGGTTTTGCTGCGCTGGCCCCGGACGGGCAGACCCTTGCGGTGGCGCAGGCCGCGATAGCAGCCGATTTCGCTGAGCCGCTTGATGTCCAGGGCGGTCTGCCGCCGGAGGTCGCCCTCGACGGTGTAGTCGTCAATGGCGTCGCGGAGCTTCTGCTCGTCGGCGTCGGTCAGGTCCTTCACCCGGATGTCGGGGTTTACGCCGGACTTCGCCAGGATGTCTTTGGCGCTCTTGCGCCCAATGCCGTAGATATAGGTGAGGCCGATTTCGATACGTTTATCCTTCGGCAGGTCAATACCGGCAATACGTGCCATACTGTTAAAGCACCTCCAATTTCAATTCTCAGCCCTGTCTCTGCTTGTGCTTCGGGTTCTCGCAAATGACCATAACACGGCCTTTGCGGCGGATGACCTTGCACTTTTCGCACATGGGCTTCACGGACGGTCTTACTTTCATAGTCTGCAACCATTCCTTTCAGCGGTTTACGTCGTTTGATGTCATTTGCTGCGCCAGGTGATCCGGCCCCGGGTCAGATCATACGGGGACATCTCCACCGTGACCTTGTCGCCGGGCAGAATCCTGATGAAATTCATCCTGAGTTTCCCGGAAATATGCGCCAGAATCATGTGCCCATTTCCAATGTCAACCTGGAACGTCGTGTTGGGCAGGGCTTCCACCACAACACCTTCCACTTCGATCATATCGGATTTTGCCAAACGTTATCCCTCCTGGTCCGGCTGGACCACCTCGCGGCAGGCCGCGAGGGTCCTGCGAAGCTCACTGTTGGTGATCTTCTCCTCGCTTTTGATCTTTTCGGCGAGGCGGGTCTCCTCCGCCGAGACGAAGAGCACATGCCTGCGCTTCTTCCGCTTGGGGGATTCCACCTTTCTCGATTTTCCGTCCGCCAGCAGGAGGTACTCTCCCTCCACCGCCAGCACGACAAAGAGCTTGCCCTTGTCGCGGCCCGCGTTGGAGCGGACGATGTTTGATCTCGCAATCTCCATGCGTTTTCTCACCTGTTGTCAAATGGCGGGAGCCGTCAAAATCTCCGGCTCGCCATCGGTAATCAGGATCGTGTTTTCATAGTGGGCCGCCCACTTTCCGTCGGCGGTCTTCACCGTCCAGCCGTCGCTGAGCTGGGTAATCGCGGCGGAACCGGCGTTGACCATGGGTTCGACGGCCAGGGTCATTCCCCGGAGAAGCCGGGGCCCGTGGCCCGGACGGCCGAAGTTGGGAATCTCCGGCGATTCGTGCATCTTGGCCCCCACGCCGTGGCCCACATATTCCCGGACCACGGAGAAGCCATTCCGCTCCACATAGGATTGAACCGCCGCGGAGATGTCCTGAAGACGCTGTCCCTCCCGGGCGAAGCGGATTCCCTCAAAGAAGCTCTGCCTGGTCACGTCGATCAGGCGCCGGGCCTCCGGGGAAATCCTTCCGCAGGGGAACGTTGCCGCGCAGTCTCCATGGAAGCCCCCGATGTACGCGCCCACATCCACGCTGACGATATCGCCCTCCCGCAAGACCCGTTTGCCGGGGATGCCGTGGATGATTTCGTCGTTGACGCTGATACAAGCGCTGGCGGGATAGCCGTTGTAGTGGAGAAAGGACGGGACCGCCCCCTGTCCGCGGATAAACCGCTCCACCGCGTCGTTGATCTCCTGGGTTGTCACGCCGGGCTTTACCATTTCCCCTGCCAAGGCACGGGCAGCCGCGGTAATCTTTCCACTCCGGCGCATCAAGTCGATCTCGTGGGGGGATTTCAGGGTAATCATCCCATCATCTCCCCAGAACGCGGAGGATCGCCTGGGAAACGGCTTCCACCGTCGGCTGGTTCTCCACCGTCTTCAGCAGGCCCCGCTCCGCGTAGAACGCCTTGAGGGGCTCCGTCTCCTTATGATAGACCTCAAGCCGGGATTTCACCGTCTCGGGGGCATCATCTTTCCGCTGGATCAGCTTCCCGCCGCACTTGTCGCAGACGCCCTCGGTCTTCGGGGGCACGGCCGCCACATGGTAGCTGGCGCCGCAGCTCTCGCAGACCCGGCGGCCGCTCATGCGCTCGCAGATCGCCTCGTCGCTGACCTCCAGAGAGACCACGCTGTCAAAGACGATCCCGGCCTTCTCCAGAGCCTCGGCCTGGGCGATGGTGCGGGGCACCCCGTCCAGAATGTAGCCCTTGGCGCAGTCCGGCTCCTCCAGCCGCTCGGAGATGATGCCGATGATCACCTCATCGGGCACCAGCTGCCCCGCGTCCATAAAGGCCTTGGCCTTCAGGCCCGTGGGGGTGCCGTTTTTCACGGCGGCGCGGAGGATGTTGCCGGTGGAGATGGTGGGAATGTCCAGCTTTTCACACAGGATGTCGGCCTGTGTTCCCTTTCCGGCGCCCGGGGCGCCCAACAGGATCAATTTCATAAAACGCCTCCTGTATTCCGGGGGCGGGCGGAGCTCTGAGCCCCGCCCGGCGCCGGCACTCAATCGCTGCTTATTCCAGGAAGCCCTTGTACTGACGCATCAGCATTTGGGATTCCAGGGCCTTGACCGTTTCCAGCGCCACGCCCACCACGATGATGACGGAGGTGCCGCCGATGGCCACGGAGTTGTTGCCAATCAGCCGGCCCACAATCAGGGGGCAGATGGCCACGATGCCGAGATAGATCGCGCCGAAGAGGGTGATCTTATTCAGCACCTTGCGGATGAAGTCCACCGTGGGCTTGCCGGGACGGAAGCCGGGGATGAAGCCCCCCTGCTTCTTCATGTTGTTGGCGATTTCCACGGGGTTGAACTGAATGCTGGAGTAGAAATAGGCAAAGCCGATGATGAGGATGAAATAGACCACCATATACATCACCGACTTCGTGTCGATGGCGTCATAGATGCTGCGGGACACGGTGCCCTCGGCGGGAATGCCCACGAAGCTCCAGATGGTAATCGGCAAAGAGGCGATGCTCTGGGCGAAGATGACGGGCAGAACGCCGGCCATGCTCACCTTCATGGGCAGGTTGCTGCTCTGGCCGCCGTACATCTTCCGGCCCACCTGACGCTTGGCGTACTGCACGGGAATGCGGCGCTCGGCGTCGTTGATGAACACGATGAAGGCGATCAGGGCCAGGCCGCCCACCAGGAGCAGAACCACCGCCCAGGGAGCCATCGCGCTGCCGAGAACCTGCTCGGCCTGCTCGGTGGTGTAGCCCGCCTGGGTCAGGGTCTCCATGGTCATGGAGCCGTTGCTGACGGCGGACCAGCGGCTCACGCCCTGGACCATGCTGGAAACCATGCTGGGGACCCGGGAGACGATGCCCGCGAAGAGGATGATGGAGATGCCGTTGCCCACGCCGAACTCAGTGACCTGCTCGCCCATCCACATCACGAAGGAGGAACCGGCGATGAAGGACACGATGATCACCAGGGCGGGCCAAATTCCATCGGCCCCGGGGGCCAGGATGCCGTAGCGGTCCATCATGAAGTAATAGCCCACGGCCTGGAGAATGGCGATGGCCACGGTGGTGTAGCGGGTGATGGACTGGATCTTCTTCCGGCCCTCCTCGCCGCCGTCCTTGGCCAGCTGCTCCAGATAGGGGATGGCCACGGTGAGCAGCTGGATGATGATGGAGCTGTTGATATAGGGCTGGATGCTCAGGGCGAAGACCGTGGCGGTGGCGAAGGCGCCGCCGCTCATCACGTTGTACAGCCCCAGGATGGTGGCGCCCATGCCCTTCAGCTGGGCTTCCAGCTGGGCCACGTCGATATAGGGGACCGTGATGGCGTTGCCGATCCGGAAAATCAGCAGGATCAGCAGAGTGAATACCAGCTTCTTTTTCAGTTCCGGGATTGCCCAAGCTTTGCGAATCGTTTGGATCACGTTACTTCACCTCCGCCTTTCCGCCGGCTGCCTCGATGGCCTCCTTGGCAGACGCGGAGAAGGCATTCGCCTTGACAGTGACCTTTTTGGTGAGCTTGCCGTTGCCCAGGACCTTGAAGCCGTACTCGCATTTGCTGAGGACGCCCTTTTCCAGCAGCGCCTCGGCGGTGACGGTGTCCCCGTCGTTAAACGCGTTCAGGGCGCTGAGGTTCACAACCTCCAACGGCTTGGCGAAGATGTTGTTGAAGCCGCGCTTGGGGACCCGGCGGGCCAGAGGCATCTGGCCGCCTTCGAAGCCCACGCGGACCTTGCCGCCGGAGCGGGCCTTCTGGCCCTTGTGGCCCCGGCCGCCGGTCTTTCCGTTGCCGGAGCCGGCGCCCCGGCCCTTGCGGTAAGCCTCACGGACGGACCCAGCGGCGGGAGACAGTTCGCTTAATTTCATGATTGGCGCCTCCTTACTTCTCTTCGGTAACTTGCAGCAGATAGCCGATCTTCGCCACTTTTCCGCGGGTGGGATCGTTGTCGGGCTGCACGGTAACGTCACCGATCTTGCGCAGACCCAGGGAATGCGCGGTGGCGACCTGCTTTTCCAGGCGGCCGTTCAGGCTCTTGACGAGCTCAATCCTTAAGTTTGCCATATTTTGCGCCTCCTTAACCCACGATGTCTTCGACGCTCTTCCCGCGGATGCGGGCGACCTCCTCGGGACCGCGCATGCTCTTGAGTCCCTGGAAGGCGGCGGCGACGACGTTGTTGGGGTTGTTGGACCGGAGGCTCTTGGCACGGATGTCCTTGATGCCCGCGGCCTCCACGACGGCGCGGACCGCGCCGCCGGCGATGACGCCGGTACCGGGGGCGGCGGGCTTCATCAGCACCCGGCCCGCGCCGGCTTCCCCGATGGTCTCATGGGGCAGGGTGGTGCCCGCCAGAGTGACGGTGATCATATTTTTCTTGGCGGCCTCGATGCCCTTGCGGATGGCCTCGGGAACTTCGGCGGCCTTGCCCAGGCCATAGCCGACCTTGCCCTTGCCGTCGCCCACGACCACCAGGGCGGAGAACTTCATGACCCGGCCGCCCTTCACGGTTTTGGAAACGCGGTTCAGGTACACGACTTTCTCGATATACTCGCTCTGCTCTCTCTCAAATCTAGGCATTGAATGTTCCTCCCTCCTTAGAACTGCAGGCCGCCCTCACGGGCGCCCTCGGCCAAAGCCTTCACGCGGCCGTGATACAGGTAGCCGCCGCGGTCAAAGACCACGGTCTCGATACCCTTGGCCTTGGCCCGCTCGGCCACGAGCTTGCCGACCGCCGTGGCGGCGGCGACGTTGCCGCCGTAACCCTCCACGGCCTTGTCCAGGGAGGAAGCGGAGACCAGGGTCACGCCGGAGACATCGTCGATGATCTGGGCGTAGATATTGGCCTCGCTGCGGAACACGTTCAGACGCGGCATCTCGGGAGTGCCGGAGATCTTGGCGCGCACTCTCTTGTGGCGCTTTAAACGCTGGGCGTTGGTATTCGGTCTTTTAATCATATCGGCACACCTCCTTACTTCTTGGCGCCGGTCTTACCGACCTTGCGGCGGATGGTTTCATTGGCGTACTTGATTCCCTTGCCCTTGTACGGCTCAGGCGGGCGCTTCTCGCGGACCTCGGCGGCAAACTGGCCGACGGCCTCCTTGTCGCAGCCGCGAATGATGATTTTATTGGGGGAGGGAACCTCGATGGTGATGCCCTCCACCTCCGAAACGATCACCTGATGGGAATAACCCAGGTTCATGACCAGGTTGCTTCCCTCCTTGGCCACACGGTAGCCCACGCCGTTGACTTCCAGCTCCTTGGCATAGCCGTCGGTGACGCCGACGACCATGTTGTTCAGAAGCGTGCGGGTCAGGCCGTGGAGACTGCGGTGCAGCTTATCCTCGGAAGGACGCTTCACGGTGATCGTAGTGCCTTCCTGTTCAATGATCATCTCCGGGCGCAGCGCGCGGGTCAGCTGGCCCTTGGGTCCCTTCACGGTAACCACATTACCCTCGGCGATCTCCACGGAGACACCGGCGGGGACGGTAATGGGCATTCTGCCAATTCTAGACATTGTTCAACACCCTCCTTACCAGACGAACGCCAGGACTTCGCCGCCGACATGGAGCTCGCGGGCCTTCTTGTCGGTCATGACGCCCTTGGACGTGGAGATGATAGCGATGCCCAAGCCCCGGAGCACGCGGGGCAGCTCGTCGGCGCCCACATAGACCCGGAGGCCCGGCTTGGAAACGCGGCGCAGGCCGGTGATGACCTTTTCCTTGCCCGCGTTGTACTTCAGGGTGATGTGAATCTTTCCCTGGGTGCCGTCATCCACGATCTGGAAATTCTTGATATAGCCCTCGTCCAGCAAAATCTGAGCAATGCTCTTTTTCATGTTGGAGGCGGGGACATCCACGGTGTCGTGTTTCGCGCTGACGGCGTTGCGGATGCGGGTGAGCATATCCGCAACCGGATCGGTGATATGCATGGTTGAATCCTCCTATTTTAGAGTTGCGGCCTTTGGCCGCTTCAGCAGCGAGGTATCATGACCAATTGGAGCCTATTCCCCCCGATTGGCCATGACCTTTCGCCGTCTGTCCCCACTTTTTCTTGAAAGAAAAAGTGGCAAAAAGAACTTTATCACGCTCTGGAACCCGGAATTTATCCAAGCCGGAGCAACGACAACTTACCTCGGCCGCTCCAAACCCCTGTCCTTCGTCCTCCGTCTTGGGGCCCCACAAAATCCGCAGATTTTGTGAGGAGAGGAAGAACAAACGGAACGGCGTGAAGCCTGCCCGAAGGGCGGGATTCACAAAGTGCAGTTTGTTCTGACGAGGGGGTTGCTCAAGGGGGAGCCTGCTCCCCCTTGAAAGGAGGCGGAGGGAATGGAGCGGGCGGAGTCCTCGCCGGCAGGCGGGGACGCAGCGGAGCGGAATTTCCGACGCCTCAGAAAGACGCCTTGCGAACGCCGGGAATCTCGCCCTTGTAAGCCAGCTCCCGGAAGCAGATACGGCAGACGCCGTAGTCCCGGAGATAGGCGTGGGGACGGCCGCACAGCTTGCAGCGGTTGTACTTCCGGCTGGAGAACTTGGCGGGGCGCTGCTGCTTCAGAATCATGGATTTCTTAGCCATTCTTTTCTCCCTCCTTAGCGGGCGAAGGGTGCGCCGACCTGGGTGAGCAGGGCGCGGGCCTCTTCGTCGGTGTGCGCGGTGGTGCAGATGACCACGTCCATGCCCCGGATCTTGTCGATCTTGTCATACTCGATCTCGGGGAAGATCAGCTGCTCCCGGATGCCCAGGGCGTAGTTGCCCCGGCCGTCAAAGGCGTTGGGGCTGATGCCCTGGAAGTCGCGGACGCGGGGCAGGGCCACGTTAAAGAGCCGGTCCAAAAACTCCCACATCTTCTCGCCGCGGAGGGTGACCTTCGCGCCGATGGGCATGTTTTCACGGAGCTTGAAGTTAGCGATGTTCTTCCGGGAACGGGTGATGATGGGCTTCTGGCCGGTGATCTGGGCCAGATCCCGGACCACGTTGTCCAGAATCTTGACGTTTTCCTTGGCCTCGCCGCAGCCCACGTTTACGACCACCTTGTCGATCTTGGGAATCTGCATGACGCTCTTGTAGCCAAACTGCTTCATCAGGGCGGGAGCGACCTCGGAGGCGTACTTCGCCTTGAGGTTGGGCACTTTCTTGTCAGCCATGTTTCACTCCTCCTCCCTTACAGCTCGGCGCCGCACTTCTTGCAGATGCGGACGCTGACGTTTTTCTCTTTCCCGGCCACGGTCTTCTTTTCCACCTTGTGGCCAACCCGGGTGGGCTTGCCGCACTTGGGGCAGACAACCTGAACCTTGCAGGCGTATATAGCGGCTTCCCGCTTGACGATGCCGCCCTCCTCGCCCTGGCGGCGGGGCTTGATGTGGCAGGTGACCAGGTTCATGCCCTCTACCACGACTTTATTCTCCTTCGGCAGGGTGGCAATGACCTTGCCCTGGTGGGTGCTCAGGTCCTTGTCCTTACCGCCGTCACCGGAGAGGCGGACGACGGTGTCGCCCTTTTTGATGTTCATAGACATTTCCTTGCCCTCCTCAAATCACTTCGGGCGCCAGGGACAGGATCTTCATGTAATCCTTGTCCCGCAGCTCGCGGGCCACGGGCCCAAAGATACGGGTGCCGCGGGGGTTCTTGTCGTCCTTGATGAGGACCGCGGCGTTGTCGTCGAACCGGACATAGGTCCCGTCGTTCCGGCGGATGCCCTTGGCGGAGCGGACGATGACGGCCTTGACCACCTCGCCCTTCTTCACGGTGCCGCCGGGGGCGGACTTCCGGACGGAGGCCACGATGACATCCCCAATGTTCCCGTATTTGCGCTTGGAACCGCCCAGGACGCGGATGCACTTGATTTCCTTGGCGCCGGTGTTGTCGGCGACCTTCAGGAAGGTTTCCTGCTGAATCATGTCTCGACGCCTCCTTACTTCGCTTTCTCGATGATCTCAACCACGCGCCAGCGCTTGTCCTTGGACAGGGGGCGGGTCTCCATCACCTTTACCTTGTCGCCGATTCCGCAGCTGTTCTGCTCGTCATGAGCCTTCAGCTTATAGGTGCGGCCGACGATTTTCTTATACAGAGGGTGGGCCACCCGGTCCTCGATGGCGACCACCACGGTCTTGTCCATCTTGTCGGAGACCACCTTGCCAACCCGGGTCTTGCGGGAGGAAGTTCTCTTCTCGTCCATGTTTCCTTACCTCCTTCTCACTGCTTGCCGGAAGCGGAGAGCTCCCGGAGCACGGTCTTGACTCGGGCAATGTCATGCTTGGTCTCCCGAATTTTCACGGGATTGTCCAGCTGGTTGGTGGCGTGCTGCATACGAAGGAAAAACAGGTCCTTCTTCAGCCCCGTCAGCTTCTCGTTCAGCTGCTCCGGGGTCATTTTGCGAATCTCACGAATTTCACTTGCCTTCATCTTACTCACCTGCTTCCTCGGCGCGGGCGATGACCTTGGTCTTGATGGGCAGCTTGTGGCTGGCCAGACGCAGGGCCTCGCGGGCAACTTCTTCCGACACGCCGGCGATCTCGAACATGACGCGGCCGGGCTTCACAACGGCAACCCAGAACTCGGGGGAACCCTTACCGGAACCCATGCGGGTCTCGGCGGGCTTCTTGGTCACGGGCTTGTCAGGGAAAATCTTGATCCAGACCTGGCCGCCGCGCTTGGTGTAACGGGTCATGGCGATACGGGCCGCCTCAATCTGGTTGCTGGTGATCCAGGCGGGCTCGGTGGCCACCAGGCCATACTCGCCGTACGCCAGGGTGTTGCCACGGGTGGCCTTGCCGGTCATACGGCCGCGGTGCACACGGCGGTACTTGACTCTCTTCGGCATCAGCATTAGTTGCTTCCTCCTTCCTTGGGGGCCGCGGGAGCGGCGGGCGCTGCGGGGGCGGGACGGGCGGGGGCGCGGTTGAAGCCGCCCTGGGGACGGGGGCCGCCGGGTCCGCGGTTGAAGCCGCCGCCCTGGCCGGGCCGTCCGCCGCCGGGACCGCGGTTAAAGCCGCCGCCCTGACGGTCCCGATTGAAGCCGCCCCGGCGGTCGCCGTCGCGGCGGGGACGACGCTCCCGGCGCTCCTGATAGGGCTTGGAGGTGTCCATGGTGCGGGGGGTGGTGCGCAGGGTTTGGCTCAGCACCTCGCCCTTGTAAATCCACACCTTCACGCCGATGCGGCCGAAGGTGGTGGCGGCCTCCGCGAAGCCGTACTCAATGTCGGCGCGGATGGTCTGCAGGGGGATGGTCCCCTCGTGATAGTGCTCAACGCCCGCGATTTCGCGGCCGCCCAGACGGCCGGAGCAGCAGGTCTTGATGCCCTTGGCGCCGGCCCGCATGGCCCGGGCCATGGCGTTCTTCATGGCGCGGCGGTGGGAGATGCGCTTTTCCAACTGCTGGGCGATGTTCTCCGCCACCAGCTGGGCGTTCATGTCGGGGTTGCGGACCTCGACGATGTTCAGGCGGACCTTCTTGCCCACCAGCTTCTCCACGGCCAGGCGGTACTGCTCAATCTGCTCGCCGCCCTTGCCGATGACCATGCCGGGCCGGGCGCAGTGCAGGAACACCGTCACCGCGTCGCCGCTGCGCTCAATCTCGATCTTGGGCACGCCGGCGCCGTACAGGGTCTTTTTGAGGTACTTGCGGATCTTCTGGTCCTCCACGATCAGGTCGCCGACCTTCTCGTCACTGGCGTACCAGCGGGAATCCCAGTCTTTAATGACGCCCACGCGCAGGCCGTGGGGATTGACTTTCTGTCCCATAAACGGTTCTCCTCCCTCTTATGCCTTTTCCGCCACAGCCAAGGTGACGTGAGAAGTGCGCTTGTTGATACGGTAGGCGCGGCCCTGGGCCCGGGGCATCATCCGCTTGAGGATGGGGCCGGGCGTGGCGTAAACCTCGGACACCACCAGCTTGGCGGGGTCCATGCCGAAGTTGTTTTCGGCGTTGGCAACGGCGCTCTTCAGCAGCTTTTGCAGGGGCTCGGAGGCAGCCTTGGGGGTCTGCATCAGGATGGCCATGGCGCTGCCCGCGTCCTTGCCGCGGATCAGGTCGCAGACGATCTGGACCTTCCGGGGGGCGATGCGGACGTAGCGCAGATAGGCCTTCGCAACTTTATTTTCCATGTTCTGCATCCTCCTTCAACTCAGTCCTTCCGGTGTCCGCGGAAGGTGCGGGTGGGGGCGAACTCACCCAGCTTGTGGCCGACCATGTCCTCCTGGACATAGACGGGCACATGCTTCCGGCCATCGTGCACGGCGATGGTGTGGCCCACGAAGGAGGGGAAGATGGTGGAGCTGCGGCTCCAGGTCTTGAGAACCTTCTTCTCGTTCTTCGCGTTCATTTCCTCGACCCGCTTCAGAAGCTCGGGGGCAACGTACGGGCCTTTCTTAATGGATCTGCTCATATTTCATCTGCCTCCCTTACTTCTCGTTGCGGCGCTTGACGATGAATTTGCTGGTGGGGTTCTTCTTCTTCCGGGTCTTGTAGCCCAGCGCCGGCTTGCCCCAGGGGGTCACGGGCCCGGAGCGGCCAACCGGGGCGCGGCCCTCGCCGCCGCCGTGGGGGTGGTCGCAGGGGTTCATGACAGAGCCCCGGACGGTGGGGCGCCAGCCCATGTGGCGCTTGCGGCCCGCTTTGCCGATGTTGATATTGGCATGGTCAATGTTTCCCACCTGGCCGATCGTCGCCATGCAGTTGGTCCGCACAATGCGGACCTCGCCGGAGGGCATGCGGATCTGGGCGTCGCCGCCCTCTTTGGCCATGAGCTGGGCGGCGGTTCCGGCGGAGCGGACCAGCTGGGCGCCGTTGCCGGGGTGCAGCTCGATGTTGTGGATCATGGTGCCCACGGGGATGTTGGCCAGGGGGAGGGCGTTGCCCTCCTTGATGTCGGCGCTGGGGCCGGACTCCACCTTGTCGCCGGCCTTCAGACCCACGGGGGCCAGAATGTAGCGGCGCTCGCCGTCCTCATACTCCAGGAGGGCGATGTTGGCGGAGCGGTTGGGGTCGTACTCCAGGCGGAGGACGGTGGCGAAGCAATCGTGCTTGTCGCGCTTGAAGTCGATGATGCGGTATTTCCGCTTGTTGCCGCCGCCCCGGTGGCGGACGGTGATGCGGCCGTAGCTGTTCCGGCCGGCGCTCTTTTTCAGGGTCTCGGTGAGCTTGGGCTCGGGCTTGGCCTTCTTGTCAATGCCGTCGAATCCGGAGACCGTCATCTGACGCCGGGAGGGAGTCGTCGGCTTAAAAGTTTTAATAGACATTTGTCGTTACACTCCTTCCGTAGAATCAGACCATGCCTTCAAAGAACTCGATGGTCTTGGAATCGGGGGTCAGCTGGACGTAGGCCTTTTTCCAGGTTTTCGTCATGCCGGGACGGCCCGCGCCCATGCGCTTTTCCTTGCCGGGCACCGTCAGAGTGTTGACGGCGGCCACCTTCACGCCGAAGATTTCCTCCACGGCCTTCTTGATCTCCACCTTGCCGGCGTCCTTGGCCACCTCGAAGACGTACTTCTTGTCGGCGGCTCCGGCCATGGCCCGCTCGGTGATGATGGGGCGGATCACGATATCGTATGCGGTCATTACGCGTACACCTCCTCGATTTTGGCGAGGGCGGCCTGATCCACCACCAGATACTTGGCGTTGACGATGTCATAGACATTCAGCTGCGCCGCGGGGGTGGTCAGCACGCCGGGAAGGTTCCGGGCGCTCTTGACGATCGTCTCGTCCATGGCGGGGGTCACCACCACGGCCTTGCCGTCGACCTTGACAGCGTTCAGGAACTTGCGGAACTCGGCGGTTTTGATTTCCGTCTGCTTGATGGCGTCGATCACCACCAGGCAGCCCTCGGCGGCCTTGGCGGAGAGGACGGACTTCAGGGCCAGGCGGCGGACCTTCTTGTTCAGCACATAGCTGTAGCTCCGGGGCTTCGGCGCGAAGACGATGCCGCCGTGGGTCCACTGGGGAGCCCGGGTGCTGCCCTGGCGGGCGTGGCCCGTGCCCTTCTGGCGCCAGGGCTTTCTGCCGCCGCCGGAAACCTCCGCGCGGGTCAGGGCGCTCTGGGTGCCCTGGCGGCAGTTGGCGAGGTGGTTCTTTACCACCTCGTGGACGACGGACTCGTTGGGCTCAATGCCGAAGATCGCGTCGTTCAGTTCCACAGTGCCGACTTCCGCGCCGGCCATGTTTAACACTTTCACAGTAGACATTTACTCAGCACCCCTTTCTCACTTGCTTCTGGCGGAGGCCTTCTGCGGGTTGCGGCCGGAAGCCTTCTGCGGGTTCTTGCTGATGTCCGCGCCGGCCTGCTTGACCTTGTGGACCTTGACGGTGGACTTGATGGTCACGAGCCCGCCCTTGGGGCCGGGCACCGCGCCGCAGACCACCAGCATGTTCAGCTCGGGATCAACCTTGACCACGGACAGGTTTTGGACGGTGACCTGGTCCACGCCCATGTGGCCCGCGCCGTCGCGGCCCTTGGCGATGTGGCCCGGGGTGGTGCCGGCGCCCAGGGAGCCCTGATGCCGGTGGACGGGGCCGCCGCCGTGGGTGTTGCGCTTCACGGCCGCGCCGTGGCGCTTGACCACGC
>CAJUQQ010000006.1 GCA_910588175.1 uncultured Oscillibacter sp.
TGTGCCCCGTCGCCAAGGGCGCGTACCACGGTCCCGCCCCCATCCCCGAGGAGGGGAAATGGGTCCAGGCCAAGGAGATCAAGGACATCTCCGGCCTTACCCACGGCGTCGGCTGGTGCGCCCCCCAGCAGGGCGCGTGCAAGCTGACCCTCAACGTTAAGGACGGCGTCATTGAGGAGGCCTTGGTGGAGACCCTGGGCTGCTCCGGCATGACCCACTCCGCTGCCATGGCCTCCGAGATCCTCATCGGCAAAACCCTGCTGGAGGCCCTGAACACCGACCTGGTGTGCGACGCCATCAACACCGCCATGCGGGAGCTGTTCCTCCAGATCGTCTACGGCCGGACCCAGACCGCGTTCTCCGAGGGCGGCCTGCCCATCGGCGCCTCCCTGGAGGACCTGGGCAAGGGCCTGCGGTCCCAGGTTGGCACCATGTTCGGCACCAAGGCCAAGGGGCCCCGCTACCTGGAGATGGCCGAGGGCTATGTCACCCGCATCGCCCTGAACAAGGACGACGAAATCATCGGCTATGAGTTTGTGAACCTGGGCAAAATGATGGACGCCATCAAAAAGGGCACCGACGCGGGCGAAGCCCTGGAGAAGGCCAAGGGCCACTACGGCCAGTTTGACGGCGCGGCCAAATACATTGACCCCCGTCACGAGTAAGAAAAGGAGGAATTGAGAAATGGCTCTGTTTGAAAGCTACGAGAGAAGAATCGAGAAGATCAATTCCGTCCTGTCTCAGTACGGAATCAAGAGCGTGGAGGAGTGCCGGGACCTCTGCAAGGCCGCCGGCTTCGACCCCTACGAGATCGTCAAGGGCATCCAGCCCATCTGCTTTGAGAACGCCTGCTGGGCCTACTGCGTGGGCGCGGCCATTGCGCTGAAGAAAAACGTGGCCACCGCCGCCGAGGCTGCCGAGGCCATCGGCGAGGGCCTTCAGGCTTTCTGCATCGCCGGGTCTGTGGCCGAGGACCGGAAGGTGGGCCTGGGCCACGGAAACCTGGGCGCCATGCTGCTGCGGGACGAGACGAAGTGCTTCGCCTTCCTGGCGGGCCACGAGTCCTTCGCCGCCGCCGAGGGCGCCATCGGCATCGTCCGCAACGCCAACAAGGCCCGGAAGGAGCCCCTCCGGGTCATCCTCAACGGCCTGGGCAAGGACGCCGCCCAGATCATCAGCCGGATCAACGGCTTCACCTATGTCCAGACCCAGTTTGACTACGGCACCGGCGAGGTGAAGGTGGTCAAGGAGATCCCATACTCCGAGGGCGAGCGGGCAGGTGTCCGCTGCTACGGCGCGGACGACGTCCGGGAGGGCGTGGCCATCATGCACCTGGAGGGCGTGGACGTGTCCATCACCGGCAACTCCACCAACCCCACCCGGTTCCAGCACCCTGTGGCGGGCACCTATAAGAAGGAGTGCGTAGAGCTGGGGAAGAAGTACTTCTCCGTGGCCTCCGGCGGCGGCACGGGCCGCACCCTGCACCCGGACAACATGGCCGCCGGCCCCGCCAGCTACGGCATGACCGACACCATGGGCCGGATGCACTCCGACGCCCAGTTCGCCGGGTCCAGCTCCGTCCCCGCTCACGTGGAGATGATGGGCTTCCTGGGCATGGGCAACAACCCCATGGTGGGCGCCACCGTCGCCGTGGCTGTGGCCGTGGCCGAGAGCAAGAAATAATTCATTCGCCATATCCTATAAGGAAAATCCCCGGAGTCACGACTCCGGGGATTTTTCAGCCGGCGGTTTTCCGTCAGCCCATGCTGGAGGCGGCGCTGTCCACCGCCTGCTCCACCGCCGTGCCCAGCTTGTGGATGCTGTGGTCCATCTGCTTTTTCACGGCCCGGCGGCTGTTCTGGGGCGCCATCATCCCCGCCACCGCGCCGGCGGCTACGCCCGCGCCGATGCCGAGGAGAAATCCCGTGCTCTTTTTCATCTTCATTCACTCCTTTTCCGTGCGGCAACAGTTTGCCCGACTGCGGGGAAAAAATCCGCCGCACCCTTTGCCAAAGTCCGCCAAACACGGTATACTATGGAAAAGAATGTTTCATTGCAGGAGGCCTTGTTATGACCAATCTCTATCTCATCCGCCACGCCGAGGCGGAGGGCAACCTCTACCGCATTGCCCAGGGCCAGCACGACAGCAACCTTACGGACCGGGGCTGGCGGCAGGTCCGGGCCCTGGAGCGGCGCTTCGCGGACATCCCCATCGACGCCGTCTACGCCAGCGACCTCTACCGGACCCGGGCCACCGCCTCCGCCCTTTATCAGCCGAAGAACCTGCCCCTTCACCGCTGCCCCGGCCTCCGGGAGATCTGCGTGGGGGACTGGGAGGGCCGGACCTGGGGAGACATCGCCCGCCAATATCCCCAGGAGATGGCGGATTTCGGCATCCGCATGGACCGCTGGTCCATCCCCGGGGCGGAGACCCCGGCGGAGGTGCTGGCCCGGGTCAAGGCCGCCGTGGAGGACATTGCCCGGGCAAACCCGGGGAAGACCCTGGCCCTTTTCTCCCATGGCTACGCCATCCGCCTTCTGCTGGCCAATCTCCAGGGCATCTCCCTCCGGGACACCGGGGAGAAGTCCCCAACCGGGGACAACACCGCCGTATCCCTGCTGGAATGGGACGGGGAGGACCTCCGGGCCGTCTTTATGAACGACAACCGCCATTTGCAGACCCCCGAATATCTGGCCGGGGAGAAAAGCGTCCGCCGGGCCTTTGCCCTGGAGCCGGGGCTGTGGTTCCGGCCCCTGGAGGGTCCGGAAGCCGCAGAGCGTCTGGCCGCCGCCTGGGCCGGGGCGGGGGAGTCCGGGCCCGTCCCCGCCGCCCCCCTGACCCTGGAGGGTCTTCTGGACAGAGAGCCCGCAGGCCTGCTCCACATGGAGCCGGAGACGGGGCGGATTCACCTTGCCTACATCCGCCCGGACAGCCGGAGGCGGGGCCTGGGCATCCAGCTTCTAGGCCAGGCGGTGCAGCACACCCGGCAGCGGGGCGGGGCGGAGCTGACCGCCGTTTCAGGCCCCGGCGGGGCCGGGGAGGCGTACCTCCGGGACTGCGGCTTTGTCCCCCAGGAGCAGCCGGCGGAGGGCCGGACCCTCTGGCGCAAATACATCGGCTTCGACCCGTCGATTTGAGGGACGCGCTAAGACCTTGTAAATTCCTTGTCCGACTGCCAGATTGTGACAAAGTTAGCGTTGACAAAACGTGTATGATTCCCTATAGTGGTCTCACAGCTCATGGCTTCGTAAAAGGGAGTAGCTTACGTTTCAAACGTGGCGCGGCTCGTCATCACGATGGTTCACCGCCATCCGGGCCCGCTGAAAAGCGAGACTTTTATCCTGTGGGACAACTGCCGGGTTTCCGGCGTTGCCCTGGGGGATAGAGGTCTCGCTGAATTTTTGGAAAGCGGTGGATAGTATGGAAATTTGGATTACGGTGCTGTTGTTTTTGCTGGGCCTGCTCCTGATCATCAAGGGCGGCGACTGGTTCCTGGACGGGGCCGTGTGGATCGCGGAGGCCACCGGCGTCCCCCGGTTCATCATTGGGGCCACCATCGTCTCCCTGGCCACCACCCTGCCGGAGCTGACGGTCTCCCTCACCGGCACCCTCCAGGGGGAGGTGGACCTGGCGGTGGGCAACGCCGTGGGCTCCGTCACGGCCAACCTGGGGCTCATCCTGGGGCTGTCCCTGGTGTGCATCCCCTCGGCGGTCAAGCGCTCCCAGTTCCAGCTGAAGGCCCTGCTGATGGTCTTCGGCGCGGCGCTGCTGCTGGTTCTCAGCCGGGGCGGGGCGCTGAAGACGCTGCCGGGCCTCACCCTGTTTGTCATCTTCGGCGTGTATATCTGGAGCAACCTCCGGGACGCGAAGAGCGGCATGGCGGAAAACCGGGACGCGCGCCAAAAGGGCCGCACCGTCTCCCGGCGGCAGATGGCGGAGAAAATCTTCCTGTTCGTCCTGGGCATCGCGGCCATTGTCGCCGGGTCCCAACTGCTGATCAACTACGGAAGCGAGCTGGCCCTGCTGATGGGGGTCCCCGCCAGCATCATCGGCGTGACCATGGTGGCCATCGGCACCTCTCTCCCCGAGCTGGTGACCACCCTGACGGCCATCGCCAAAAAAGAGGCCTCCATGTCCGTGGGAAACATCATCGGGGCCAACGTCATCGACCTGACCATGATCCTGCCGGTATGCTCCGCCGTCAGCGGCGGGGCCCTGACCATCGGGGCCCAGACCACGGCCCTGGACATGCCCGCCTGCCTGCTGCTTTGCTGCGTGGCGGTGATTCCGCCCCTGGTGGCGGAGCGGTTCTACCGCTGGCAGGGCGTTTTGATGCTGGGGCTCTACGCGGGGTATGTGGTGCTTTTGGTGACCTGATACTTTCTTGAAAGAAAGTATCCAAAGAACTTTAACACGCTCTGACAGTCTGGCGATAGACCGGGCCGGAGCGACGGCAACGAAAGAGGTCCGGAGCAAAACAGCGCCGGGCCTCTTTTCTCAATTTCAAAACGCCGCCGCTCTGGCAGTCGGGGAATCCCTCCTGTGTGGGGCCTGACCCCCTGGTCAGGCCCTTCCTCCAGCCATGCAGCGGCCGGCCTGGGATTCCTCACCCGTCCTCCTCCAGCAGCCGCAGTCCCGCCAGATCCGTCACCGGCAGGGAGAACACCACGGCCTGGGCCTTTGTCTGCATCCCCGCCTGGGTCATGACCGCTTTCATGATGGGCTTTCGGTCCGTCTCCTTCGCCAGGATGAACACGATTTCCTTCTCCGCCGCCAGGGACACGCCGAAGAATTTGCGCGCCAGCTCCGTCCCCGTGCCCTTGGCGTGAATGGTGGTGCCTCCGGCGGCTCCGGCGGAGCGGGCGGCGTCCATCACCTGGTCGGTATGGCCCCGGTTGGCGATGACCACGATGAGCTCGTGGGTAATCTCTTTTTCCATGTCGTCCTCCTCCGCCTGCCATGACAGCAGGTAATCCCTGGCCCGGGCCCCGCCCACGCTGGAGACGGGCACGGCCATCAGAATCCCCCGCCCCGGCACGTCCAGCCACAGCTCCCGGGCCGCCTTCCGCACCAGCCGGGCGGACCGGGGGGCCGCCAGGAACAGCACCGCCTTTTCCGTGGCCTCCAGCCCCAGATAGTCCAGCACCTCCGTGGCGGCGGTGCCCTGCCCCAGGGCGGACAGCACCAGCGTGGCCCCCTGGGTCTGGAACCAAGAGGCGAACTCCCCGCCCCGGCTCCGGTCCGTGATGACGATCATAAGAACGGCTCTGTCCATAGGGGGCCTCCTCTCTTCACGCGCCTGGGCGCTTCCATTCAATAGGCAAGGTCGATGATCTCCTCATCCTCCGCCGCCTGGGCCAGCTTCGCCTTATTGAGCTTCCACTGGTACACCAGGCCCAAAAGCTGGATGGTCAGCAGCGGCGTCATCGCCACCATGGCCACCACGCCGAAGGCGTCGGTGACAATGTTTCCCCCCAGGGCCTCGCAGGCCCCCATGGCGAAGGGGAGAAGGAATGTGGCCGTCATAGGGCCCGAGGCCACGCCGCCGGAGTCGAAGGCGATGGAGGTAAAAATCTTCGGCACGAAGAAGGAGAGAACCACCGCCAGCAGATACCCCGGCACCAGGAAGGCGAAGATGGAAATCCCGGTGAGCACCCGCACCATGGCAAGGCCGATGGACGCCGCCACGCCGATGGAGAGGCTGGCGCTCATGGCCCCGCCGGGGATGGCCCCGGAGGTGATCTCCTCCACCTGGCGGTTCAGCACGTGGACCGCCGGCTCCGCCTGGACGATGAACCAGCCCATCAGCATGCCGGTGGGGGCCAGCAGCCAATTAAAGGGCAGGCCGGCGATCTGACGGCCCAGATACGTGCCCGCCGGGAGGAAGCCCACGTTGACCCCCGTGAGAAAGAGGGCCAATCCAATGTAAGTATACAGGAGGCCGATGAGGATTTTCAAGACCTTCTTCCGCTTCAGGCGCAGGGCCGCCGCCTGGAACAGGCCGAAGAAGGCGGCGATGGGGAAGAGGCTCTTGAAAACCTCCACTGCGTACTCCGGAAAGGCGGAGAGGAACAGCCCGCCCAGCTCCCGGCTGTCCGCCGCCTGGGGCATGGAGGCGGGGTGATAGGCCCCGGAGGCCGGGAAAATCATGGCCAGAATCAGCACCGCCAGAATGGGCCCCACAGAGCACAGGGCCACCAGGCCGAAGCTGTCCTGGGCGGCGTTCTCGTCGCTTCGGATGGAGGAGACGCCCAGGCCCAGGGCCATGATGAAGGGCACCGTCATGGGCCCGGTGGTGACGCCGCCGGAGTCAAAGGCCACCGCCAGGAAATCCCCCGGCACAAAGAACGCCGCCAGGAGGAACACCAGGGCATAGGAGCCGATCAGCAGCCATTGGAGGGAAATCTGAAACAGGATGCGAAGCAGGGCCACCACCAGGAACACCCCCACTCCGGCGGCCACGGCCCCCACCAGCAGGGCGTTGGGAATGCCCGGAACCTGGGAGGCCAAGACCTGGAGATCCGGCTCGGAGATGGTGACCACCACGCCGATCAGGAAGCTGACGGAGACGATGACCCAGATTTTCCGGGAGTTCGCCATGTGGGTGCCCACCTGCTCGCCGATGGGGGTCATGGCGGCCTCAGCCCCCAGAGTGAAAAAGCCCATCCCCAAGATCAGCAGCACCGCCCCCGCCAAAAAGGCCAGCAGGATGTCCACCGGCAGGGGGGCCACGGTGAGGCAGAGGACCAGCACAATGGCCGTAATGGGCAGCACGGAGGCCAGGGCCTCCCGGACCTTCTCGCCCAGGACCGTTTTTGTCCGGCCCATCCGGTCTCTCCAGTGTCCAAGCCTGCTCATCCCGTCCGCCTCCCCTCGGGTTTCCAATCTATGATATCGTTTATCTTAACACAAAACCGGTCCCTTCCGCAAGGAAACCCGGCGTTCTTTACAGGATATTTACACCCCGTCCCCGCCGCCGAAAAAAGCGGTTGCATTTCCCGGCGCTTTCCAGTAGAATACATGTTTGACAACACTGTCGGAACATCCCAGCGGCGCCGCCGCTGAAAAACGAGGTATGATTATGAATCAGAAAGAAGTCAGCGAGCTCCGCCGCCGCTTCCGGCCGGAGAAATCCGCCGTCAGCCGGGTCTATGGCTGCTATGTCAACGGCTCCAGCCGGGAAATCATCTCCTATCTGGACGAGTCCCTGGGGAACATGCCCCTGGAGGAGGCGGAGAAATACCTGAGCCTCCTGAAAAAGTCCCTCTCCGGGTCCCTGGGAAAAAACCTGATCGACGTGGTCTTCTCCACCCAGCAGGTGGCGGACAGCGACGAGCACCGCCTTCTCTCCGCCCTCCGGGAGTCCGGGCTGAAGGACGGGGAAATCCGGGAGACCTTTTACCGCGCGGTCATCGGCGCGCTGGACATGGGGGACAGCAACTACCTGATTCTTCTGGCCCACGACGCCTATGACGTGCCCCGCCGGGGGAAGGACGGGGAAGCCGACCCCGACAGCTCCGACGAGGTATTCTCCTACATCCTATGCAGCGTGTGCCCGGTGAAAAACTGCAAAATGGAGCTGGGCTATTTCCCCGGGGAGAACGAATTCCACAGCTGCGCCGCCGGACAGGTGGTCTCCGCCCCGGAGCTAGGCTTCCTTTTCCCCGCCTTCGACGACCGGGCGGCGAACATCTACAACGCCCTCTTCTATTCCCGGAAGCCGGACCAGATTCACCAGGAGTTCCTGGACGCCGTCTTCCGCACGGAGCCCCCCATGTCCGCCGCCGAGCAGCGGGAGGCCTTCCAGGGGGCTCTCACCGGGGCGCTGGAGGACGCCTGCAGCCTGGAGGTGGTCCAGGCGGTTCACGGGCGGCTGCTGGAGAAAATCGAGGCGAACCGCGAGGACAAGGAAGCGGAGCCTCTGGCCCTCTCCGCCGGGGAGATCGGCGGCATCCTCCGGGACTGCGGCGTGCCGGAGGAGCGGGCGGCGGCCTTCCAGGAGCAGTGCGGCCAGGCCTTCGGCGGGGCGGCGCTGAACCCGGAGAACCTCATCGACACGCGGCGCTTCGACGTGAAAACGGAGCAGGCCACCATCTCCCTGGACCCGGCCTACAGCTATCTGGTGGAGACCCGCGTCATCGACGGGCGGAAATATCTCCTCATCCCCGCCGGGGAGGACGTGGAGGTCAACGGCCTTCCCGTGGAAGTGGAGGCGGAAGAGCCGGAGAGCGGCGAGAGCACATAAAAACGGCGGGGCCCCCAGGGGTCCCGCCGTTTGTTATTCAATGGCCGCATCCAGCAGAGAGTCCAGGCCGTCGTCCGCCGCTCCGGTGATAAAGTGGTCAAAGAAGCCCTCCATCATCTTTACATAGTCCTCAGTCCAGCCGTTGTGGCCGCTGACCCGGTGCAAATTGTCTTTCATTGCGGTCGCGAATTGGGCCGTGTCAAAGGGCTGGTCCGCCACACGGTACCATTGGTCCGCCGTCATCAGCGTATACTTCCCGATTCCAACTTTGGAAATGCTGTTCGGATTGAAGACTTCTTCAAACCGCTCTCTCAGCATGACGCGGTAGGTGCCCGCCTGATCTTTTCCCATCTTATGGTTCAGGACACCGGACAAATCCAGCTCACTCTGCATGTTCAAAAAATCCAGCGTCGTATTTTTTCCGGCGTACTTCTCCCGGATGGCCGCCTCCCGCTCCTCAAAACTCATTCCGTCGTAACCTAAAACCTTCATCAGCGCGTTATCAACAGTCTTACATGCTTTGAGCCTGGAAGAACTATCCAATGCATCCACTTCCGCGTTGGTCCACTCCGCATACGGTCTGCCGTCCAGCTCCAAGCCCTCTTTCCGCGCGTCGATTATGGCGGGGTTGTAAATATGGCGCGTAATTTCACCATCAAACTGTTGGTTGATGGCAGCCCATTCTGCTGGTCCACCGATAAAGCTTCGAATGGCGATCATATTTCCGTCAAAGGCTTCATTGTAGCGGTTCCAGATTTCTGCATAGATTTCGTCCGGACCCATGCCGGTGTAATCGGCCTGGGCGTTCAGCTCCGCCAGCTGTTTCAGTTTCGCGTGGGTTGCGTTGCTGACGGTAACGCCATAATAAGTTCGTCCGCTAGGGAAAACTCTGGCTCCGTCCGGGGCTGCGGGGCGCTGGAGACGTAGCGGTCCTGGGCTTTCGTTGCCTCCATCACCTGGCCGAAGGTTTTTGGCGGTGTGGCCGTGGTTTTCCGGTATTCCGGGCGGGCCTGGAGTGCGTTTTCAATTCTCATGCCGGGTCATTCCTCCAATAGTATAAACTTCGCTTACGCCTGCAAATCAATTTCCCCACCGGCGGGGGCGGGCGCCGTCTCCTCCGGCAGCGCCATGGCGGCGCTGTCCGCGGCGTACTGCTTTGCCACCAGCTCCATGGAGGGCTGGATGGAGCTCTCCAGCTTTTGCATCTGCTCCCGCAGCTCCATGTCCACGGCGGCGATGTGGGCCTGCATCCGGTTGTCGATCTCCGCCTCCCGGAGGTAGCCGGACTCCCGGAGCCGCCGCATGGCCTGCTTGCGCAAAAGCTCCTGCTTCTGGCGGCGGGCCTCCCGGGTCCGCTTCTCCTGCTGTAATTTTTTCTGCCGGGCCTGGGCGACGCGCTCCCGCTCCAGGTCCCGGTTCTTCTTCCCCGCCCGCTGGACGGCCTTCTGGAGCTGGTTGATGGCGGCCTGGATGCGCTTGGCGTTATCCGGATCCGTCTGCTTGGCGGCCCTCAGCCGGGCGATCTGCCGCCGGGCGTATCCGGCGGCGGCGTTGACCTCGGCGGGACGCCTGGCCCGGGCCAGCCGGGCGTAGGCCTCCATGGGCGCGTCGCCGTAGCGGGGCTTGGGCTTGATGGAATTGAATTTGTCCCGGGTGGCGTCGGCCTTCTCCCGGGCCTCCTTCATCATCTCGTAGATCGTGAAGGAGGGGTCCTCCTTCTCCTGTTCCCGGGGGGCCTGGGCGGCGCTCTGGCTCTGCCAGGAGGAGACAGCGGCGTTTACTTGCATGTCGGACATGGCAGGGCCTCCTTTCCGCCCGCGGCTACACCCGCAGGTTCATGCCCAGATTTCCATATTGGGGGAAGCGGCTGAAATAGCCGCCGGGGTAGATCTGAAGATTTTTCAAGAACCGGTTCACGGCCTCCTGGGCCCCGCCGGACTGTCCGGTGAACTTCAAGAGACCGGCCACGTTTTTCAGGTCGTCCCTGGAGAAGTCATAGGTAAAATCCGCGGTCTGATGCCGCCACGTTCCGCTCTCGTCCTTGTAAGCGGCCCAGGTGATACCCTTGGTGGGGTCCGTGGAATCGAAACCCTGCTTGGTGTAATCCACAAAGGTCGTGGTGCCGTCCGGGTGCTCGATGGTCAGGGACGTGACGGAAGTCGTGTTCCCGCTGTTTCCGCCGGATTGATAGAACCAGCGGAAATCCTTGGGCGGGGCCTGATTCGGGTCCATGACGAACTGATCGTCCACGTCGAAGTGGTTGGACAGGGCGGAGTTGAAGTTGTCGTAGAGGTTCAGGCCCTTGGCCCTGTAGTCCGGGACGGAAGCCGTATCCTCCCAGCCCCGCTCCTCCGCCATGGCGGCAAACGCTTCCGTCAGGGCGGAAACGGCGTTCTCGCTCTGGAAGTAATAGTCCGAGTTGTAGTATTTCCAATTCCTCTGGGCGTTCATTTCCCCGGTGATATACTGTTTCCCCTCGGCGTTGTTCCGCTGTACGGCCTCGTCCAGGACCATGCGGCGGAACTCTCCGTAAAAGGTCTCCTGAAAAGCGGGGCCCATCATGCCGCCCCATAAGGGCATAGGGTACCCCCGGTCCTTACAGGCGTCCATGAGCCGGTCGGAAAGGCCCCGGTAGGTATCGGCCAGCTCCTCCGCCGACAGCGTCCCGTCATAAAACTTGCCGATGGCGGCCTCCGCCTGCTGGTAAACCTCCTGCTTGACATCGGAGATCACGGGACTCCTGTCCATGGCGGCGGCGCTGAACTCCGCCCGGAACCGGTCCTTCTGCTCCGCCTCCGTGGGGTTGAAGACGACGCAGTTGTCCTTAAATTTCCGGATTTCCTCCGGGTCCGTTACCTTTTTCAGCTGATCCGTCGCGTTTTGAAACGTCCACTTTCCGAACTGGACATACTCGCCCAGTCCGCTCCCATGGGATTTTACGCTTTCCATAGCCGTTCCTTTCCGCCCCGGCAAAACCCCGAAGCATACGTTCTTATATAATATATCGGCACAACGCCGGAAAAGTGAAGGCTGTGCCGGAAATTTTTGGCGATTCCTTCCCTTGCTCCGATTTCCGGTAGATTTTTTCATAAAACCATGGTATGCTGAACGATAGCCGGTAAACTTGAACGGCATCCAAGACGCGTTTCCACTTTACCGATTCCATCATCTCTCCGAAAGGAGGCCCGTCTATGACCCTGCCCGAGCTCCTGGCGGCGTATCCCGCCGTCGGGGTTTTCTATACGGCCTTTGTCCGCTTCCTGCTCCCGGTGCTGGCCGGGGCCATCCTCTGGCGGGCCGTCCGGTCCCTTCTCCGGGCCCCCCACACGCCGGAGACCTGGGGCCAGCTGAGCCTCCCCGGCGGGGGCTCCGTCCCCCTGACCCACTGGGAGAACATCCTGGGCCGGGGAAAAAGCGCCGACGTGCGTCTGAACTACCCCAGCGTCTCCCGCCAGCACGCCGCCCTCTGCCGGGGGGAGGACGGCCTCTGGACCCTCTACGACCTGGACTCCAAGGGCGGCGTCCTGCTCAACGGCGAAAAGGTGGAGCATTCCGCCCCCATTCAGCTGGGGGACCGGGTGGAGCTGGGCGGCGTACCCCTGCTGTTCCTGCCCCAGACCGTGGAGGAGCGGGAGGAGCAGACGGAAAAACGCCGGGCGGAGCGTCCCGCCGCCATGTGGCCCTCCTTCCTCTGGCTCACTGTCTTTCAGCTTTTGACCTGTGTCCAGCTGATGATCTCCGCCGGGGACGCGGACTCCACCGCCGTCCCCCTGGCCTTCCTGGGGCTGACGGCGGTGATGTGGCTCTACGCCGGGGCCTTGCGCCTTTCCCGCTGTGTGGGCTTCGAGATGGAGACCATCGCCTTCTTCCTCTCCACCCTCTCCCTGGCGGTCACCGCCTCCAGCGCGCCGGGCAGCCTTTACAAGCAGCTTTTGGCGGTGGTGCTGGGACTGGGGCTGTTCCTCACCCTGGGGCTGTTCCTCCGGGACCTGGGCCGGGTCCAGCGGAACCGCTGGGTCATGGCGGCGGCCTCCATCGGCCTTCTGGCCGTGACGCTGCTGCTGGGGAACCGGAAATACGGCGCGGTGAACTGGATCTCCCTGGGCCCGCTGAGCTTCCAGCCCTCGGAAATCGCCAAGATCTGCTACATCTTCGCCGGGTCCGCCACGCTGGAGCGGCTGTTCCACAAGCGGAATCTGACGCTGTTCATCGTCCTCACCGGGGTCTGCGTGGGCCTTTTGGGGCTGATGAGCGACTTCGGCACGGCGGCGATTTTCTTCGTCACCTTCCTGGTGCTGGCCTACCTCCGCTCCGGGGACTTCGCCACGCTGTCCCTCATCTGCGGCGGGGCGGTGTTCGGCGCGGGGATTATTGTAAAGTTCAAGCCCTACATTCTGGGCCGCTTCGCCGCCTGGGGCCACGCCTGGGCGGATCCCTCCGGCGGGGGCTACCAGCAGACCCGCACCATGTCCGCCGCGGCCTCCGGAGGCCTGCTGGGCATGGGGGCGGGCAACGGCTGGCTGCACCGGATTCCGGCGGCGGACACGGACCTGGTCTTCGGCATGCTCTGCGAGGAGTGGGGGCTGATCATCGCGTTTTTCGCCGTGGGATCCATGGCCGCCCTGGCGTTCTTCACCGTCCGGGCCTGCCGGGCGGGGCGGAGCAGCTTTTACTGCCTGGCCGCCTGTGCCGCCGGGTCCCTGCTGGTGTTTCAGACCTGTCTGAACGTGTTCGGGTCGGTGGACATCCTGCCGCTGACGGGGGTGACCTTCCCCTTTGTCTCCAACGGCGGCTCCGCCATGATCTCCGCCTGGGGTCTGCTGGCCTTTCTGAAGGCGACGGATACCCGGGAAAACGCCAGCTTCGCCATACGGCGTCAAAAACTGCGCTCCACTCCGCCCGGCTGAAAGCCGGGCATCCGTTCCGCTCCGTTTCCTCCGCCTCCTTCAAGGGGGAGCGGGCTCCCCCTTGAGCATCCCCCACCCCCTGCGGGGGGGACGAAGGACGGGGAACGGGGGACGAGGGACGGGAGACGAGGGACGAAGGACGGGAGACGAGGGACGAAGGACGGGAGACGAAGGACGGGAGACGGGGAAGGAGGTCTTTGTATGAAGAAAATTGAAAACCGGGCGGTGGTCTGCTTTCTGCTGGCCTTGGTTTTGGCGGCGGGAATGGTCGTGTTTCTCTTCCGCTATCTCACCCAAGGAGGGGACTGGGCCTCCTCCGCTTTTAACCGCCACCTTTACAACGCCCAGGGCCAGCTCACCGCCGGGACGGTGCTGGACCGGGACGGGGACGTGCTGTCCTCCGCTGAAAACGGGGCCCGGACGTACTACGACAGCGAGACCGTCCGCAAGGCCACCCTTCACGCCGTGGGGGACTTGCAGGGCCGCATCGGCACCGGGGCGCTGAACGCCTTCGCCGGCCGGCTGACGGGATGGAATCTCCTCAACGGGGCCTTTGACGCGGACCGTGGCGGGGAGCTGACCCTGACCATCGACGCCCGGTACAACTACGAGGCGTATCAGGCCTTGAACGGCCGCGCCGGGACCGTGGCGGTGTACAACTACAAGACCGGGGAGGTCCTCTGCATGGTCTCCGCGCCCAGCTACGACCCGCTGAGCGTCCCGGAGGACATCGAGACCAATCCCCGCTACAAGGGGGCCTATGTGAACCGCTTCCTGTCCTCCGTCTTCACGCCCGGCTCCGTTTACAAGACCGTCACCCTGACGGCGGCACTGGAGAACCTGCCGGACATCGAGAGCCGGACCTGGAGCTGTACCGGCTCTCTCCGGCTGGGGGAGGAGACCATCATCTGCTCCGGCGTCCACGGGGAGCAGGACATTGCCGCCGCCTTCGCCAACAGCTGCAACGCCGCCTTCGCGGACATCGCCGTGGAGCTGGGGGCGGAGACCCTCCGGAAGTACACGGAGCAGGCGGGCCTTACCGCCAGCTACGGCCTGAACGGCCTGACCACCGCCAAGGGCTCCTTCGACTGGGCCCTGGACAGCGGCCGCCTGGGCTGGGCAGGGGTGGGCCAGGACAAGGACCTGGTGAACCCCTGCGCCCTGATGGTCTGGATGGGGGCCATCGCCGGCGGCGGCAGGGCGGCGGAGCCCTGCCTGATTCTAAAGTCCCGAAATGTGATCCCCTCTCTGCCTCACTGGACCCGGAAAACCGGCGTCCTCATCAATCCCTCCACGGCGGAACGGGTGGCGGAGCTGATGGCGGGAAACGTGGAAAAGACTTACGGCTCCAGCCGTTTCCCGAATATGGATCTCTGCGCCAAATCCGGCACCGCCGAGGTGGGGGAGGGGGCCGCCCCCCACGCCTGGTTCGCCGGGTTCCTGCGGAACGAGGACGCGCCCTACGCCTTCGTGGTCCTGGTGGAAAACGGAGGGGGCGGCAGCCGCGTGGCGGGAGATGTGGCGGCGCGGACGCTGGATGTGATGGTCAACGGCTACGAGAAATAAATACAAAACAGAATATTAAATCGAAAATCAACAGGGAGTATATAGAATGAAACGAAAAAATTCCCTGCTCCTGCAGGGTGCGAAGCAGCTGAACCTGGGGGCCATGGTGTCCGGGGCGGGTTTTCTTCTGTACCTGGGGGCCGCGGCCCTGGGCTGGCGGGGGGCGGCGGATGTGCTGGCCCTGCTCTTCGCCCTGGTGTCCCTGTACGTGTTCGCCTCTGTGGCGGCGGCGCGGCAGCGGGACAAGGAGTCGGTCAGCTATAACCTGCTCTGGGGCCAGGGGGCCTTGGCGGCGCTGCTGTGCCTGAGCGCGGCGGCGATTCTCCGGCAGCGGGGCTGAGGTTCATTTTTTGTCGGAATCCCCTTGCAATTTTTTCCCGGGTAGGGTACAATAGAAACTGGAAACATAAAGCGGCAGGCCGTCGGGCGCGCAGAACACCCGACGGCCCTGTACGAGTGCACGACCACTCAGCACAGCAGGAATTCCCTGCACCACACATCTATTATACCCTGTCCCACCTCCTTTTTCAAGGGTGTTCTAGCTGTGTATCCGCATTTTACGCGGTGCTGAGGCTCTGAACTTGGCGCCGCGTTTATGTTTCCGGCGGGCGCCCGAACGGCGGGGGAAGACTACCGGTATCCCTCTCCAACAGGAACCACCCCCGCCGCCGGGGGTTCCGTCCGCCGGAACGCACAGAAAAGAGAGGCCGTGCCCAGCGGGCACGGCCTCTCAGGCTGTCGAAAAAATGTTTTCGCCAGCCTGAGCAAGTTTTCAGACCTTTAAAAAAGTTCTGAAAACTTCCGATTGAAAACGAAAGGAACCCTTCCTGGGTTCCTCTCGTAACTCTCTTCCTTCCCGTTGTTGGAGTTTTTACTGTTTTTCGACACTCTATGAGAGGCCGTGCCCAGCGGGCACGGCCTCTCTTTTTTCCTTCCCTCCGGCGGGCATCCGGAACGCGGGGACGTTTCCTGGTTCCTGTTGAGGATACGCGCTCCGCCGGGGGGGCGAATGGTTTCGAATCAGAACGCGGGAACCACCGCGCCGTTGTAGGTGCTGCTGATAAAGTCCTTCACGGTATCGGACTGGAGGGCCTTCACAAGGGCCTGCACGGCCTCGTTGTTCTCACTGCCCTCCTTCACCACCAGGACGTTCACATAGGGGGAATCGGCGGCCTCGATGACCAGGGCGTCCTCCACGGGGTTCAGCCCCGCGCCCAGGGCGTAGTTGGAGTTGATGGCGGCGATGTCCACCTCGTCCAGGTTGGCGGGGACGTTGGCGGCTTCCAGCTCCACGAACTCCAGGTTCTTGGGGTTCTCGGCGATGTCCTTGGGGGTGGCCTCCAGATTGGAGCTGTCCTTGAGCTTGATGAGCCCCTGGGCCTCCAGCAGCAGCAGGGCCCGGCCCTCGTTGGTGGGGTCGTTGGGGACGGCGACCTTGCCGCCGTCGGGGATGGCGTCCAGAGAGGCGGACTTTCCGGCGTACAGGCCCATGGGCTCAATGTGGACGCCGGCCACGCTCACCAGGTGGGTGCCCCGCTCGGCGTTGAAGTTGTCCAGATAGGGCACATGCTGGAAGTAGTTGGCGTCCTCGTCTCCGTCCTCCACGGCGGTGTTGGGCACCACGTAGTCGGCGTATTCATTCACCACCAGCTCAATGCCCTGCTCTTTCAGGATGTCCACGCACTGCTTGAGAATCTCGGCGTGGGGGGTGGGGGAGGCGGCCACGCTGAGCTTCACGGTCTCGGCGGAGCCGGCAGGAGCGGAATCCTCGGGGGCGGAATCGGCGGGAGTCTGGGTGTCCGCAGGAGCGGAGCCGCCGGAATCCTTGCCGCCGCAGGCGGCCAGGGACAGGGCCAGAATCAGGGCCAGGGAGAGAGCGAAAATCTTCTTTTTCATACTGTGTTCCTCCAATTTAAAACAACGACTTGTTCCGAATGATCTTCGGTATGGGAGGCTTCCCGCCCTCCGGCCTCCGTCCTCTCTGCGCGCGTGAGGGGGTGGGAGGGGAAAGGGGGAATGCCCTTATTTCAAACGCTTGTCGATGCGCACCGACAGGCGGCTGAAAACGGATTGAACGACTTGAACTAAAATGATGAGGAAAATCACCGTAACCCACATCACCGAGGGGACGTTCCGCTGGTGCCCGTACCGGATGGCCAGATCCCCCAGCCCTCCGGCCCCCATGATGCCCGCCATGGCGGTATAGCCCACAATGGCGATGAGGACCACGGACCCCCCCAGAATCAAGGAGGGCTTTGCCTCCGGCAGGTAGACCTTCCACACAATCTGGAAGGTGGAGGCCCCCATGGACTGGGCCGCCTCAATGACGCCCGCGTCCACCTCGCTGAGGGCGGTTTCCACCATCCGGGCGATGAAGGGGGCGGCGGAGACCACCAGGGGCACCACGGCGCCCTTGATGCCGATTTTCGTGCCCACCACCAGCTTGGTAAAGGGGAACAGGGCAATCATCAAAATGATGAAGGGCAGGGACCGGCCGATGTTGATAACCCAGCCCAAAACCGCGTTGACGGCCCGGTTCGGGCGGATGCCGTGGGGCTGGGTGAGAATCATGACCACGCCCATGGGCAGGCCGATGAGATAGGCCAGCAGGGTGGAAAGGCCCGTCATCAGCAGGGTGTCCCAGACGCCCTCGGCCAAAATGCCGCCGTACTCCGCCCAAAAGGCGGCGGTGAAAATCTCAGCCACGGTACTCCACCTCCTCCACGGTAATGTAAGGCTGGGAACGGATATAGCTCAGGGCCTTGGCCGCCTCGTTGGAATCCTCCGGCAGGCCCAGCAGCATGGTGCCCAGGGCCTTGCCTCCCACATTCCGGGTGTCCGCCCCCAGGATGTTCAGCTTCACGCCGCAGTCGATGGCCACGGAGGCGATGAGGGGCTGATAGGCGGTGCCGCCGTTGAAGGAGACCCGGATGGCCCGGGTGCTGGCGGGGTACTGGGAGATGCTGACGCCGCCGGGGTATACCAGCCGCCGGGCCGCGTCGGTGGAGGGGTTGGAGAAAATCTCCTGCACCTCGCCCATCTCCGCCACGACGCCCCCGTCCAGAATGGCCACCCGGGAGCAGATCTCCTCAATGACGCTCATCTGGTGGGTGATGACCACCACGGTGACCCCCAGCTTGGCGTTCAGGTCCTTCAACAGGCCCAGAATGGAGGCGGTGGTGGTGGGGTCCAGGGCGGAGGTGGCCTCGTCGCAGAGGAGGACCTTGGGGTCTGTGGCCAGAGCCCGGGCAATGGCCACCCGCTGCTTCTGCCCGCCGGAGAGCTGGGCGGGGTAGGCCCCGGCCTTCTCTCCCAGGTCCACCAGCTCCAGAAGCTCCCGGGCCCGCTGTTCCGCCCGGGGTACCCCGGCGATCTCCATGGGGAAGCAGACGTTTTTCAGGCAGGTGCGCTGCATCAGCAGGTTGAAGCTCTGGAAGATCATGGTGATTTTCCTCCGCTGGAGCCGCAGCTCCTTTTCCGAGAGGGCGGTCATGTCCTTTCCGTCCACCAAAACCGCGCCTGAGGTGGGCCGCTCCAGCAGGTTCATGCACCGGACCAGGGTGGATTTCCCCGCGCCGGAGAGACCGATGATCCCGAAGATCTCCCCCTGCCGGATGTCCAGGCAGATGTCCTCCAGGGCGTGGACCGGCTCGGCCCCGCCGCCGAAGGTCTTGCTCAAGTGCTGAATTTGAATGATGGGTTCACTCACAGTGTCCGCTCCTTTCCAATGGGAAGCCGGGCAAACAAAAAAGCCCTTGAAGCCTTCCGCTTCAAGGACGAGCGCGAAACCGCGCCGTGGTACCACCTTGCTTCGCACACCCCCTCGCGGAGGCGGCCTCCCGGAGTGCTGTCACACTCCCGCGCTGTCACGGGCGCTCCCGTCGCGGCCTGTGCCCAAAAGGGCAGTCGGCGGCGCAACTCCAAGACCATGTTCCGCCGGCCCTTCCGTGCCCCTTTTCACCACCCGGGGCTCTCTTTGACGTATCGTCCGGCGTACTCTTCTCTTCCTCGTCTTTTGGTTATGCAATTTTTTGAATTGCCTTGTAGTTTACACGCTTTTCCCCCGCCTGTCAAGGGCAAAGCGCACAGAAAAGCCCCGCCCGTTCCCGCTCCGCGCCGTCATTGCGCACAAAACCGCCGGGTGGAGGGAAGAAATTTTGTGGGCGGGGCCGGAATCGGATTGCAAGATGGCGGCAAAACTGCTATCATATTCCGCGTAAGAATGAGAGGGGGAACCCAACGATGGATAGGCGGAAGCGGGCCCGCTGGCTGCGGAATCTGCTCTGCGGCGCGCTGATCGGCGCGGGGGCCATTCTGCCGGGCGTGTCCGGCGGCGTGCTGGCGGTGGTGTTCGACATCTACCGCCCCTTTATGGAGGTGCTGACCCATCCCCGGCGGGCCCTCCCCCGGTACTGGAAGATGATGATCCCCCTGGGGCTGGGCTGGGCCGCGGGCTTCCTGGGCATTGCCAAGGGCATCGCCGCCGCCATGACGCTCTCCGGCGCGGTGACCTATTGGCTTTTTATCGGCCTCATCGCGGGCACCGCCCCCTCGCTTTTCCGGGAGGCGGGGAAGCAGGGGCGCTCCGCCTCCGCCTGGGGGAGCTTCTTCCTCTGCGCGGCGGCGGTCTTCGCCGGGCTTTTTTACGTCAGCCGGGTAATCCGCGTCCAGGTGGAGCCGAGTTTCTGGTGGTACAACTTCTGCGGGGCTCTGTGGGGCATGGGGGTGGTGATTCCGGGCATGACCTCCTCCTCCGTGATGATGGCCCTGGGGCTGTACCAGCCCATGCTGGAGGGGCTGGCCCGGCTGGACCTCCTGGTGCTCTCCGCCGCCCTGCCGGGGATGTTTCTGACCATCGCGCTGCTGGCCCGGCTGGTGACCTGGTTCTTCCGGCGGCACTACGCCGCGGCGTTTCACGGAATCCTGGGCTTTGTGACGGCCTCCACCCTGGTCATCATTCCCACGTCCTACGCCGGGGCGGGGGAGATGGCGCTGTCCGCCCTCTGCGCCGCCGCCGGGTTCGCCCTGGCTTTCTTCCTGGCAAAAATGGACAAACGGGAGGAGACCGGGAAGGAGCCGGTGTAACCCGGCCCGTTTTATCCCCTGCTCAAATAGGCGCTCACTGCGGCCCGGGCCTCCCGGACCGCTTTTTCCTCGTCCACGCCGGTGAGGCGGCCGTCCTTGACCACGACCCTGCCGTTCACCACCGTGGCGTCCACCGGGCCCTTGAATCCCACGGTGCCAAGCATCGACTTGACATCCAGGTCCGCCCCCACCAGCTCCAGCCGGTCCCGGCGGATCATGAAGAGGTCTCCGGCCTTGCCCGTCTCCAGGCTTCCGATGTCCTCCCGGCCCAGCACCCGGGCGCTGCCCCGGGTGGCGATTTTCAGCAGGTCGTACCCGCTGGGGGCCCGCTCGCTGGAGCGGAGCCGGTGGAGGAGATAGGCCACCCGCAGCTCCTCCAGAAGATTGGACCCGTCGTTGCTGGCGCTGCCGTCCACCGCCAGGCCCACGGGCACCCCCAGCTCCAGCATCTCCGGAATCCGGCACACGCCGGAGGAGAGCTTCATATTGGAAATGGGGCAGTGGGCCACGCCGGTACCGGTGTCCGCCAGCAGCCTCAGCTCCTCGTCGTTGAAGTGGATGCCATGGGCGTACCACACGTCCGGGCCCACCCAGCCCAGATCCTCCATGTAGGCCAGGGGCCGCTTGCCGTGCTTCTCCAGGACGTAGCGCTCCTCGTCCTTGGTCTCGCAGAGGTGGGTGTGAAGCCGGACCCCCAAATCCCGGGCCAGCAGGGCGGACTGGCGCAGCAGCTCCGCCGAGACGCTGAAGGGGGAGCAGGGGGCCAGGGCCACCGTCCGCATGGAGTTGAAGGAGGGATCGTGGTACTTCTCCACCGCCGTCTGGCAGTCCCGCAGAATCTCGTCCACCGTCTGGACCACGCTGTCCGGCGGCAGGCCGCCGTCCTTTTTGCTCAAGTCCATGCTGCCCCGGGAGGCGGCCATCCGCACCCCCAGGTCCCCGGCGGCGGCGAACTGGGCCCCCAGCAGGTCCCCGGCTCCGCCGGGAAAGACGTAGTGGTGGTCAAAGACGGTGGTGCATCCGGTTTTCAGCAGCTCGCCCATGCCCACGATGGAGCTGTGGTAAACCGCCTCGCCGTCCAGATTCTTCCAAATCTCGTACAGCGTCCTCAGCCAGTCAAAGAGCTCCATATTCTGCACCTGGGGCAGATTCCGGCTGAAGGTCTGGTAGAGATGATGGTGGGTGTTGATGAGCCCCGGATAAACAACACATCCGGAGGCGTCCAGGGTCTCGTCCGCCTCCCGCTCTTCCGGGCCCATATAAGCGATGAGGCCGTCTTGGAGCAAGAGGTTTGCGTTTTCCAGCACGGAATCGGCGCCGTCGCAGGTGACAACGGCGGAAGCGCCGCGAATCAAAAGACTGCTCATAGTAAATCCTCCCAAGCACGCGGAAGCCGCGTAATCATGCTACCAAGGGCAAACAAAAAGACCACAAGTCCGGGAGACGTCCCAGACTTGTAGTCAACTGTTCAGGCAGTTGGTAGAAACGCCCATCCAATCATGGGCTTATACAAGCCGATATATAAAGTTATTATAAAGTACCCACACCAAATTGTCAAGCAATTTCACCATCGAACGGTTGATTTGCCGATCAAACATGTCAAAGGTGAAACGCAGAAAAATCCAACTCCGCCGCAAGCGAAGCGCCGCGGCATACTCCCCGTAAGAAAACACCCGCAAACCCAGCGAAGCGGTTCACGGGTGAAAGCGAAGGAATTCCCCGTCCGGCGGAGCTTTCCGCCCCTTCGGGGCGGGAAGCGCAGCGGTAAGGGGAATTCCTGAGCTGGCGCAGCGGGTGGGATTCGAACCCACGGTACCCTTGCGGGTACACCTGATTTCGAGTCAGGGCCGTTATAACCACTTCGATACCGCTGCATGAGCCGTTTTCTATTATGCCACACTTTCCCCGCCGTTGCAAGAGGGGCGGGAAAAATTTCCCCCAGTCTGGCGAAACGGTCTTTTCGCCAGACTGGGCAAGCTTTTCAGACCTTAAAAAGCTCTGAAAAACTTCGGATTGAAAGCGAGAGAAACCCCTGATGGGTTTCTCTCGCAGCTCTTTTCCTTTCCGTTCGCTTTCGGACAATGCCTTTTCGGCAAGCTGAAGAGAGGAAAAAATTTCCCCCCTTCTCACCAGCCATAGAAAAACGCGTCGCATTTCAGCATCCCGTTGTACAGCTTCCGCTTCTTGTCCGCCGGGCGGCCGAAACACCGCTCAAACTCCGTATGAGAGCTCAGCACGATTACCCGCCACTTGGGCGGCAGATCCTCCAGCGCCTTCCCAAAGGCCCTGTACAGCGCCTCCGCCTCCCGCTTCTCCAGCAGCCGCTCGCCGTAGGGTGGGTTCGTCACCAGCTGTCCGTACTCGCCGCTGGAGCGGAACTTCCCCGCGTCCGCCTCCTCAAAGCGCACGCAGTCCTCCACCCCGGCCAGGGCGGCGTTGTGCCGGGCCAGCTCCACCGCCGCCGGGTCGATGTCCCCGCCCCAGATGTCGTACTGTCCGTGAAACTCTTTGTCCTGAGCCTCCTCCGCCGCGTCCATCCACAGCTTGGGGTCCATGGACTTCCACTTCTGGGCGGCAAAGCTCCGGTCCAGGCCCGGGGCCCGGTTTTTGGCAATCAGCGCCGCCTCGATGGGGATGGTGCCGGAGCCGCAGAAGGGGTCGCGGAAGGGGTCCTTCCCCCGGTAGCGGGAAAGGGTCACCAGGGCCGCCGCCAGGGTCTCCCGCAGGGGCGCGCCCATGTTCTGGGCCCGGTAACCCCGCTTGTAGAGCCCCTCGCCGGAGGTGTCCAGATACAACGAGGCCTGGTCCTTGATGATGGCGAACTGAATTTGATACCGCCCTCCCGTCTCCGGCAGGGTCTCGCAGCCATAGGCCTTTCCCAGCCGCTTTGCCGCCGCCTTTTTTACAATGGCCTGACAGGCGGGGACGGAGTGGAGTGTGGAATTCAGGGAATAGCCCTTCACGGGGAACTCTCCCTCCCGGGGGATGAAGTCCTCCCAGGGCAGGGCGAGGACGCCCTGAAACAGAGACTCGAAGTCCGGGGCGGGGAAGGAGCCCAGCTCCATCAGCACCCGGGCCCCGCAGCGCAGATGGATATTCAGCCGGGGAATGTCCGCCAGGGTCCCCTGGCAGTGGACCCGGCCGTTTTCCGCCCGGACGCCGGGCAGGTCCAGACGCTTGATTTCATCGGCCACTAGGGCCTCTAGGCCAAGAAGGCAAGGGATGGTTAGGGTCAAAAGGAGTCCCCCCTTTTCGATTCTGTTGTTTCAGTATAACAGGAGTTTTTTGGGTTTTCAACTCCTTTTGATGAGTGGGAATTTTGGTTGCCCTTCGGGCGGGGGAGAATGGATACCAGCGATGACTGGGCCAATGCACCCCCCATGTCGTCGGAAGAAACTCCGCCCACTCCGCCCCCGCCTGACGGCGAGGACTGCGCCCAGCTCCGTTCCTTCCTCCTCTCCCCACCGCAACCGCTTCGCTTACGTTGCGGCGGGGCACCAATTTTCTTCCAGAAGAAAAAGAAGTAATGCCCTGCGGGGGGACGAGAGACGGGGGACGCGCAAGGGGCGCCTCCGTTTTTTACGCATGTCTTCTGCCCGCGGCGTAGCTTTAGCGAGGGCTTTGGTGGTTGTCGAATGGACCAGCTCCTCTTTTCGCTGCCGCTCATCTGGTGGTAGGGGTGGGGCTCTGCGCGGCTCTTGCGGCTTGCCGGTTAGAGCCGCGGCGGTCCCTTTGCGGGGATGGAGATGCCTTTACAGGATTCATTTTCCGGAGAAGGCTGGTCCTTCCAGAGAGGATGTCCTTGTGAATTGTTACTAAAATGAAACACTTTTTCCCCCGGAGGTATGCTATACTGTAAATGAAATCTGAGGCTGATTAGAAGGGAGGCATCTTTAATGGATATCTTTATCTGGCTGTGGCTGGGGGCCATTGTTCTCTTCGGCGTTGCCGAGGTGGTCACCGAGGGCATGATTTCTATCTGGTTTGTGGCCGGGTCCCTGGCGGGTCTCGTCACCTGTATGTCCGGCTGGGCCCTGGGCGGCCTCTCTCCGGAGGCGACTCAAGTGCTGGTTTTCGCCGTCGTGTCCGCCGCCGCCCTGGTTCTCACCCGGCCCCTGGTCCGGCGCTTTATGACCAGGCCCCATGTTCCCACCAACCTGGACCGGGTCCTGGGCATGGTGGGCAAGGTCACGGAGGCCGTGGACAACGAGCGGGCCTCCGGCGCCGTCTACGTGGACGGCAAAACCTGGACCGCCCGCAGCGCCGACGGCTCCGCCATCCCCGCCGGAACCCAGGTAAAAGTGCAGAAGATCGAGGGCGTCAAGCTCCTGGTCCAATATTCTGAGAAAGTGGAGGTAACAAAGTAATGTGGTGGATTCCCGTTTCCGTCGTCATCGTCCTGCTGGTCATCCTGATCATTTCCAACGTCCATATCGTCCAGCAGTCCCGGGCCTATGTGGTAGAGTGGCTGGGCCAGTTCCACGCCGTGTGGAACCAGGGCCCTCACGTCAAGGTGCCCTTTGTCATGCGGGTTGTCAAGAAGGTGTCCCTGAAAGAGCAGGTGGCGGATTTCCCGCCCCAGCCCGTCATTACGAAAGATAACGTCACCATGCAGATCGACACCGTGATTTACTTCCAGATCACCGACCCCAAGCTCTACACCTACGGCGTGGAGCACCCCATGAACGCCATTGAGAACCTGACGGCAACCACCCTGCGAAACATCATCGGCGACATGGACCTGGAGCAGTCCCTCACCAGCCGGGACATCATCAACTCCCGGATGCGGGCCATCCTGGATGAGGCCACGGACCCCTGGGGCATCAAGGTGAACCGGGTGGAGCTGAAAAACATCATTCCTCCCAAGGACATCCAGAACGCCATGGAAAAGCAGATGAAGGCCGAGCGGGAGCGGCGGGAGTCCGTCCTCCAGGCCCAGGGCCAGAAGGAGTCCCAGGTGTTGGTGGCGCAGGGCGAGAAGGAAGCCGCCGTCCTCCGGGCTGCGGCGGCCAAGGAGGCGGCAATCCTCCAGGCCGAAGGCGCGAAGCAGGCCCGCATTATGGCCGCCGAGGCGGAGGCCGAGGCCATTACAAGGGTCCAGACCGCCCTGGCGGAGTCCCTGCGGCTTTTGAACGCCGCCGCCCCCAACGACCAGGTGGTGAAGCTGAAAGCCCTGGAGGCCATGCAGAAGGTGGCCGACGGCAAGGCGACGAAGATCATCATTCCCAGCGAGATTCAGGGACTAGCGGGCCTGGCCGCCAGCGCCAAGGCGGTGTTTGAGTCTGAGGAGCCGAAGAAATAACTCCCATGCAGTAAAAAGGACCCCGTCCACGGACGGGGTCCTTTGCCTGCCTATGCCGCCGTTTGGGCGTTTTGTCATGTTTCAGCCAAGGCCCAGATAAGCGTCAATATCCTTCCGCAGGTGCGAACGCTCCCCAGTTCCGGTGAGCAGTTTTTTCAAAGGCTCGACCACGAGAAGGGCGCCGTTCACCGTTTCATAGGAAAGCCGGATGTGAAAGTAATTGATCTGCTCGATCAACGCCATAAGGTAGAGAAGGCCCCCGGCGATTCTCCCGGATAAATCGGCCTCCGCGAGAGCCGCAGCAATCGCCAGCGGCAGATATCCCGCCAGCAGTGCGACATTGAGCCACCTTAATTTGTGATAAACCCTGCCGATCTCAAGGGCGCCGAGGGCCTTTTTCCGCCTCACCACGTTCAGCTTGTTGCGCCAATAGAAGCTCCCCTCCAGGACGATGACGGAAAATACCAACAGCGGATAAAAGGAAACCCAATTCAGCCGGAACGGTTTTTCCCCAACGTCCATGCCAACCACATACTTTGTGGCGAAATACAGCCCCACGAACAGGAGCACGCCGTATACCTCGAAATTGGCCAGAAATTTCAATTCCTTTTCAATGGCCCGCTTCTTTAACTGCCTTGCCATATTGCCAAATCTCCTTCCAGCCTCCCGGCTCCTCCCCCAACCGCCAGATTAGCGGCAGCGAGGAGCGGACGGCGGGCCGTGCAATGCGCCAGCCATTGCTGACCACCCATCCGCCCCGCCCGCAAGGGCGGGTACCAACCCCCTCACTGGGGCTTCACAATCAGATTCACCAGCCGGTTTTTGACAAAGATCGTCTTCACCACCTGCATCCCCTCCGTGGCCTTCCGGACCTTGTCCACCGCCAGGGCGGCTTCCACCACAGCCTGCTCGGCGCTGTCCGTGGGCATGGTGACGGCGCCCTTCAGCTTTCCGTTCACCTGGACGGCGAAGTCCACCGTGGACGCCACGGTCTTGCTCTCGTCGTAGACGGGCCACTCGCTCTGGCAGCACATCTTCCCGTCCCCGAAGCCAAACCGCTCCCACAGCTCCTCGGTGATATAGGGGGCGAAGGGATTTAGCAGCTGAATCAGAATCTTCATGTCCCCCTTGGTGACTCCGTTGGCCGTCAGTTCGTTTACCGCCGTCATCATGGCGGCGATGGCCGTGTTCATTTTCAGGCTGTCAATGTCCCCGGTGACCTTTTTGATGGTCCGGTGGAGCACCGCCTCGTTGGCGGGCGTCAGATCAAGCGAGTCCTTGGCGCTCTCCGCCAGGTTCCACACCCGGTCCAGGAAGCGTTTGGAACCCTTCACCGCCTCGGTAGACCAGGTGGCCGCCTGCTCGAAGTCGCCTACGAACATGATATAGACCCGCATGGTGTCCGCGCCGTACTGGGCCACAATGTCGTTGGGGTTCACCACGTTGCCCCGGGACTTGGACATCTTCTCGCCGCCCTCGCCCAGAATCATGCCGTGGCTGGTCCGCTTGGCATAGGGCTCCGCCGTGGGCACCACGCCGATGTCATAGAGGAACTTGTGCCAGAAGCGGGAGTACAGCAGGTGGAGGGTGGTGTGCTCCATTCCGCCGTTGTACCAGTCCACGGGGGACCAGTAGTCCAGGGCCTCCTTGCTGGCCAGGGCCTTGTCGTTGTGGGGGTCCATATAGCGCAGGAAGTACCAGCTGGAGCCTGCCCACTGGGGCATGGTGTCCGTCTCCCGCTGGGCGGGGCCGCCGCACTTGGGACAGGTGGTGTTCACCCAGTCCGTCATCTTGGCCAGGGGGCTCTCGCCGGTGTCGGTGACCTCGTAGCTCTCCACCTCCGGGAGGAGCAGGGGCAGCTGATCCTCCGGCAGGGGGACCCAGCCGCACTTCTCACAGTTCACCAGGGGGATGGGCTCGCCCCAGTAGCGCTGGCGGCTGAACACCCAGTCCCGGAGCTTGAAGTTGGTCTTGGGCCGGCCGTAGCCCTCTTTCGTCACGTGCTCCTTCATGGCGGGGATGGCCTCTTTCACCGTCATTCCGTTGAGGAAGCCGGAGTTGACCATGATGCCGGTATCATCCTTGAGGACGAAGGCCTCTTTCGTGATGTCGCCGCCCCGGACCACCTCCACGATGGGCAGGCCGAAGGCCGTGGCGAAGTCCCAGTCCCGCTGGTCGTGGCCCGGCACGCCCATGACGATGCCGGTGCCGTAGCCCATGAGGACGTAGTCGGAGACGAAGAGGGGGACGCGCTTTCCGTTGGCGGGGTTCACGGCCTCAATGCCGTCCAGCCGGACGCCGGTTTTCTCCTTGTTCAGCTCGCCCCGCTCGAAGTCGGATTTTCTCGCGGCCTCCGCCTGGTAGGCGGACACCTCGTCCCAGTTTTTGATCTGGTCCTTCCACTGCTCCAGGAAGGGATGCTCCGGGGAGATGACCATGTAGGTCACGCCGAAGAGGGTGTCGCACCGGGTGGTGTACACCGTCAGCTTATCGCCGTTGGTGGCGGTAAAGTCCACCTCCGTGCCCTCGGACCGGCCAATCCAGTTGCGCTGCTGAATCTTCACCCGGTTGATGAAGTCCACATCCTCCAGATCGTCGATGAGCCGGTCGGCGTACTTGGTGATAGCCAGCATCCACTGGGATTTCTCCTTGCGGATGACCTCGCCGCCGCAGCGTTCGCAGACGCCCTCCACCACCTCCTCGTTGGCCAGGACGATCTTGCAGCTGGTACACCAGTTCACGGGCATGGAGGCCTTGTAGGCCAGGCCTTTTTTGAACATCTGGAGGAAGATCCACTGGGTCCACTTGTAGTAGTCCGGGTCGGTGGTGTTGACCTCCCGGTCCCAGTCGAAGGAGTAGCCCAGCATCCGCAGCTGAGCGCGGAAGTTCTCCACGTTGTCATGGGTGACCTTGGCGGGGTGGATGTGGTTTTTGACGGCGTAGTTCTCCGTGGGCAGGCCGAAGGCGTCGTAGCCGATGGGGAAGAGGACGTTGTAGCCCTGCATCCGCTTCTTCCGGCAGATGATGTCCATGGCGGTGAAGGGCCGGGCGTGGCCCACGTGGAGCCCCTGGGCGGAGGGGTAGGGGAACTCGATGAGGCCGAAGAATTTTTCGCGGGTCTTGTCGCCGTTGACGGCGGCAAAGGGTTTTTCCTCCAGCCATTTGGCCTGCCACTTTTTCTCAATGGCGGTGAAATCGTACTTCATGTGTGATCTCCTTACTATTTATAATATGGCGATTATGGCGCTTTTGCAAAGCGGGGGGTGTTGCTCGCCCTTGCGGGCGGGGGGCGCGCATCAGCTCCGCTCAAACCCCAAATACCGGGTCCCCTGGAAGGTCAGGCTCCCCTGGTCCCCCTCTGCCAGCATACCGTACTCGGCTCCGCTGACGCTGAACTCCATCCGGTCCCCGCTCTCCACCTGGAAGGTGGCGTAATAGGTGGTGCTGGTGTGACTCATGCTGTCCTGGTGGTGATGGTGGGAAACATTCGTCCGCTTGGTCGCGACCTCAGCCGAAACCGTCAGCCGGGGGGAGGCGTTGTTTTTGCTCCACGTCCCGATTCCCCTGACCACAGTCAGGATGATTCCACCCACGACAAGCACGAATATCACCGTGATGAAAATCGGGGCAATCGTAAACATCAGGCTGTCAAATCCACCCATTCCAACCCCTGCGCTCATGGCCTCTCTCCTTTCTCAAACGACAAAAACGCCCCCAGCCTATGCGGCCAGGGGCGTGGGTCCACGCGGTACCACCCTGTTCAGCCGCCAGAGGCGGCCCTTGGGGCCCGGTAACGGGGGCGAACCGCCCCGCCCTACCTCTCGGGCGGGAGACTCCGGGACCAGTCATGCACAGAGGCTCCCCCTCCGGCTCGCACCATCCGCCGGTTCTCTGAGGGCGGGAATCCCCCGTCTTTTTTCCCTTCATCGTCGTTCAACAGGCCCTATTGTACGGGGAAGGGGCCGTTTTGTCAAGGGGGAACTGCCCAAAAAACCGCCCGGGACGGCTCCCGGGCGCTTTTCGGGTGAGGAAGAGGCCGCCCAGGGGGCGGCCCCAGGCTGTCGAAAAAGTGTTTTCGCCAGCCTGAGCAAGTTTTCAGACCTTTAAAAAAGTTCTGAAAACTTCCGATTGAAAACGAAAGGAACCCTTCCTGGGTTCCTCTCGTAACTCTCTTCCTTCCCGTTGATGGAGTCTTTACTGTTTTTCGACACTCTGAGGCCGCCCAGGGGGCGGCCCGTTTTCCTGAGACAGCCGGTTTTTTACTTCTCCTTCACCTCTTCGAAGAGCTTCTCGATGCCCGCGTCCGGGGCCGGGGTCAGCAGGCTGACGATGACGATGGCGGCCAGGCCCACCACAAAGGCAGGCAGCAGCTCATAGATGTCCAGCGCGCCGCCCAGGGGCCGCACCAGAAACTTCCACACGAAGATCATCACGCCGCCGGCAACCAGGCCCGCCATGATGCCAAAGCGGTTGCTCCGCTTCCAGTAGAGGGCGCAGAGGATGGCGGGGCCGAAGGCCGCGCCGAAGCCCGCCCAGGCGAAGGACACGATCTGGAACACGTTACTGTTGGGGTCCGAGGCCAGGAACAGGGCGATGACGGCGATGACCACCACCGTCAGACGGGCAATCAGCATGGTCTGCTTCTCCGTCAGCTTCACGCCGAAGACCTCCTGGACGATGTTCTCCGAGAAGGCGGAGGAGGCCGCTAGCAGCTGGCTGTCCGCCGTGGACATGGTGGCGGCCAGGATGCCCGCCAGGATGCAGCCCGCCACGATGGCGGGGAAGATTCCATAGCTGGACAGCAGGTCGGAGAGCTTGACGATGATGGTCTCCGTGGCGCTGCCCTCCAGGAAGGGCACCCGGCCCGCGGCGGAGACCGCGTGGCCCACGATGCCGATGAACACCGCCACGCCCATGGAGATCACCACCCAGGTCCCGGCGATGCGGCGGGAGAGGGTCAGCTCGTTTTCATCCCGGATGGCCATGAAGCGCACCAGGATGTGGGGCATGCCGAAATAGCCCAGGCCCCAGGCCATCATGGAGACGATGCGGATGAAGCCGTAGGGCTCCGCCGCGCCGCTGGCGGCGTTATAGGTCTCGGTGAAGCTGAAGAAGCCGGGGAGGGTCTGGGCGTGGGCAATGACCGCGTCCATGCCGCCCGCCTGGACCACGCCGAACACCACAATGACGGCCAGGGCGCAGGTCATGATGACGGACTGGATCAGGTCCATAGTCGCCACGGCGTTGAAGCCTCCGATGGAGGTATAGCTGATGATGACGACAGCCCCGACGACCACGGCGGCCATGTAGTCCCAGCCGAAGAGGCTGTTGAAGAGCTTGCCGATGGCGGCAAGGCCGGAGGCCACATAAGGCACGAAGAAAATCAGAATGATCAGAGCGGCAATGCACATAATGACGGGCTTCTTCTCCCCGTAGCGCTTGGAGACGAAGCTGGGGATGGTGATGGCGTCCAGCTTCACGCTGTAGCGGCGGAGCTTTTTGGCAACCAGCAGGAAGTTCAGGTAGGTGCCAACAGCCAGGCCGATGGCGGTCCAGCTGGCGTCCGCCACGCCGGATAGGTAGGCCAGGCCCGGAATGCCCATGAGCAGGTAGCTGCTCATGTCGGAGGCCTCGGCGCTCATGGCGGTGACCAGGGGGCCGATGCCCCGGCCGCCCAGGTAGAAGCCCTCGGCGCTCTTCTTGGACCGGCGGCCGATCATGACCCCGGTGAAGATGACGAAGCAGAGGTACGCGATGATGGTACCCATGATGCAGATTTGTGCGGTAGACATGAAATCTCTCTCCTTTTCCGTTCAATGGGTGCTATCATAGCACACTTTTCACCAGAATGAAAGACAGAACGAGGTATAGAATGCGGTCTATGCCTCGTTCTGTAGTATTTTACCAAAATGCTGAAATCACAAGGCCTTTCAGCCGTACAATTTTTGGGGAAGGTTTTCGGCAAAAAACAAAATCGCTTCGTTACACCCCTCGGTCCAGTTCTGCCGGGGAGGGACAGCGGTCACTCCGGCTCCCCCTCAAAGGCCCCCAGGGCCCGCTCCAGGGTCTCCTCCACTTCCGCCGTTCCATCCGGGTCCCCCACGATGTGGACACAGTACAGCACGCCGCCCCGGACCAGATAGGCCGTGCGGGAGCAGTACCGCTCCGTGTCCTCCGAGATCACGTGCAGCACACCGTCTGCCGCCGCCTCTCCCAGGTCCAGGGTCCAGTCCCTGTCCGAGAACCTGGCCTTGGCCGGGTCCCCGTACAAAAGGGCCCCGAGCATCACCCGGATGGGGCCGCTGCGGTATCCGGCGTTGGCGCTGACCCAGTCCACATAGCCCTCCTCCGTGCCGTTCCACTGGACGTCCACCCGGGGCGCGTCCCGGAAGCCCAGGGGCATGGCCGCGTAGGTCCCCTTCTCCAGCCAGTCAGAGTCCTCCAGGGGATTGGGGACGGAGAAGCCCAGGAAAGCCTCGCCGGCGGCCCAGTCCTCAAAGCCCTGCCGGCACCAGCCGGGCATGTGGCTGGAGACGGCCTGCGCCTCCTCGCTCAGGGCGTTCCAGGAATCCCACTCCGCCTCCAGGGCGTCCCGCAGGTCCTGGGAGAGGGCCTCCTGGGAAATGGGTTCCACCCAGCCGTCCTCCTCCGGTCCGGAGTCCGCCCGGCACCCGGCCAGCAGCGCGGCGCACAGCAGCCAGGCAAGCACACACCGTTTTTTCATTCCGCCTCCTCCTTTCGATCTGTCCCCCGCCAGCTCTCCAGAAACGTGGGGGTCATGCCGTCCGTGTAGGCCACCAGGGAATACTCCCCGCCGCAGAGGCACCAGTCGTACAGCAGCGCCCGCTCCCAGAGGGCGTAGGCCTTTACAATTTCATTCACCGTCCGGTCCGTCCGGAGCTGACCCGCCTGCTGGCCCTCGGCAATGATCTTCCGCAGCAGTTTGAAATAGGTCCGGTTCCGGTCCAGCAGGTGCTTTTCCCCCCGGGTGAGAAGCTGGGTGGAGAGGAGCCGCGCCAGCAGGTCCAGGGAGATGCCCCCGTCAATCATGGCGAACAGCTCATGATTCAGGTAGGCCAGCTTTTCAATGGCGTCCTGCTCCGGGGAGAGGGAGGGGATCAGCGACTCGTATTTCTCGTCGAAGACGTTGGAGAGGGTGCCGAGCAGGGCGTCCTTTCCGTCGAAGTAGTGGTAGAAGGAGCCCTTGGAGGTCTCGGACTCAAAGACGATGTCCTCAATGGTGGTATCCTCGTAGCCCTGCTCGTAAAAGAGCTTCCAGGCGGCGGCGATGATGCGGCCCTTGGTGTTCCGGGCGTTCTTCCGGGGCATGGCGGGGCCTCCTTTCCTTCGGAAGCCGCATTCGCTGCCGGAGTGCCGGTTGTGAATACAGGTTCTTCCTTTTATGGTTGACAGCCCGGGGCGGGACTGGTATAATCAAGGCAAGAGAGGCGACCTGGGGGCACAGGTCCGGCTCTTCCTCACAAGATTTTAAATCTGTAGAAATGCCGGTTTCCTATGCGGGGGGCCGGTTATTTCTTTTTCGTTACGTTGATAACGCCAAAGATCACAACGGCTAGCAGGTTCAGTAACGCCAAGGTTTCCAGAACCGTCACGCCGTCACCTCCTATGTACGGAGGCCAAGCCGTTCCCCTCCTGCCTGATACTGATATATCACACTTTGCCGGGCGTGTCAACGGAGGCCTCTCATAGACGCGCATCCTCCCGCGCATTTTATTCAGGGGAATCGGACGGACCCGCGCCCCGGCCCAGGCGGGTGACCCGGACGGACGCCACCCCGCCGGGAGAGTGCCGCCTTCTGCCCGGGGAAGGCGGCAGGCGAGAGTTCGCCTCCGCACTTTTTGCAAGGTTTCCAGCACATTCTCCGGTGTTCATTTGCGGAGAGTGCGATTATAATAAAACCAGACAAGGAGGAAGCACCCATGAGATTCTGGAAAATGAACGGGGCCGGAAACGATTTTCTCATCCTCAACAACCTGGAGGAGCGCCTGCCCCGAGAGGCCCTGCCCCAGATCGCCCGGACGCTGTGCCGGCGCCGCCTGTCCATCGGGGCCGACGGGCTGATGGTGGTGGAGGCGGCGGACCAGGGCGGCGACTTCAAGATGCTGTTCTTCAACTCCGACGGCAGCGTGGGGGAGATGTGCGGCAACGGAGCCCGGTGCGTCTGCCGCTACGGCTTTGAAAACGGCCTTGCGGGAGAGGCCCAGGCGGTGGAGACCACCGCCGGGACGGTCTTTGGCCGGCGGATGGACCGGCGGCTTTACCAGGTCCGGCTCAACGACCCCTCCGTCCTCCGTTTGGACTGCCCGGTGGAGGTGGACGGCGTGCGCTACGCCTGTTCTTACGTGGAGCTGGGGAACCCGGGGCTTCCTCACGCGGTGGTTCCCTACCACAATCTCCAAAACGCCGACGAGAACGAGCTCCGGGAACTGGGACGGAAAATCCGCTGGAGCCCCGTCTTCCCCAAGGGGGCCAACGTGAATTTCTATGACCTGACCGGAGAGGACCGCTTTTTCGAGCGGACCTTCGAGCGGGGGGTGGAGGATTTCACCTACGCCTGCGGCACGGGCACTGGGTCCGTCACGGCAGTGCTGACCCTTCAGGGAAAGGTCAGCGGCCGCCAGGTTCGGGCGGACATGACCGGCGGGACGCTGTACGTGGACGCGGAGCGGGTCCACAGCCACATTACGGAGCTGCTCCTCACCGGCCCCACCAACGTGGTCTGTAAGGGCGAGGTCACCGATGAAGACCTGCCCTTTCTGAAAGACTGCGGCACTTGATTTCCCGGGGCCTAGCGTCTGTTTTAAAACCGTCAAAACGTCAGCCGCTCCGGCGGACCGCCGGAGCGGCAACCAGGATTTTTCAATCAGGAGGGACATTATGGAAAAGAAATCCATCGCCAAAAACTACGCCTTTTTGGCCATCATGCTGGGCGCTATGATTCTGGGCGCCATCCTGGGCTGGGTCTGGCCCGCCCAGCCGGACGGGAGCGGAGGCATTGTCTCCGGCACCGGCGCGACGGTGCTCAAGCCCCTGGGCACCGTGTTCATCAACCTGATGTTCTGCGTGGTGGTTCCCATGGTCTTCGCCTCCATCTCCAGCGCCGTGGCGAACATGGAGAGCCGGAAGCGGGCGGGGAAGATCATGGGCGTCACCGTGGGGACCTTCGTGGTCACCGGGGCCATCGCCGCCGTCATTATGTATGTGCTGATGATGATCGTTCCGCCGGTGCCCGCCGCCTGGACAAACCTGGCCGCCCAGGAGATAGGCGAGTACGCCACCCTGCCGGACATGCTCGTCAACTTCTTCACCGCCAGCGATTTCAGCGGCCTGCTGACCCGCCGGGCCATGCTGCCCCTGATCGTGTTCTCCCTGCTCTTTGGCTTCGCCGTGAACCTCAACGGCGGCAAGGACACGCCGGTAGGCAAATTCCTGGACGACCTGGCGGGGGTCATGCTAAAATTTGTCAAGATCATCACCTACTACGCGCCCATCGCCTTCTTCGGCTTCTTCGCCGATCTGGTGGCCACCTACGGTCCCCAGATTACGGAAAACTACGTCCGGGCCCTGGCGGTGTACTACCCCCTCTGCTTCATCTACATCTTCACCGCCTGGCCCCTCTTCGCCTGGTTCGGCGGCGGCAAGGGCGCCGCCGGCGTCATGTTCCGGCACATTACCAAGCCCGCCGTGGTGTCTCTGGGCACCTGCTCCTCCGTGGCGACGATTCCCACCAACATGGAGGAGGCCGCCGACACCGGCATCCGCAAGGACGTGGCGGACATGGTGCTGCCCCTGGGGGCCACCATGCACATGGACGGATCCTGCTTCTCCTGCGTGCTGAAAATCGCCTTTGTGCTGGGGGTCTTCGGCCAACGGCTGGATCTGGGGATGCTGATTCCCGTGGTGCTGGTGGCGGTGCTCAGCTCCGTGGGCATGAGCGGCGTCCCCGGCGGCGGATACATCGGCGAGTACATCATCTGCTCCATCTTCTTCCCCGCCCAGATGGAGATTGCCTTCCCCATCCTGGTGGTCATCGGCAACCTGGTGGATCCCCCCGCGACGATGATCAACGCCGCCGGCGACTATGTGACCTGCTTCATCGTCTCCCGCTTCGTGGACGGGAAGGACTGGCTCCAGAAGCAGCTGCGCAAATAAGCGGAAACCAGTTTTCAAACGGACACCGGGACTTCGTCCCATTCTTCCACAGAGGCCCGTTTTAAAAGAACAGCGGCCCCGCCGGACATCCGGCGGGGCCGCCTTATGGTTGTCTCCCGTTTGAGCGGAACGTCATTTCCGCGCCGCGGCCTCCGCGGCCTCGTTTGCCTGCCGGTCCGGCGGGACAGGGGAGGCGTCCTCGCCGCCGGCCTCGCCTTTGACGATTTCGTCCACGATGCTGTCAATGACGCCTTGGACATACTGGCTGTAGTTATCCGCGACCTTCTGGTCCCAGGCGTCCGCGTTCGCGTCCAGCGCGCGCTTGAGCGCACCCCAGTCGGTGCTTTTCTGCTGGTTTCGGGGAGGGCGCCCCATGGCCAAGGCGGCAAGCTCCTCCTCCTGGGTGGCGTTGTCCGTCTCCAGTATGGGAGGGTCCGTGATTACCCTGGCTCCCGTAACCCATTGGACCAGCTGGGCCCGCATATGGGTCAGGGTCTTCTGAATTTTTTCCTGGTCCCCCAGGCCGCAGAGCTTCAGCTCCTGGAGCACGCAGGCCTGGGCGGCGAAGCATCCGCCCTTTTGACGTCCGGCGATGGCCCGGGCGGCTTCCCCGTCCGTCATGCCGCTGTAATATGCCTCCCGGTGAAGGCGGGAGATATTCTGGAGGCCCTGGCTGTTCCACTGCCGCTTCTGCTCCCTTTGAATGAGAGAAGCCGTGCCCGTAACGGGCCGGGCCATGTTGTTGGTTCCGAAGTAGTGGGCGCTGTCATGTCCGATCAGTCCGCTCTCATAAGCCCCCAGGTAAGGAAACGCCGCCTCAAAGCGGTCCCGCATCAGCTTGTATTTCTCCACGTCCGTCATGCCGCTGTAGTCCGTGGCGTCATGGAGGGTGGCCAGGGCGGAGAGCTTCTGCCGGTCCGTCATCTTGGAGAAGTTGGGCAGCTCCGGCGTCTTCGCCGCCTGCTCCGCCCGTTCTTCTTTCGTCAGCACCGACTGGAATGTGTCGGTCCTGGAGGGGACGGCGGTCCTTTTCGCCTCCGCCGGGGCCATCCGCTGGGTGGGCGGCAAGGTCTGTCTCCGCGCTCCTTGGATTCCTTCCATCTTCGCATCTTCTTTCAACTATTTATTTTTGGGAGAAATAGACGGACCCGCAGGTCCGTCCCGACCCGCAGGGCCGCCCCTGTATATCCTATCGGCCTGCCTCCCCGTTTCTTTAATAGGGCGGTTCCCAGAAAAAGGGGCCTCCCGGCGTGATTCCGGAAGGCCCCTTTGGGCTCAGGCGTCCTTGTGGTGCTGGGCGTAGAACGCGTCGTAGTCCCGCAGCATCTCCACCAGCAGGTTCGGCGTGTCCAGCCCGTAGGGGCAGCGGCTCTTGCAGGCGCCGCAGTGGACGCAGTTTTCAATCTGGTGCATTTTCTCGTGCCAGGCGTCCGACATGTAGGGCTGGTAGGGCGACCGGCGAAGCAGGGCGGACATCCGGGCGGCCTGGGGAATGTCGATCCCGGCGGCGCAGGGGAGGCAGTAGCCGCAGGAGCGGCAGAAGCTCCCCGCCAGGTCCTTCCGGTCCGCCTCAATAACGGCCCGGAGCGACCGCGTCATACGGGGGTCCCTCTCCGTCAGCTCCAGCCATTGGTCCAGCTCCCACTCATGCTGGATGCCCCAGATGGGCACCACGTTGGGGTACTCCCGCATAAAGGCGTAGCAGGCCTCGGCGTTGTTGAGGAGTCCGCCGGAGAGGCCCTTCATGGCGATGTAGCCCATGTCGGCTTTGCCGCAGTCCTCCACCAGCCCCAGCTCCTTCTCGGTGGTGAGGTAGCAGAAGGGGAACTGCAGGGTCTCGAAGTTCCCGGAGGCGATGGCCTCCTGGGCGACGGCAAGGCGGTGGTTCGTAATGCCGATATGCCGGATGTAACCCTTTTCCTTCATCTCCAGGGCGGCGGCGAAGGGGCCGTCGGGGTCGTGGATGTCCGGCAGCTTGGCGGGGTTATGGAACTGGAAGAGGTCGATATAGTCCGTCCGCAGGGAGCGGAGGCTCTGCTCAATGTGGGCAAGCACCGTCTTCTTGTCTCCGCCGCCGCTCTTGGTGGAGATGACGACGTTTTGCCGGATCCCCTCCAGGGCCTCGCCCAGCTTTTCCTCACTGTCGGTGTACATATTCGCGGTGTCAAAGTAGTTGATTCCGCCGTCTACGGCCCGACGGACCAGCTTCACCGCGTCCGCCTTGGAAATCCGCTGGATAGGCAGAGCGCCGAAGGCTGTCTTCGTCACCATCAGTTCCGTGCGTCCCAGTCTGATTTTTTCCATGAAGTCCTCCTATTTATTGCGGGGCCAGGGACAAAACGCCCCCGGCCCCTCAGTGATGATGTAATGAAAATTTCCCGCAAGTGGTCTCTGGGGTCTGCCGCCGCTCCGGTCCATCACCAGACCAGCAGAGCGGGCCTAACGTCTTTTGGATACGGTTCCCCTTCGGGGACGTACTCCTCTAAGATTTTGCTCCGCAACGTCAAGCGCCGTTACAGGCTTTCCAGAACGTATCAGAAGTCGGGGCCGCAGCTGTTGGTCAGAGCCTCCAAAATCTGATAGCGGTCCATCTGGAAGGTCTTGGTGGTGGCCAGGGCCTCCTCCATGTCCATGTCGGCCAGGCATCCGTTCTGAATGCCGATGACGCTGTTGCCCGCGCCCTCGGCCAGGACCTTCACCGCCTCATAGCCCATGCGGCTGGCGGTCTCCCGGTCCCGGGCGGTGGGGGAGCCGCCCCGCTGGATATGGCCCAGAACGGTGACCCGGGGATCGATGCCCAGCTCCTCGTGAATGCGCTGGCTGATCTCGATGGCGCTGCCCGCGCCCTCGGCCACCACCACCATGTAATGGGTGGTGCCCGCCAGGCGGGCCCGGCGGATTTTCTCCACAATGTCCCGCTCGAAGTCCGGCTCCCGCTCGGGAATCAGCACGGCGGTGGCGCCTACGGAGATGCCCACGTAGAGGGCCAGATACCCCGCGTGGCGGCCCATGACCTCCACCACGGAGCAGCGCTCGTGGGACTGCATGGTGTCCCGGAGCTTATCGATGCACTCAATGGCCGTGTTGCAGGCGGAGTCAAAGCCTATGGTATAGTGGGAACAGCCGATGTCGTTGTCAATGGTGGCGGGGATGCCCACCACCCGGAGGTCCATGCCGTCCTTGGCGGCCTGGCGGGAGATGGCCAGGGCCCCCCGGAAGGTGCCGTCGCCGCCGATGGCCACAATGCCGTCCAGTCCCAGGAGGCGGCAGGTGGCCAGGGCCTTGGCCCGGCCCGCCTCCTCCATGAACTCCAGGCTCCGGGCGGTGTAGAGCATGGTGCCGCCCTTGTTGATGATATGGCTGACGCTGGAGGAATTCAGGGGTACAAAGTCGCTGGTGATCAGGCCGTTCCAGCCCCGGCGGATGCCGATGCAGCCGATGCCCCGGGCAATGGAGGCACGGACCACGGCCCGGACCGCCGCGTTCATGCCCGGCGCGTCGCCGCCGCTGGTGAGGACTCCGATTCTCTTTACCTTTTTCTCCATAAAAAGACCTCCTGACGATTTTCACCGGCCAAGCCGATTTTTTCCTGTATATCATGATACCGCCGCCGGAGCGGGATGTCAAGCTGGGTTTGATTTCCAGGCGCGGGAGCCGCAATCAAAAATTGTCACCTGTTTGTTACCCCTTTCCCCCTGGGAGCTGGTATACTGAGTTCGTGAATCCTCACATGGAAAGGATGTCAAGCCTATGCGCCGTATGCTGCTTTTGACGCTGTTTCTCCTGCTCCTCTCCGCCTGCGCCGTCCCGGCGGAGACGGAGGAGCCCTCCGCCCCGCCTCTCCAGGAGGCCCCGGAGGAGCCCGCCCCGGCGGAAGCCTCTCCAGAGGAGGAGGTCCCTGTGGAGGAGGTTCCCTCGGAGGACCATGTGCTTCTGGCCCTGGACGCGCCTCTGGCGGACGGGCGGACGCTGCGGCTGGAGGCCGTGGGGAAGCGGCTGGACGAATACAGCGCCGGCGTGCGGGAGGTCCGGGTGTACAACGGGGACGCGCTCATCCAGACCATCCTGAGCCGGGAGGTCATCGAGGCCGAATGGGACGAGGGCATGCCGGAAGCGTTCTATCACTACACGGAGTGCTGGTCCCCGGAGGAGAGCATGGAGGTCCTGGATCTGAACTTTGACGGCAGCGCGGACTTTGGCCTCTTCGGCTGGATCTGCAACAACACCATTCCCTATTACTATTGGACCTGGGACCCGGAGACGGAACAGTACCAATACGCCTTCACCCTCCAAGGGGCGGAGGTCCACCCGGAGGCGCAGGAGGCCACCGCTGAATATAAATCCGGCTCCGCCGGGTCTCAGTGGATCACGGAGGTCTATAAGCCCGATAAGAACGGGGACCTGTATTTAGTCCGGGTGGAGCGGGACACCTGCGACTTCGAGCCCGAGCCCCCCAGTTACCTGGACTTTGACAGGGGATGGGCCCATGAGATTTGGCTCCCGCCGCAGGAAGCGGACCCTATCCGCCCCGATGAGGGCCACGGAATCCTGGAGGAGGAGTTTGTCCTCATTTACCGGGAGGTCCCCGTCTACGAGGCCGATGAAACCAATCCAGGCAGCGGAGAGGGCACAGTCTCTCATTTCACGGAAATCTGGGAGCTGAAAGACGGCGAATTACAACTGACCAGCCGGGAGGAGTACACCGATGAAAACCGCCAATGACCTGCGCCTCACCGTCACCCTCCGCCTTTTGGACGATGAGGGCCAGCGGCGCTTCGGCCCCGGCGTTGCCGCCCTTTTATCCGAGGTCCGGGAAAAGCGCTCCCTCCGGGCGGCGGCGGGGGCCATGGGCATGGCCTACTCCAAGGCCTGGCGCATCGTCCGCGACGCGGAGGAGGCCCTGGGGTACAAGCTCCTGAACTCCACCATCGGGGGCCGCCACGGCGGCGGCGCGGCGCTGACGGAGGAGGCGGAAGCCCTCCTCTCGGCCTATCAGGCCCTCCGGGAAGAGGTGGCGGCCTTCGCCCGGGAGCGGTTCGAGACCCGTTTCCGGGACCTTTGATCCCGCTCCCGCATAGGATGGAATACATCCTATGAAATTGGAGGTCCTGTATTATGGAACCTGTTTGTAACGAGTGCGCCCAGGAGGCGGCGTGCCGGGAGCCCGCCGTCATGCACGCCCGGGTTCTGCGGGTAAACTGCTGTGACCTGCTGGTCTGCGACCTGTGCGGCTGTCAGGAGGTCCTGGTCCATACCAACGACGCCTGCTGCTTCTGCCCCGGCCAGTGCGTCTGCATTGAGTACAGCGGCGCGATGACCATGAGCATCCCGCCCCAGATCAGTGCCGACTGCGTCAAGCGCGTCCCCTGCGGAGGGTGCTGCTGCTGAGAATAAGCGCGCCGGAGGTTTTCCCTCCGGCGCGTTTCGTTTACGGATCCAGCTTCTTCAAATGCTTCGCCGCCGCTTTCAGCATCAGCTTTTTCTGTCCCGCGCCCTGGAAGTCCACCTGAATCAGCGCGTCGCCTCCCATGGGCTGGACGGACAGCACCGTGCCCTCTCCAAAGACGCCGTGGGCAATCCGGTCCCCCTTCTCCAGGGCGATGGAGGGGGCCGCCGTCTGGACCGCGGTCCGGCGGGCCTCCTGGTAGGCGGGGCGGGCCGGACGGGCGTAGACCGGGGCGGACCGCTGGACCCCGGAACCGCCGGAGCCGCCGAAGCCGCCGCTTCCGTAGGCCGTGCCGCGGGTCCCGAAGGTCCCGCCGGGCTGAAGGTCCTTTCCCTCCCACTCCCGGTTCCCCTCCGGAATCTCCTCCAGGAAGCGGGAGAGGCGGTTGCTGGCAGTCTTGCCGTAGAGCATCCGCTGGCGGGCGTTGGTCAAGGTCAGCCGCTCCTTGGCCCGGGTCATGGCCACATAGCAGAGGCGACGCTCCTCCTCCAGCTCCTCCTCCTCAAACTGGGCGGAGCTGCCGGGGAAGATGCCCTCCTCCAGGCCCACCACGTACACCAGGGGAAACTCCAGCCCCTTGGCGGCGTGGATGGTCATCATGGTGACGCAGTCGTCGCTTTGCTCCAGGGAATCCAGGTCTGTGTACAGGGCGATCTCATTCAAAAATCCGGAGAGGGTGGCGTCCTCCGGCTGGCGGTCCAGGAAGCCCAGGATGTTGGATTTCAACTCCTGCACGTTTTCCAGGCGGCCCCGGCTCTCCATGTCGTTCTTGTCCTTTAGCGCCTGGGTGTAGCCCGTCCGCTCGCACACCGCGTCGTAAAACTCCGGCAGGGCCAGGGAGCCCCCGTCCTTCCGGAGGCCGTCGATGAGATCCGCGAATTTCAGCAGCTTGGCGGCGGCGCTTTTCAGCTCCGGGAACAGGTCCGCGTTGCGGATGATCTCGTAGAGGGAGGCCCCCTGGCTCTCCGCCAGGGCCGCCACCCGCTCCATAGTTGTGCCGCCGATGCCCCGGGCGGGGTTGTTCACAATCCGCCGGAGCCGGAGATCGTCCAGGGGGTTGTTCAGGACGCACAGGTAGGCCAGCATGTCCTTTACCTCCGCCCGGTCGAAGAACTTCATGCCTCCCACTACCTTATAGGGCACGCCGCTGCGCTTCATGGCGTATTCCAGGGCGTTGGACTGGGCGTTCATCCGGTAGAGGACGGCGGCGTCCCGGAACCGGGCCCCCCGGCCCACCTCCGTCAGGATGTCCCCCACCACAAAGGCGGCCTCGTCGCTCTCGCTCAGGGTGGTGCGGACCCGGACCTTCTCCCCGCCGCCGTTTTCCGTCCAGAGCGTCTTGCCCTTCCGGCCGGTGTTGTGCTCGATGACGGCGTTGGCCGCGTCCAGAATGTTCTGGGTGGAGCGGTAGTTCTGCTCCAGGCGGATGACCCGGGCCTCCTCGTACTGCTTCTCAAAGTTCAGGATGTTCTCAATATTCGCCCCCCGGAAGCGGTAGATGGACTGGTCGTCGTCGCCTACCACGCAGAGGTTCCGGTATCCCCCGGCCAAAAGGCCGGTGAGGAGGTACTGGAGGTGGTTGGTGTCCTGGTACTCGTCTACCAGCACATAGCGGAACTTCTTCTGGTAGTATTCCAGCACCTCGGGTTCCTGCTTCAGCAGAGTGACGGTGTGGTAGATGATGTCGTCAAAGTCCAGGGCGCTGGCGGAGGCCAGCTTCTTCTGATAGGCGGCGTAAATCCTGGCGATCCGGGCCATCCGCCAGTCGGTCTCGGCCTGGTGCCGCTGGGCGAATTCCTCCGGGCTCAGGTAGCGGTCCTTGGCGGCGCTGATGACGGAGAGGACGTTTTTGGGCGGGAAGGTCTTGTCGTCCAGATTCAGCTCCTTCAAAACGTCCTTCACCACCCGGCGGGAGTCGTCGGTGTCATAGATGGTGAAGTCCTTGGCGAAGCCCAGGCGGTCAATGTCCCGCCGGAGAACGCGGACGCAGGCGGAGTGAAAGGTGGAGGCCCACACGTCGTTGGCCATGGGCCCCAGACGGGCGGCCAGCCGCTCTTTCAACTCCCCCGCCGCCTTGTTGGTAAAGGTGATGGCGATGATCTCCCAGGGCCGGGGCACATCCACGGCGCAGAGCCGCCGGGCCCGGTCCGCCTCCTCCGGGGAGGGGTCCTGGGGAAAGGTTTCCAGAAAGGCCAGGTCCTCCGCCGACGCGCCCTCCGGGACGGAATCGGAGTCGCTGCCCCGGCCATAGGTCAGCAGGTTGTAGACCCGCTGAATCAGGACGGTGGTCTTGCCGCTGCCGGCTCCGGCCAGGAGGAGCAGAGGGCCCTCGGTAGTCATGGCCGCCTGGCGCTGGGCGGGGTTCAGCCGCCGGAGATCTCCGGCGATGACCCGCCGCCGGGCGGCGATGTAGCGTTGGTTGAAGTCGTTCATAGCGTCACCAGTTTCCTTGTCGTTCATATGGAATCCTGTCTATTCTAGGGCAAAATCCGCCCCGGGTCAAGAGCGGAAGCCCGCCCGGGCCGAAAAAACCGGGCGGACCCTTGGGTCCGCCCGGCGAATGCCGCGGCTCAGTCCCCCAGCGGGGGCTGCCAGGTCCGAAACGCCTTGGCCGTCCGCCAGAGATAGACCATCTCCAGAACCTCCAGAACCAGCAGGGCCAGACAGCAGACCACCGCCAGCGGAAAGCCGATGAAAATCAGCAGCAACAGCAGCAGAATGGAGGCGGCCAGTCCGTACATCACCCAGACGGTGTATTTCCAAAGCCGCCGCCACCGCTCCGACAGCGCGTCGTCCACCCCGGCCAGCACAAGGGCGTGGGCCCGATAGGCAAGGTAATTCCGGCAAAACCCCAGGGCGAGAGCCCCCAGATTCAACACGGTCAGCGCCGGATGCTCCCCCGGGAGAATCCATGTAAGAAGGCACAGGGCAGAGAGGGCAAGCTGACACAAGGAGGCGGTTTGATATTCCCGCCGCACCGGCCCCAGCCGCCAGAAAAAGAAGGCGCAGGCCAGGAAACAGACGCAGCTCAAGACCGTCCCCACGGCGTCCAGTCTGGGGAAAAACTGGCTCAGCAGGCCCAGGAAAACACCTCCCACCTCCCGGGGCGCCACCAGCCAGAACAACAGCCACAGCCACTTTCCCAGAACGGGGGCCTGTTCCGTCAGCGTCTCCCGCCGGACCCGCTCCTCCTCCCGGCGGCGGAACTCCCGGGCGGGAACCTCGTCCCGCTCCGCCTGGAGGGGGCAGCCGCTCAAATGGCCGCAGGTATCGCAGCGCTGGTGGCCCTTCTCCCGGCAGCAGGCGGCGATGCCGCAGGGGCCGGAGAAACGCTTTCCCATCCCCTCCTCGCAGCCGGGGCAGTTCAGCCGTTCGCTCCACGCGCAGGATCCGCAGTCCTTTCCGCAATAGCTCTCCATACTCGCGCCCTCCTTTTTGATCATTCTAGCACGGATTTCCGGTGATTTCCCAACAAAACGGTTACAGTTTTCCGCCCCCGCCGGAGGGATTCTTTCCCATTCCCGCCGCCTTTGACCGGCTCCGCCGCGAAAACCCGGCCCATCCGGCGGGAATTCTTCCAAGTTTTTATTGACACCTTTTAAGGAACTATGGTATACTGTCCCATGCGTCCCTGTGACGCTGTAAGTTTGTCTGCCGCGCCGCCCGTTTTGAAGCCGGGCGGTGTTGGGAAAGCGCCGCCTCCGGTCAAAGACGGGGCGGACGGAATATGGACAGGAGGTGTCTCAGCATGGCAACGAAACGTACCTATCAGCCCAAGAAGCTCCACGGCCAGAAGGTCCACGGCTTCCGCAAGCGCATGGCCACCGCCAACGGCCGCAAGGTCCTGGCCCGCCGCCGCGCCAAGGGCCGCGCCCGCCTCTCTTATTGAGCGGCAGGAGACACTTGAACACGAGTCCTGACAGGGGCGGCTGGAATTGTTCGGATTCCTCCGTCCCTTGTACTGGTTCTCGGGACTGGGGGAGTGGGTCATGAAAGCCTCGGTGACGCTGAAAAAAAATCACGAGTTCCGCCGCTTGTATCAAAAGGGCGCGTCGGCGGTGGCGGGGGGCATGGTGCTCTACTGCCGGAAAAACCGCCTGGGCCGCAACCGGGTGGGCTTCACGGTTTCCGTGAAGCTGGGAAACGCCGTGAAGCGGAACCGGGCCCGCCGCCGCCTGCGGGAGGTCTACCGGCTGAACAGCCCCCGGCTCTCGCAGGGCTGGGATCTGATTCTGGTGGCCCGGGGAAGGACGCTGTCCGCCCCCTGGCGGGAGCTGAACGACAGCTTTCTCCGCCTGAGCCGGAAGCTGGGCCTTCTGGGGGACAAGCCATGAGGCGCCTGCTGATCGGGCTGGTGCGGTTTTACCAGCGGAACATTTCCCCCTGCCGTCCCCGGTGCTGCAACTACATCCCCACCTGCTCCCAGTACGCCGTGGAGGCCCTGGAGAAGTACGGGGCCGTAAAGGGCAGCTGGCTCGCGTTCAAGAGGATTTTGCGCTGTAACCCCTTTCATAAGGGGGGTTACGATCCCGTGCCTTGAGGGGGAGGGGAGGCCGGAAACCGTCCCTCCTCCACTGAACAAAACGAGAGGAACAAATTATGTTTTCAACCATTGGATACGTTATCTGTATCCCCTTCGCCTGGCTGGTCCGGCTCTTTTATAACCTGACGGGCTCCTACGCCATGGCCATCATCCTCTTTACCCTGGTGGTCAAGCTGATTATGCTGCCCTTCCAGATGAAGTCCAAGAAGAGCATGATGCGCATGAGCCGCATGTCCGGCCGGCTTCAGGAAATCCAGAAGAAATACGCCAACAACCAGGCCAAGCAGTCCGAGGAGATGCAGAAGCTCTACGCCGAGGAGGGGGTCAACCCCATGTCCGGCTGCCTGTGGAGCCTGCTGCCCTTCCCCATTCTGCTGGCCCTGTACTCCATCATCCGCCAGCCCATCACCCACTTCATGATGCTGAGTCAGGATGTGGTGCAGCAGTTGGTGGACGCCGTGACCAAAGCCGGGCTGGACGTCACCAGCATTGTGCAGATGAAGGACGGCGCCGCCGTGGTCAAGGACGGAATTACCCAGCTTTTGCCCTATGGACAGATCAACCTGGTAAAGACCATCACCTCCGAGATGCCGGAACTGGGCGGCACGGTGGACGGCTGGGTCAATATGAACTACACCTCCTTCGGGCTGGACATGGCGGCCAACCCCTGGAGCATGGTCACCGGGTTTACCTTCACCTGGGCCGCCATCGGCCTGATTCTGATCCCCATTCTGGCCGGCGGAAGCCAGTGGATTATGACCAAGATCACCATGAAGCACCAGCCCCAGACGGACCCCTCCGCCGCCAGCGCCAACCGCATGATGATGTTCATGCCCCTGTTCTCCGTGTATATCGCCTTCACCATGCCCGCCGCCCTGGGCGTGTACTGGATTGCCCAGAGCGCCTTTGCCGCCGTGCAGGAGTATTTTATGGGTGCCTTCTTCAACAAGAGGCTGGAGGAGGAGGAGAACGCCCGCTATGAGGCCCGCCAGGCGGAGCGGAAGCGGAAAATGGAGGAGGCCAAGGTCCTCCAGGAGCAGCAGCGCCAGCAGGGCGTCCAGAAACAAACCCTGAAGGAAAAGCAGAAGGCCGCCCGGGAAGCCAAGGCCGCCAAAGCCGCCAAGGCCGGAGCCGCCACCACGGAGGCCGGCCGGGTAGGGGAGCGGCCCTACGCCAGGGGACGGGCCTATAAGCCGGACCGCTATGACGAAACGTAAAAGGTGGAAGCCGTTATGAGAGACTATATTGATGTCACGGGCAAGAACGAGGACGAGGCCATCTCCAAGGCCCTGGCCCAGCTGGCTCTGGACCGGGACGACGTGTCCGTGGAGGTTCTGGAGCGGGCCAAATCCGGTTTCTTAGGCTTAGGCGCCTGCCCGGCAAAGATCCGCGTGTATTACGGCCCGGAGGAGGAAATCCTTCCCCCGCCACCCCCGCCGGCGGCCAAGCCGGAGCCCATCCCGGAGGAAGCGCTCAAGCCCCAGGCCGCCCCGGAAAAGCGGGAGCGGCCCGAGCGCAGGGAGCGACCGCCCCGGGAGAAGAAGGAGCGCGCCGTCCCTGAAAAGAAGGAGCGGCCCGCCGAACCCCGCCGGGAGGAACCCGCGCTCTTCCAGCCCGCCCCCCTGGGCGAGGAGGTGGACGACGAAAAGGCCGCGGCCATCAAGACCTTCCTTACCGGGCTGTTGGAGCACATGGACAGCGTCGCCCAGGTAAAGGTGTACCTTCCCGAGAAGGGCCGGTACAAGGTCATTTTGGAGGGCCAAGGCCTGGGGGCCCTCATCGGCCGCCGGGGGGAGACCCTGGACGCCATTCAGCAGCTAACCAGCTACGCCGTGAACCGGGACGGCGGACCCCGGGTCCGCATCCATTTGGACGCGGAGAACTACCGGGCCAAGCGGGAGCAGAGCCTCCAACACCTGGCCCGGAAGGTGGCGGGCAAGGTGGTCCGCTACCGCCGCAGCGTTACGCTGGAGCCCATGAACGCCTATGAGCGGCATGTGATTCACACGGCCCTTCAGGACTTCGACGGCGTGACCACCTACTCCACCGGCACGGACCCCAACCGCCGGGTGGTGGTGGCTCCGGACCGGAGCGAGCGGCATTGAAAAAAAGAGAGGCCAGCCTGACAGCTGGCCTCTCTTCTTATTTCCCCCGCAGCCGCCGATTTTTATGAAAGGCGTTTTCGCGGGGCGGCGCATGTTCGCCGTCTTCCCCAAAACTCAACCGAGACCGGGCCGGAAATCGTAAGAAATTCGTAAGGTTTTTGTCAAGCCGTTTGTAAGATTTTCCTGTTACCATGAGGGAAACCCAGGCGCTGTCCCGTATAGGGAAGCAGCGGGACGCCGCCGAAGGAAAAAGGAGACGATTTTATGAAACGAGTATGGATTTCCCTGACCCTGGTCCTCTGCCTGCTTTTGAGCGCCTGCGCCGCCCCGGCGGAGCCGGAGGGCAAATGGGACCCGGCCCTGAAAAACGCCCTGGGGCTGACCCAGGAGCAGCGGTTGGAGGACTACGACTACTTTGTCAAAACCCTCAAGGACAGCTATCTCTGCCTGGGCGTTCACGACCGGGAGAACCCGGAGGACCCGGCGGAGGAGGTCTTTGCGGATTACCGGAAGACGATTCTTGAAAACGACAGCGACCAGGCCTTCTACTCCGCCGTTTACAGCTCCCTCTACCGCCTGGGGCCCTATGGGCACCTCTGGATCATCGAGCCGGAGGACTACCGGGGGATGCTGGACTGGTGCCGGACGGAGGACACCACCGGCCGGGAGCGGTGGAAGGAGCTTATCGAGGCCTCGGAGGAATCCTACAAAACGCTGCAAGCCTATCTGGACGCCCTGGGAGACGAGGACGGCGGCTCCTGGAGCGGCGGCGAGGCGGGGGAGAACCTTCACACCCTCCTGCTGCCGGAAGCGGGAGTCGCCTATTTGAAGGTGGACAGCTTTCTGGCGGACTATGACCCGGACTACAAAAAAGAGGCCCAGGCTATCCGGGACTTCTACGACGCCGCCGGGGGCTGCACGGACCTCATCATCGACCTGACGGACAACAGCGGCGGAAACGAGGGCTACTGGCAGGACCTGCTGACGGCTCCGCTGGCGGACGAACCCCTGTCCTGCACGAACTACGCCCTGCTGGCGGACAGCGAGAACAACCGGCCTTACATCGACAATGTATTCGCCCCCTCGGACCTGCGTCCCATCGCGGAGCTGCCGGAGCTGCCCAAGCTGGAGCGGCAGGGCCTGGAGGCCGCCACTCATTTTGTGGAGAGCACCCTCCGGGTGGAACCGGCGGCAAAGCGGGCGGCGTTCCATGGCCGGGTGTGGCTTCTGGTTGGGCCCATGGTCTACTCCGCCAGCGAGTCGTTCGCGGTATTCTGCCAGGCCACGGGCTTTGCCACCCTGGTGGGAAGCCGGACCGGCGGAGACGGCATCGGAGCCCTGAATCCGGTGATGATGCGCCTTCCCAACAGCGGCATTTTAATCCAGTACACGATGATGTACGGCCTGAACCCGGACGGCAGCAGCAGCGAGGAGGCGGGCACTACGCCGGACGTCCTCTCCCCGGCGGGGGAACCGGCGCTGGTGACGGCCCTCCGGGCTATTCAGGCGGCCCAAGGATAGGGGAAACATCCCCCCGCCTCCCGCTGTGGAGAGACGGCGGTGGATTCATGCCCTACGTTAACAATTGACAGCCTGAAAAAATCCGCAGAAGGGCTCCGCCCGGCTTTTGCCGGGCGGAGCCCTTCTTCCCGCGCCCCTACTTTGCCCGCAGCCGTTTCACGGTCTCCTCCTCCGGCGTGACGTTCACCGTGCGGAAGGTCGTATAAATCACCATACCCGGCCGGCCTCCGGCGGGCTTTTTCACGTTCCGGACCTCCGTCACATCCACCGGCACATTGCCGCTCTCCCGGGCCTGGGAGAACCAGGCGGCAAGCATGGCCGCCTCGACGATGTCCTCCTCCGGCGGGGCCTGCCCGGCACAGCGGAGGATGACGTGGGAGCCGTGAATCTTCTGGGTATGGAGCCAGAGGTCCCGGCGGTCTGCGTCCTTGAGGGTCAGCTTGTCGTTCTGGCGGTTGTTCCGGCCCACCAGCACCCGGAGGCCGGAGCTGGTCCGGAACACCCAGGGGGCGGCGGGGCGGGCCTTCTCCTTTTTCCCCTGCTTTTTCAGGAAGCCCGCCTCCCGAAGCTCAGCCCGGATGTCCAGGTAGTCTGCCTCCGTCTCCGCCTGGGCAATCTCCGCCAGAACGCTTTCCATGTATTCCAGATCCCGCCGGGCCAAGTCCATCTGCTGCCGGAGATATTTCTCCGCCGTCTTGGCCTTCGTATAGCGCTTGTAATATTTGGCGGCGTTCTGCTGGGGAGTCAGCAGGGGGTCCAGGGGGATGGAAACCGGCGCGTTGCCCTCGTAGTAGTTCTCGCACTCCAGCCGGGCCTGGCCCCGCTCCATCCGGTAGAGGTTGGCGGTGATCAAATCCCCTTGGATTCGGAGCTTGTCCCGGTTCTGGGTCTCGGCGTATTCCTTTTCCTGGAGGGCCAGCTTCCGCCGGAGGCGGTCCCGGGCCGTGGACGCCGCCCGGAGGAGGTCCGCTCCCCGCTGGCGGGCTCGCTCCTGCCGCTCCCGGGCGGCATAGAAGGCGTCCAGCAGGGCGGAAAAGCTGGGATACGTCACAGCCTCCGCCCCGCCGCCGTACTGACCCACAGGGACGCAGGCAAAGTCCAGGGGCCGGCCCTCCCGCGTTAAGCAGACAGGGGTAAACCGATTGTCCCGAACCCGGTTTGAAAAGTCCTCCAGGGCCCGCCAGAGGGGACCGGGGCCGCCCAGCTGAAAGACCCGGGCGTCCGTGTCCCCCGCCGCCTGAAACGCCAGCTCCCGGGCCATGAGGGGGGAGAGTCCGAAATACTGATCCAGCAAAAACGCGTCCAGGGTCTTCTCCGCCGGGGCGGCGGCGAAGCGGGCGGTGAAGCCCTCCTCCGTCTCCTCCAGGAAGGGAAGCCGCCCCGTGGAGGCGGGGGGCTGGTAGAAAAGGCCCGGCAGGACTTGACGCTGGGCGGACATGTCCGCGTCCACCCGGCGGAGGCTGTCGATCACCCGGTCCTCTTCGTCCAGAAGAATCAGGTTGGACCGGCGGCCCATGGCCTCCAGGACCAGGGTGCGTTTCCCGGCCCGGCCCAGCTCGTCGGAGGCGTCAAATTCCACGCGCACCAGCCGCTCCAGAGGGGGCTGAACCATGTCCGCCACCCGGGCCCCGGAGAGGTGCTTCCGCAGCAGCATGCAGAACATGGGGGGCTCCGCCGGGTTGTCCCGGAGAATTTCCGTCAGCTGGAGGCGGGGTGCTCCCGCTCCCGCGTTGAAAAGCAGCCGCTTTCCCCGGAAGAGGAGGACCACCTGGTCCCGGGCGGGCTGCTGGACCTTGTCCACCCGGAGGCCCAAAAGCTGGGGCTTCAGCTCCTCCACAACGGCCGTTAAGCAAATCGCGTCAATCGCCATGGGCTTCCTCCTCCATCATGATGCAAAAGAGCTGGTTGATCCGCTCCAGCCTCCCCTGGAGGTAGAGCCAGCCCAGCAGGGCCTCCAGGGCGGTGGCCTCGCCGTACTGGGCCCGGCTGGCGTGGTGGGGAACGGTGTGAACCTGGGCGTTCCGCCCCCGGCGGAAGACGGCTCGCTCCTCCTCTGTCAAAAGGGGGAGGATCTTTTCCGCCTTTTCCGCCTGGGACTCGGCGCAGACCAGCCGCACGGCGGAGCGGTGCATCCCCCGGCCCGTGGCCCCGCCGTGGGCGCAAAGCCAGGCGCGGACCAGCAGTTCAAACACCGCGTCCCCCATATGGGCCAGGCCGATGGAGCTGATTTCCAAAATGCTCCCCCGGCTCAGCTCCGGCTGAAAGTAATTTTCCATAGCGTGCTCCTTTTCCAAGTCCCGGCGCCGCCGGTCAATACCGCAGGATGTAATAAACAACGTACAGCCAGCTCATCAGGCCGTGGATAACGGCCCAACCCACGGAATGCCAGTTGGTATAGCTGATCACCATCGCCAGGGCGCTTCCAAACGTAATGCCCGTTTTCACGGACTTTTCCACCATCTCAATCTTGTTGTTTTCTTGCATAGCCGAACCGCTCCATTCCATCAGTTTTGCAGGGCCGCCGCCAATCGGGCGAAATCCTCCAGGGTCAGCTTTTCCCCCCGGACGGCGGGGGGGAGGCCGCAGTTCTGAATGACCGCCTGGACCCGCTCCTTTCCCGCCTCCGGCAGGGCGGCGGAGAGGCTGTTCACCAGGGTCTTTCGCCGGAGGAGGAAAGCCCCCCGAATTACCCGGAAGAAAAACGCCTCGTCCTCCACCGTCACGGCGGGCCGGTCCCGCCGGACACAGCGGAGCACGGCGGAGTCCACCTTGGGGGCGGGGAAGAACTTGGCCGCGGGGACGTCGAAAAGGACCTCTGTCTCCATGTAATATTGCAGCCAGAGGGTAAAGGCCCCGCCGTCGGAAGAGCCCTGCGCCGCCGCCAGGCGGCGGGCCACCTCCTTTTGGAGGAGGACGGTGATACTCTCAAAGCAGGGAGTCTCCACCAGCTTCGTCAGCACCGGGGTGGTGATGTTGTAGGGGAGGTTGGCGCAAACCAGGGGCCGGAGGCTGGGGAGCTTCTCCGCCGCCAAGGCGGCGAGGTCCAGCTTCAGCGCGTCCCCGGGGATGATTTCCACGTTTTCATAGGGGGCCATGGTCTCCGCCAGCACGGGGAGGAGCTTTTTGTCCAGCTCAATGGACATCACCTTTCCGGCCCGGCCCGCCAGCTCCGCCGTCAGGCATCCCACGCCGGGGCCGATTTCCAGCACGCCGCAGTCCCGGCCCGCCTGAGAGGCGGCGGCGATATCCGCCGGGACGGCGGGGTCGATGAGAAAATTCTGTCCCATGGACTTGGAGAAATGGAAGCCGTGCCGCCCCAGAAGGGCGCGGAGGTCTTCCCGGTCGCAGAGATTCATGGCTTGTCCGCCTTTCGGTTTGTTTTCGCGGGGGATGTTTGTCAGCCGTTTTCCACGGGCTGGAAGGAATGAATGAGCCAGCGGCCGTCCTTCTCCCGGAGGGTCAGATTCCAGACCGCCTCGCCGCCGTCTCCCCACATGGGCTCGGAACGGAGGCGCACCGTGCCGCCGTCCCGGGCGCCCTCCGCCGTCTGGAAGGAACCGGGGCCGTAGTCGCTGGTAAAATTGTAGTACGAATCGTAATCAGATAGATATAAAATACTATTCGTATTTTTCAGATCGCTGGTGGTAATGCCGGCGTAGGTCTCCAGGGTCTTATCCACCGCCGCCCGGGGGATGCGGTGGATAGGCACCGGCAGGCCGCTGGGTACATTTCCCCAGCGCTCCAGGTCCTCCGCGTCCCAAGGGAAGTCCGGCAGGGCCGCCAGGGCCCGGAATTCTTCCGCGTCCCCGTCCGCCAGCTCGCTGCTTTCGTTGAAGTAATAGCACAGGAACTTCTCAAAATCCAGCTCCGTCACGTCCTCATAGGCGCTGGTGAAAAAGCAGCCCAGCTCCCGGGCCTTGTCGCTGGGGTGGCTGTAGCAATTGAACGCCTCATCCACCTGGGCCAGCTCCTCCGCCGTCAGGGGGGTCCCTGTCAGGGGAGGGAAGACTCCTTCCGGCTGGCCCTCCTCCGGAGGGACGCTCTCCGCCGGGCCTTCCTCCGGCCGGACGGTTTCCGCGGGGGACTCCTCCGGCTGAACAGCCTCCACAGGTGGCTCCTCCGGCGGGGCGGCGGGGGGCTTCTCCACTCCGCAGGCCGTCAGGCCCAGAATCAAAGCCAGCAGCAGCGTCAGAAAGCGGTTTTTCATGGCGTCCTCCTTCTCCGGTCCCTCCAGGCGTTCGCAATTTCAAAGGAGAGTATAACACAACCCCACCGGCGATTCAATTCTTTTTCGGGAACAAAAAGGGGAGGGCCTTGCAATTTTTTCCCCGTCTGGTATACTGGATTCATCAGAAAGGAGGGTCCTCCATGACCCAGATCGTCGACCGGGCCGCGTGGCCCCGGCGGGAGCTGTTTGAATTTTTCTCCCCCATGTCCCAGCCTTTCTACTCCGTCACCTTCAAGCAGGACGTGACCCGGCTCTACGCGTTCACAAAGGAACATCATCTCTCCTTCTACCACTCCCTGGTCTATCTCTGCACCCGGGCGGTCAACCAGGTGGAGGCATTCCGCTACGCCCTCCGGGGGAAGGACCTGGTCCTCTTTGACCGGCGGAATCCCAGCTTCACGGATCGAAAGCCCGGCAGTGAGCAGTTCCACATCGTCACCCTGCCCATGGAGGAGGACATCCGAACCTTCTGCGCCGCCGCCAGGGCGAAGAGCGCCGCCCAGACCACCTTCCTGGACCAGGAGGACAGCCTGGACCTGATCTACTTCACCTGCCTGCCCTGGGTGGAGCTGACGGCCCTGACCAACGAGCGTGCCTTCGACCCCGACGACGCCGTGCCCCGGATCGCCTGGGGAAAGTATGCCCAGGAGGGGGAGCGGAAGGTGCTCCACATCTCCCTGGAGCTGAACCACCGCTTTGTGGACGGCCTCCACGTGGGCCGGTTCCACGAGGGGCTGGCCGCCCTAATTGAGGCCCTGTAAAAAGCCCCGAAAAAAGGACCGGGAGAGACTCCCGGTCCTTTTCGCGCTTAGGGCTTTTCGCCCCAATATTGAATACTCCACAGCCACACGTCCGACTGAAGGGTGAGGACTTTGAGGTTCCCGTCCTCTCCCCGGTGGAACCACACCGCCCCATCAGCGGCGGAGGCAAGGCCCCCGCTTCCATCCAGGACCGGCTCCGGGTCCGCCCGAAGATCCGCCGCCAGCGTGCTTCCGCCGGTCCCAAAGGTCTCGTCGTAACAGGCCAGGAATTCCTCCGGCGTGTTCGCCGTCCACTCGCCGCCGGGGGCCTTCACCTGGGCGGGGTAGGTCAGAAGGCCCGCGATTTCCTCCCGTTCCCCCCGGTCGATGAGGTCCGCCAGGTGCAGGAGAAATTCCCGCCCCTCATCCAGGGAGAGGGCTTCATAGGGAGCATCCCCGGTGTCCTGGGTAATCGTTCCGTCTCCCGCCCGGATGCTCCACTGATCCGTCTGCAGGGTGAAAATCCGAATCGTACTGTCCTCCACCAGTCCGAACCATACCGCGCCATTGGCCGCCGAGGCCAGGCCGCTGCCGTCGCTGAACACCTCCGAGGGAGCGGGCTCCCAGGCCATGTCCGCCGCCAGGGACAGGGCGCTTTGCCCCACGGTCTCATCATAGTACCGCAGAAATTCCTCCGGCGAGTTCACCGTATAACTCCCCCCGGCGGTCTCCACCTGGGCGGGGTAGACCAGAAGGCCCGCGATTTCCTCCCGCCGCCCGTCCTCGATGCGCTCCGCCAGCAGAAGAACAAAGTCCCGGGCCACGTCGGTCCGGATGCCCGTGCGGACATACAGGGGGTCCTCGGACTCCGAAGGCAGCGTCTCAAGGGGCTGGTTCTCCAGACTCTCCAGATACCGGGCGTTGGCGTCCTGGAGGGCCTCCCGGTCCGGCTCCCTCACCGGCGTCAGGGCGGAATAGAGGAAGCTGTCCGCCAGGGCCTCCAGCTCCTCCCGGCCGATGGGGCCGGAGGAAAAGGTGTCGTCCCCCTGCCGCCCCGTCAGCACGTTCACCAGCACGAAGCTGTCCCCCAGGTCCGCCAGGATCAGCGAGCGGTTCCACTCTCCCAGCCCCAGAGTGAGGGAGGTTCCGTCCGCCGCCTGAAAGCCCCACTCCTCGAAGTCGCCGAGGTCCCCGATGTTCAGCGCCACGTCGTCAAAGGTCCCCTTGACGGAACGGCTGAACTGGTACTCGATGGGCCCGTAGCCCTTCAGCTCCCCGGCCCCCAGCTCCGCGCCGCCGTCCAAGCGGAAGGTGCCGTTTTCGTAGATGTAGCCGGAGTAAGAGGTAACATTTTCCTTAAAAAAGTTCCCCACGGCCGTGGGCCAGATCTCCGGCATAACGACTTCCATCCACTGGTGGAGCTTCAAATCATATTTGGCGATGATCTCCTCCAGCTTGCCGGCCATCTCCTGTGTGTAAACCAGATAGTTCCCATAGCGCTCCTCAAAGCCCGTGGGCTCGTTGCCGATTCTGGCAATGATGGCCCCATCCTGGTCGTAGCCGTCCAGAAACGCCCGCCACTCCGCCAGGGCCCGGCTCTCCGGCGTGTCTCCCCAGCCGGAGAGGCTGACGAAATCCTTGTACACGTACTCTCCTGGGACCACCACTCCCCGCTCGTCCGTTACGTTCACGCTGCCCTTCTCCGGCAGCAGCGCGTCCCGGAGGCCGAAGAAGTTGGCCGCCACCGCCAGCGCCGACAAAGCCGCCAGCAGGGCGACGGACGCCGCCAGCGTCACAAGCCATTTCAGACTTCTACCACGTTTGCGCATCTCATAATCCTCCCATCGAATTTCTCCGGTCCCCCGGACCTGGGAGAAGGTTTCCTGGTAAAATTCCCGGTTACTCATCCTGCCAGTCCTCCCCCAATTGTTCCTTCAGCCGTTTCCGGGCCCGGGCCAGCCGGGTGGTGACGGTGGAGTCTCCCACCCCCAGCAGCTCCCCGATCTCCCGGACGCTGAGCTCCTCGTAGTAAAAGAGGTACAGCGCCGTCCGGTACTTCTCCGGCAGGGCCATCACCTCCTGGTACAGCGCCGCCTGCTCCGGGCGGTCGAACACCGGAATCTCCGGGACCTCCTCCCAGGAGACCCGGCGCTTCCGCCAGGGGCTTTTCAGCGCGTCCCGGCAGCAGTTCACCGTCACCCGCAGCAGCCAGCGCCGCAGGTGCTCCTCTCCGTCAAAGGCCCCCCCGCACCGGAAGAGGCGCAGGAAAACCTCCTGTACGGCGTCGTCCGCGTCCTGGGGACTGCCCAGGGCGTGGAGGGCCGTGCGGTAGACCATATTCTGATAGCGCCGCGCGGCGGCGGTGAAACGGGCCTTGTCCATATGTCGTCCTCGTCTGTCCATCGGTTTGTCAATCATGCTCTCACTCATTGTACGACAGGGGGCGGGGGTTTGTCTCAGCCTTTTGAAAATTTTTAAAAAATTTACCACTCCCCGAAAGGGGCTGTGGTATCATGGGGTCTATCCTGAAAGCGGAGGCGTTTTTATGACACTGGACGAGGCGATGCGAAGCCGCCACACCGTCCGGCGCTACACGGACCGGAAACTCCCCGGGGAGGTTCTGGAGGCGCTGGACGGGCGGATTCAAAAAAACAACCGGGAATACGGCCTGGCCATGAACCTGGTGACGGAAAACACGGAGGCCTTCGGCCCTCTCCTCCGGCTCTTTTTGGCAAAGGGGGTCCGCCATTATGTCATTCTGGCGGGGAGGGACCGGCCCGGCCTGGACGAGGCCGTGGGATACTGCGGCGCGGACGTGATGCTGTTTGCCCAAACCCTGGGGCTGAACTCCTGGTGGGTAGGGGGCACCTTCCGCCGCAAGGGCCTCCAGAAAAACGCCGCCCCGGAGGCGGAGAAGATTCTGGGCCTTCTGGCCCTGGGCTACGGCGCGGTCCAGGGCGTGCCCCACAAGTCCAAAAGGCCGGAGGACGTGGCCGCCTACGAGGGCGAGGCTCCGGCGTGGTTCGCCAGGGGCACGGAAGCTCTGCTCCTGGCCCCTACGGCGCTGAACCGGCAGGCCTTTACCCTCCGGGGGAAGGGGAGGGAGGTATCCCTAACCTGCGGCGGCGGCACTTTTTCCGGCGTGGACCTTGGCATCGGGAAGTATCACTTTGAAATCGGGGCGGGGCGGGAGAACTTTGATTGGGTTTGACCGCCGGGCATGACAAAGGGACCGCTTTCGCGGTCCCTTTCCATTCTCGTTTCAGCGGGCCTCCAAGGGCTCGCCTATGGTCTTTCCCAGCAGCTTTGCCAGTGGCACACCCAGAACATAGCACGCCGCCAGCTCACCCAGCCCTACGGTCAAGGCGTTAAGCCCATAGGCGGGCCAGAAGGCTCCGCCGTCCTGGACCACGAACCAGGCGATTTCCGCCCCCACGATCACCGCGTTGCAGATCACCGGAGGCAGGGCGGCCAGATACAGATTGGGCATTTTCCGGCTCCACAGGGCCGCCAGCAGCGTTGCCAGGGTACCGAAAATCCAGTCCAGCATAATGGGAGAGCCCAGCAGATTCGCCAGGAAGCAGCCCACCGCCAGGCCGGGAATGGCCTCTGGAAACAGGAAGGGCAGCACCGTCATGGCCTCCGCCACACGGAACTGGACGCCCATGTACTGAGGGATGGGCAGAATCAGGGTGGCCGCCGCATAGACGGCGGCAATGAGGCCGGCCAGGGTCAGCCTCCGGGTGCTGAAACGGGTTTTGGACATGATAAAATTCCTCCATTTTTTTAGTCCGCCCCCCAGGGCGGGCAGGGTGATGGCACCTGCCGCAGGAGAGTATAGCATATACCGCAGAAAAACGCAAGGGAAAAAATGCCCGGTGAAATACGGCCAAAAACGCTTGACGAAAGTTAGAACCTGTCTTATACTACTACTATTATAAATCTGCATGTTTTTACGCAGACGGACCTCTTTTTTAAAGGAACACAGCCATGAAAATCACCATCAGCGACGTGGCGCGTCTCGCGGGGGTTTCCACCGCCACGGTCTCTCACACCATCAACAGCACCCGCTATGTCTCCAGCGACACCAAGGAAAAGGTCTATCAGGCCATCGCGGCCCTGGGCTATACCCCCGACGCCTCCGCCCGGAGCTTCCGCACAGGGAAGAAGCGGACCATCGGCTTCATCGTCCCCGATATCTCCAACAAATTTTTCGGCACCATCATCGAGTCGGCGGAAAACTACCTCTCCGCCCAGGGCTATCATCTCATCATCGCCAACACCAAAGAGAACATGGCCCGGGAGGAGACGAATCTCCGCCTTCTTACGGCGGGTCTGGTGGACGGACTGCTGGTCGCCAGCACCATGGACAGCTTCCAACGGCTGGACAGCCTGATCCCCGTGAATTTTCCGGTGGTGCTGGTGGACCGGACCTTCGAGAGCCGGAAGTATCCCTCCGTCACCGTCTCATGTTTCGACGCCATCTACCGCAGTGTTTGCCGTCTGGCGGACCGGGGCAAGCGCCGCGTCGGCATCATCGGCGGCCTTTCCCGCCTCTCCACCACCCAGGAACGCATTGCCGCCTACCGGGCGGCTGTGGCGGACCGGGGCCTGGAGCAGGACGAGTCCCTGGTCCGGTACGGCGACTCCATGGAGGACAGCGCCCCGCCCTGTCTGGACCAGCTTTTGGAACGGGGCTGCGACGCCATTTTGGTCTGCCAGGGTCTAATGGCCTCCGTCACCATTGCCTACCTCCGGGGAAAGGGCATTCAGCCCCACCAAGATCTGGAGGTGGTCAGCTTCGTGGACTACGACACCCGGGCCTATGAGTTCTATTACAACCAGGTGGACCGGATTATCCAGCCGGTGGAAGAGCTGGGCCGGACCGCCGGGGAGCAGATTCTCCTCCGGGTGGAACAGCCGGACGCGCCGGTTCAGGAGCGGGTTCTGACCTCGGAGTACCGGCCTCGGGGGGAGGGAGGCGCTTAGAACGCGCTTTTGTGAGGAAAACGCTGGAAGCGTTGGCTTCCAGCGTTTTTATATCCCTAGAGTCTGTTTTAAAACTGGCGGAAAAAGATACCCCAAGACGGCGTTTTGACGGTTTTAAAACAGACTCTAAGGTCACAACTCCTCATCCCGAACATACCGCATGATATCCCCCACCTCGCAGTCCAGTATCCTGCAAAACATCTCAATGGTGTGGGTGCTGACACTTTCGTTTCTCTTGAGCCTAGTGATCTGCGCGGGACTGACGTTGTATTTTTTGATCAGAGCATATTGGGATATCCCCTTTTCTTTCATAATCCTCCATAAACCATCGTAAGAAATCATAGCATTCAAGCCTCACCTTCTGCTTGAATGTTAATGGAAAATGATATATAATGAGATTAACCAATATCGGTTAATACTATGCAAAAACTGGAGGAAATGAAATGGGAGGACTGCTGACTTTAATCGGGGCCGCCGGTTTTATTGGCTGTATCATTTGGCTGATTGTGTGTATCCGAAACTGGGATTCGAAAATCCCACCCATCATCGGGGCGCTGTTGTGCCTGGTGATGGCTGTGGGCGGGCTGATGTGGAGGGCGGAAACAGAACCGCCGGGAGAGCCGAAACCGGCCGGCGAACATTCGGAGCCGGAGGGAACCGGGGAGGCCGCGCCGGTGAAGGAGGAGGACGCCGTTGCGTGCCTGACCCATGACATTCCCCAATTTGGCATGGTGTTTGACTGCCCCGTGTCCTTCGCCACGGAGGGGGAATCCAACGTGATTGCGGAAGATACCTTCGACCGTGTTTAATGCGATCATTGCCTACATCAAAGTGGCCGACCTGCTATGGGCTGATGAAGAATTTACAAAGGCCACTATGGAAAAAAAGTATGGCTATTATGACTACGAAATGAACTTCGAGCCGATTATCACCTATTATGATACTGCCCGCCAAACCTTTGAAAATACGTTTCCCCAGTATAAAGATACCCCGATGTATGAATATGTGTACAACCTATGGTTATGGGGGCCTTTATGGGACTCCGCCCGCCTGGGCTGAGGGAACCTCCGCGTCCCGGTCCGCTTTCCGCAAAAAAGGGCGGAGCCGTTCGGCTCCGCCCTTTGCTATGCGCTTATTCCTTCTCAAACACGTCCTTGCCCATCTCGCAGATAGGGCAGACCCAGCTCTCGGGGACCTGGTCCCAGGGAGTACCGGGGGCAACGCCGTTGTCAGGGTCGCCGGCGGCGGGGTCATAGACGTATCCGCAGGGGCATACGTACTTATCCATGACGGTATGTCCTCCCGTTCTTACTTAAAGAACCGCTCCAGCAGACCCTTGAAGGCCTTGCCGTGGCGGGCCTCGTCCCGGGCCATCTCGTGGACGGTGTCGTGGATGGCGTCCAGGTTGTACTGCTTGGCCAGCTTCGCCAGGGCGAACTTGCCGGCGGTGGCGCCGTTCTCGGCCTCGACCCGCATCTCCAGGTTCTTCTTGGTGCTGGCGGTCACCACGTCGCCCAGCAGCTCGGCGAACTTGGCGGCGTGCTCGGCTTCCTCGTAAGCGGCCTTCTCCCAGTACAGGCCGATCTCGGGATAGCCCTCCCGATGGGCCACCCGGGCCATGGCCAGGTACATGCCCACTTCCGTGCACTCACCGGCAAAGTTGGCGTTCAGGCCGTCGAGGATCTCCTTCTGCACCTCGGCGGGGACATCCGCGCCGAAGGTCTTGCCTACGCCCACCACATGCTCGGCGGCCCAGGTCATGTCCGCGCCCTGCTCCTTGAACTTCGCGCCGGGAACGCCGCACTGGGGGCACTTCTCAGGGGCGGTATCTCCCTCGTGAACATAACCGCAAACGGGGCAAACCCACTTCTTCATAATTGTATCCTCCTTCAAAATTTAAGCAGCTCTGTGCTTTTAGGCAGTGACAAGAGTATAACAGGTTCTTGCAAAGTCCGCTAGTTGCAAATACGACAAAATCAAAATTTGATGGGAATTCACGGTTTATTTAAAATTGGACACGCATAGCAGCGCCGCATAGATACCGTTCTTCCCGCCGAACCGGTTCCCCGCGTTTTTAACGGCTTGAGCCCCGCTCCAGATGGAGCGGGGCTCTTTTTGTTTCAATCTGACAGCAGGGCTTACTGCTCCGCCATGGCCTTCGCCTCGGCGATGGCCTTTTCCTGAGCGGCGGGGGGGCAGTCCTGATAACGGATGAAATGGAAGGTAAAGCTGCCCCGGCTCTGGGTCATGGCCCGGAGATCAATGGCGTAAGTTCCCATCTCCGCCATCGGCACCTCGGCGGTGATAACCTGGGTGCCGTCGCCTACGGGGTCCATGCCCATAGGAGTTCCCCGGCGCTTGGAGATATCGCCCATCACGTCGCCGGTGTAGTTCTCCGGCACGGTGACTTTCAGCTCGCCAATGGGCTCCAGCAGCACGGGGTTGGCCTCGGGCATGGCGGCCTTATAGGAGAGCTGCGCCGCCGTCTTAAAGGCGATTTCGGAGGAGTCCACCGGATGGTAGGACCCATCGTAGAGGACCGCTTTCAAATTCACCAGGGGATAGCCTGCCAGAGGCCCGTGGAGGCAGGCCTCCCGCAGACCCTTCTCCACCGCCGGGAAGAAGTTCCGGGGCACGGAGCCGCCGAAGACCTCCTCGGCAAAGACCATATCCTCTTCATCCGGGTTGTACTCGAACCGGACCCACACGTCGCCGAACTGGCCGCTACCGCCGGTCTGCTTCTTGTGCCGCCCCTGCTTCTGCACGGTCTTGCGGATCTTCTCCCGGTAGGGAACCCGGGTGGGCTTCAGCTCGGCTTCCACCTTGAAGCGGTCCTTGAGCTTGCTGACCAGCACGTCCATCTGCATGTCGCCCGCGCCGGAGACCACCATCTGGTGGGTTTCGGCGTTGTTGACCACGGTGAAGGTGGGATCTTCCTCGTTCAGGCGGTTGAGGCCTTGGGCGATCTTATCCTCCTGGCCCCGGGTCTTGGGCTGGATGGCCACGGAGTAGCAGGGCTCGGCGAAGGGGATGTTTTTAAGGCTCACCACCTTCCGCTCGTCGCAGAGGGTGTCGCCGGTCTTGATATCCATTTTGGCAATGGCGCCGATGTCGCCGCAGACCAGCTCCTTGACCTCGGCGTTTTTCTTGCCCCGGATGGTGTACAGGCGGCCCAGCTTCACCTTTTCGCCGGTGCGGGCGTTCACCATGGGCATATCCGGCGTGATGGTGCCGGAGAGGACCTTGACGAAGGAATACTTGCCGTACTGGTCGGAGATGGTCTTAAAGACGAAGGCGGTGGGCACGCCGCCGGGGGAGACCACGAACTCCTCGGTCTCGCCGTCGGCCTTGGTGGCCTTGTGGTAGTTGCCCTCCACGGGGTTTGGCAGCAGGTCCACGATGTTGTCCATCAGCATCAGGGAGCCCAGGCAGTTGATGGCGGAGCCGCAGAGGACGGGGAAGAGGCTCAGCTCCCGGACGCCCTGGCGAAGGCCCTGGATCATCTCGGCATAAGTAAAGTCCTCGCCGCCGAAGAATTTTTCCATCAGCTCCTCGCTGGTCTCGGCTACGGACTCCTTGAGGGCGTCGTTGAACTCGGCAATGACGTCAACCTTGTCGGCGGGGACCTCGATTTCCACCCGCTTGAGGTTCTGCATCTCATAGGCCCGCTTGTTCAGAACGTCAATGACGCCGGTGACCTTTTTGCCGCTGTCCCAGATGGGGACCACCACCGGGGCGATCTTCTTGCCGAAGCGCTCCCGCAGGGCCTCGAAGGTAGCGTTGTAGTCGGAGTTGTCCTCGTCGGTTTTGGAGATGTAAATGAAGCGGGGCATGTTCCGCTCCTCGCAGTATTTCCACGCCTTCTCCAGACCCACGGACACGCCGTCCTTGGCGGAGCAGACGATAATGGCGGCGTCGGCGGCCCGGAGGGCGGCCATGGCCTCTCCGGCAAAGTCGAACGCGCCGGGGGTGTCCATCAGGTTGATGCGGCTGCCCTTGTAGTCCAGGGGCGCCATGGCCAGGGAGAGGGAAATCTGACGCTTGGTTTCCTCCGGGTCATAGTCGCAGACGGTGTTGCCGTCGGCGGCCCGGCCCATTCTATCGATCACGCCGGTCATGTAGAGCAGGCTTTCGGCCAGGGCGGTCTTGCCGCTGCCGCTGTGCCCCAGCAGACAGACGTTGCGGATGTTCTGTACAGAATAGCTCATGATTCGTTCCACTCCTTATCTTTGCTGTCCATGCGGCCGGGGCCGCAAGCGTCCAATATATGAATTATACAACAGCCGGCGGCGGATTACAACAGAAATTTTGGGCAAAATCACATTTATGCTTCACTGCCAAATTGATGGTTAAATTTTCGTCAAATTACATATGGCAAAAGAAGGAAGAGCCCGGCACATAACCGCCGGGCTCTTCCAGGTTTTCCGTTTCTTGGGAGATCGCCTTTTATTTCTGCAGGCCCTTCACCCAAGCGCCGTATTTATCCACATTGGCCTGGGCGTCCGCGGCGTCCTTCCCTTGGGTGAGGATGTAGACCTTGATCTTGGGCTCCGTACCGGAGGGCCGGACAATGACGCTGGTGCCGTCCGCCATCTCAAAGCGCAGTACGTTGGACCCGGAGAGCTCCATGGCCGTCTTGGCCCCGGTGGCGCAGTCCTTGACGGAGCCGTCGCTGTAGTCCTTGAACTGGACCACCTTCACGCCGGAGAGCTCCGCCGGGGGATTCTCCCGGAGGCCCTTCATCAGGTTCGCCATGTCCTTCAGGCCGTCCAGGCCGGGCATGACCAGGTTATAAGTGTGCTCGGCGTAGTAGCCGTACTTCTTGTACAGAGCCTCCAGGGCGTCGGCCAGGGTCATGCCCTGGGCGGCGTACCAGGCGGCCATCTCCGTCAGCAGCAGGGCGGCGGTGACGGCGTCCTTGTCCCGGACGTAGTCCCCCAGCATGTAGCCGTAGCTCTCCTCATAGGAGAAGATGACCTTGCCCTCGCCGCTGTTTTCCAGCTTGTCTTTTTTCTCCGCCAGGAACTTGAAGCCGGTGAAGGTGTCGAAGCACTGGAGGCCGTTGACCTCCGCCACCTTCCGGGCCATCTCCGTGGTGACGATGGTCTTCAGGGCCACCGGCTTTTCCGGCATCAGGCCCGCCCGCTTTTTCGCGCCGATGAGGTAATCCAGCAGCAGCACGCCGGTCTGGTTGCCGGTGATGACCTTAAACTCGCCGTCCTGGGTGCGGACCATGATGCCCACCCGGTCCGCGTCGGGGTCGGAGCCCAGGATGAAGTCCGCGCCCTCTTTCTTCGCCAGGTCTACCGCCAGATAGAAGCCCTCGGGATTCTCCGGGTTGGGGGAAACCACGGTGGGGAAGTCCCCGTCAATGACCATCTGCTCCGGCACGCAGATCAGATTTTTCACGCCCAGGCGCTTGAGCGCCTCGGGAATCAGCTTGTGGCCGGTGCCGTGGAAGGGGGTATAGACCATCTTGAAGCTGTCCGCCGTTTTGGCCACCGTCTCCTTGTCGTTGACCTGAGCCATGACGTTGGAGAGGAATTTTTCGTCGGTCTCAGCGCCCAGAACCTCGATGATTCCGGCCTTCACCGCCTCGTCATAGTCCATGCGCCGAATGTCGGTGAAGATGTCGATTTCCCCAAGCCGCTTGGCGATGGCGTCGGCGTGGCGGGGGGGCAGCTGGGCTCCGTCCTGCCAGTAGACCTTATAGCCGTTGTACTCCTTGGGGTTGTGGCTGGCGGTCACGTTGATGCCCGCCTGGCAATGGTACTCCCGAACGGCGAAGCTCAGCTCCGGAGTGGGGCGGAGGGCTTCGAAAATGCGCACATGAATGCCGTTGGCGGCGCAGACCTCGGCCGCAGCCCGGGCAAACTCCATGGAGTGGTTCCGGCAGTCCATGCAGATGGCCACGCCCCGCTGTTTGCCCTCCTCGCCCTCGGCGGCGATGACATCGGCAAAGCCCTGGGTGGCCCAGCGGATCACATGGATGTTCATATTGTGGAGACCCGTGTACATCGTTCCCCGAAGGCCGGCGGTGCCGAATTCCAGCGGGCCGTAGAACCGGGACTCAATCTCCTTGGGATCCTGTCTGATGGCCTCCAGCTCCGCCTTTTCCGCGGCGCTCAGAGCGGGGCTGGCCAGCCATTTCTCATATTCCTTCATGAAGTCCATAGCGTTGCTCCTCCTTTTATGAACGCTGCCCTCGCTTTTGATGGAATTGGACAACGTTTGATTCCTTGCAGCCGGCAAAATTATCCATGCCGCACAAAAACATTATAAGAGAATCTTTCATTGATGTCAAGACGCAGGGACATGGGGAACCGGAGGACAAGCGGGCCTCCTCTCCGCCGTAATCGGTTCCGCGCCGCTGTTTAAAACCGGCTCTTTATTATTAGAATAGGTATTGCCAACGGATTCATTTTCTGATATAATACAAAAATGTTGTTTTATGCCCAAAAGAAAGAGAGGTGTACCCTTTGAATTCCGTCACCGATATTTGGGAAAACGTTCTTCACCAGCTGCGGGGTTCTCTCTCCGAGACCACCATCTCCACCTGGTTCGACGAGCTGCGCATCGTGGACATCCGGGGCAATACCTGCTACCTGCACTGCGCCAGCGATTTCAAACGGGGTTACCTGGAATCCCTGTTTTTGAACAACATCAAGGCCGCCCTTCGGGATATCTTTTCCACCGACTTTGAGGTGAAGATTCTCGACGACGCCGGGCTCCTGGAATTCCAGGGGGGGGCCGCGCCCAAGCGCCAGTCGGACCGCTTTACCTACGCGGAGTTTACCTTCCGGAATTTTGTTGTGGGCCCCTCCAACAAGCTGGCCCACGCCGCCTCCATGGCCGTGGCGGAGCACCCGGCCCAGAACTACAACCCCCTTCTCATCTACGGGGACTCGGGTCTGGGAAAAACCCATCTGCTCTACGCCATCGCGAACGTCATCCGGCAGAACGACCCCGCCGCCAAAATCGTCTACATCAAGGGAGACGAGTTTATCAACGAGTTCGTGGAGCTGGTCCGGGCCAACCGGGGCAGCGAATTCCGGGCCAAGTACCGGGAGGCGGACCTGCTTCTCGTGGACGACGTGCAGTTTGTGGCGGGGAAGGAGCAGGTCCAGAACGAATTCTTTCACACCTTCAATACCCTTTACGAGTCCGGGCGGCAGATCGTCCTGACCTCCGACCGGCCCCCCTCCGAAATGACCCTGCTGGACGACCGGCTCCGGACCCGCTTTGAGTGGGGCCTGCTGGCGGACGTGACGCCGCCGGACTTCGAGACCCGGCTTGCCATTGTGAAAAACAAGGCGGCTCTGCTGGGCATGGACCTGCCGGACAAGATCGCCGTCATGATCGCCCAAAAGGTCACCGCCAACGTCCGCCAGCTGGAGGGCACCGTCAACAAGGTGCTGGCCTATAAGGAGCTCCTGGACAAGGAGACCGACGAGGCCACCGTCGCCCGGGCCATGCAGGACATCCTGAAGGGCAGCAACGAGTACATCCCCACCCCGGAGGGCATCTTGTCCTACGTCAGCCGCTACTACCAGCTGGAGGAGTCGGTGGTAAAGGGACAGCAGCGGGTCCGGGCCGCCGTGGAGGCCCGGCAGATCGCCATGTATCTGATCCGGGTCATGACGAACCTGTCCCAGGACAACATCGGCCAGCTCTTCGGCAACCGGGACCACTCCACCGTCATCCACTCCATCCGTCAGGTGGAGCAGAAGATGAAAAAAGACCCGGCCTTCGCCGAGATGGTGAAGGAGCTGAAAACCAACATCACATCCCGCCATTAAGAGAATAGACCCCCGTATCCGGCTCCGGGACGGCGGTCCTTTCCCCAGTGATCCGAGGCGTTTTCAGAAGCGGGGATTTCCACAGTTCTTGGTGGAAAAGGAAAACGTCCCTGTGGATAACCGGCCCTTCGACATGAGGCGTTGAAAACCCCCGTGTTTTTCAACACCCCCCTGTGGAGGCGGAAAGCCCCGCCGTTTCTGGGTTTTTCCCCTTTTTCCACAATAGGCCGCTTCTACGTCTACCCTTACTAAATATCTTATTTTTCTTTCTTTAAAAGAGCGTCAAGCACAAGGAGGATTCCGTATGAAATTTAGCTGCGAGAAAGCATTGCTCCAAAACGCCATCACCGTCACCAGCCGCGCCGTGGCGCAGAAAAGCTCTATCCCCGCCCTGGAGGGGCTGCTCCTCCGCGCCGGGGAAGAAGGACTGACCGTCTCCGGCTACAATATGCAGACCGGCATCCGGTCCAAGGTTTCCGCCGGCGTGGAGGAGGCCGGTGAAATCGTGCTGAACGCCCGGCTGTTCGGTGATATCATCCGGCGGATGCCGGACGATCTGATCACCCTTGTCTCCAACGAGAAGATGCAGGTCCGCCTCCTTTGCGGCGACGCGGACTTTGAGATCCCCGGCCTCTCCGCCGCCGATTACCCGGACCTGCCCGAGGTAGAGGATGAATACGCCGTCTCCATCCAGCGCAAGGTCCTTCGGGCCATGATCGAGGAGGTGGCCTTTGCCGTCTCCACCAACGAGAGCCGCCCGGTTCACACCGGCGCCCTCTTTGAGGTGGGCGAGGGCGGGCTGACCATGGCCGCCGTGGACGGCTTCCGCCTGGCGGTGCGGAAGGAGCCTCTGGAAAAGCTGGAGGGAGGCGTGTTTTCCTTCGTAGCCCCCGGTTCCGCCCTCAATGAGGTAAAGGGCGTCTGCGGCGACGTGGAGGACCTGGCGGAGATCACCCTGGGCAAACGGCACATCCTCTTTACCGTAGGCGGCGTGGAGCTGATCTGCCGCCGCCTGGAGGGAGAGTTCCTGGATTATCGGAACGCCATTCCGAAAAAGAACCCCATCGCCGTCACCGTAGAGGCCAAGGCCCTGATTGAGAGCATCGACCGGGTGTCGGTGGTGATCTCCGATAAGCTGAAAAGCCCGGTGCGCTGCCGCTTCGAGGAGGGGAGGGTGCTCCTCTCCGCCAAGACCGGCAACGGCGAGGCCAAGGATGTCTGCCGCCTGGAGGGGGACGGCGAGGGGCTGGAGATCGGCTTCAACAACCGCTATTTGATGGAGGCCCTCCGCTATGCCCCCGCGGACAAGGTGCGGGTGGAGCTGAACACCGGCGTGTCTCCCGCCATCATCGTGCCCACGGATGAGAAGGACAATTTCCTCTATATGGTTCTGCCGGTGCGGCTGAAGAACGCCGACTGAGACGGGAGGGAGCGATGAGAGACGTTACGATTACCACCGAGTTTATCAAGCTTCAGGACCTTTTGAAATTCGCGGGACTGACGGAGACCGGCGGCGAGGCAAAGGAGCGTATTCAAGCCGGGGAGGCCCTGGTTAACGGCCAGGTCTGCCTCCAGCGGGGAAAGAAGATCCGCCCAGGTGATACGGTGGCCTTCGCCGGGGAAACCCTGAGCGTCCGGTATGCGGATTGACCGCCTGGAGCTGGAGGGCTTCCGGAATTATGAGAGAGAAGCCTCAGACTTCGACTGCCGGTGCAACGTCATCTGCGGTGAGAACGCCCAGGGAAAGACCAACCTTTTAGAGGCTCTGGTCTATCTCTCCCGAGGAAAATCTCCCCGGGCCCGGACGGACCGGGAGATGATCGGCTTTTCGTCGGACGCCGCCCGGCTTCTGGTCCGGGTGGAATCCCGGCAGCGGGAATTCCGGGTCCAGGCGGACCTCTTCCGGGGCCGCCGCCGGAAGATCACCGTCAATCAGGTTCCCATCAAGACCAACGCCGCCCTGGGAGACGTGTACCACACCGTGCTGTTCCAGCCGGAGGACCTCTTCCTCATCCGGGAGGGGGCCGCCGCGAGGCGGCGCTTTCTGGACACCGCCCTGTGCCAGCTCCGGCCCCGGTACGCCGCCGCCCTGGCCGCTTACGAGCGGGCCCGGGAGCAGAAAACCCGCATTCTCCGGGACTTCGACCAGAGACCGGACCTTCTCTCCGCTCTGCCGGAGTTCGACGAGCAGATGATCCGGCTGGGAGCCGTATTGATTCAATACCGGCATTCCTTCTGCCTCCGCCTGGCGGAGTACGCCGCTGTCCATCACCGGGAGTGCTCCGGCGGAAAAGAGACCCTATCCCTTCAATACCAGACGGTTTCCTCTGTGGAGGACTCCGGCGCGGACGCCGGAACGCTGGCGGACCGGCTCCGGCGGCATATGGAGAGCCACCGGGAGGCGGAGCGGAGCTCCCGCCTGTGCCTCTCCGGACCCCATAAGGACGATCTTCTGGTCAGCATCGACGGCCGGGAGGCGAAGCAGTACGCCTCCCAGGGCCAGACAAGGACCGCCGCTCTGGCCCTGAAGCTGGCGGAGCGGGAAATCTATCAGAACGCGGCGGGGGAGTACCCGGTGCTTCTGCTGGACGACGTGCTTTCGGAGCTGGACCCCAAGCGGCAGGAATTCGTGCTGAACCGCATTGCCGGGGGGCAGGTCTTCATCACCTGCTGTGAGGAGGACCGCCTGCCAAGCCTCCTGGGGGGCAGAGTATTTCATGTGGAAGGGGGAAGCATAATTCCATGAACTGGAAAAAATTGGTGAGAAAGTGTGGGATAGCTGTACTCGTACTTCTGCTGGGGGCGGAGGTCTGTATGGAGCTCCGTTATCCCTGCGACGAGCTTTCCGTCACGAACAAGGACTCGGAGAAAATTCTCCGCCAGGCGCCGGAGGTCTCCATTACGGAGGAGGACAGGACCATGATGGCGGAGCTGCTGGAGGTCCCTTCCGTCCAGGCGCTTGTGGAGAGCGGGGAAAACGGAGATGTCCGCGCCTGGGAGGATTCCGGCTTGAAGGAGGCGGCGGGGAAATACCTGGACCCGGAGAGCGCGGAATCCCTGAATGTCAGCGCCATGTCTCTTGAGGACGGGTCTGTCGTCTTCGCGAGCTGGCGGGAGGAAGCGAGCATCTTTTATCTCCAGGAGGGCCCGGAGGAGGGAGAATATTACAAGATCTACGCTCCCAAACGGGGAATCAGCTATGAGAATTGGGACAACGAGCGGGCCCAGAAGAGCGAGGTTCACCGCCGGTGGTTCGCCTGGCTCCGGGACGGTATGTGGAAGGAGAGGGAATAAGCGTGTACCTGCATCTTGGGCAAAACGAGATCATCCCCCAGCGCCAGGTGATCGGCATTTTTGATCTGGACAAATGCAGCTATGAGAAGCGGACCCGGGACTACCTGGCCGCCGCTGAAAAAGAAGGTGTGGTGCTGGATATCTCCGGGGACCTGCCCCGGTCCTTCGTGGTCTGCGACCACCCGTATCACGAGCAGATTGTATATCTGAGCCCCCTGAGCCCCGCCGCCCTGCGGAAGCGGGCGGAGAGCGGGCGGCTGGAGTGAGAAAGGAGAAGCATGTGACTATGACGGCGGCCCTTTTCCTGCTGGGGGTGCTGGCCGGCCGGCTTGGTTACCGGGTCTGGAGCAAGCTCCGCCCTGCAAAGGGGCCAGGGGCTTGATGGGACAGCCTATGCGGCTTTGAAGAGAGGTATTCCAAGTTTTTTCTGGAGCGGGGAAAGGCGGGCTGGAGGAAAATCCTGTCTGTCCGGGTCCACTGAGGAATCTTTCCAACCCGGCTTTTTCCACTCTAAAAGATAAGAACCTGTATTCACAGCCGCCGAACGCTGTCTGGCCGGGCCTTATGCCGTCCCGCCGCGTTAAAAAAACTTGAAATCCGTCAGGATTCCCGCGTTTTTTTGCCTTGCGGGACAGCAAAATTTCTCGCCCAGCCACCATACGCCGGTTATGAATACAGGTTCTAAGTTCTGTGAAGCAGTTCTGCGTTGCCGTGTGACAGACTGAGTTAAAAACCGCACCGCAGAGCGAGATAAAATTCTTTTTGGTTCTTTTTCTTATAAGAAAAAGAACAGTAAAGGAGAAGTATATGGCAGACAACGAGATTTTGAATTCCACCGCCGTAGACGCGGGCAACGAGTACGACGCCTCGGAAATCCAAGTCCTGGAGGGACTGGAGGCCGTCCGGAAACGGCCCGGCATGTATATCGGCTCCACGTCCTCCTCCGGCCTCCACCACCTGGTCTATGAGATTGTGGATAACGCCATTGACGAGGCCCTGGCGGGCTTCTGCACGGAGATACTGGTGCAGATCAACGAGGGGGACACCATTACCGTGGTGGACAACGGCCGGGGCATCCCCGTAGACATCCAGGCCCAGACCGGCAAGCCCGCCCTGGAGGTGGTTTACACCATCCTCCACGCCGGCGGTAAGTTCGGCGGCGGAGGCTATAAGGTCTCCGGCGGTCTCCACGGCGTGGGCGCGTCGGTGGTCAATGCCCTCTCCGAGTGGCTGACCGTTCAGGTCCACAAGAACGGCGAGATCTACGAGATGAAATTCTCCCGGGGGCAGATTACCCAGGAGATGAAAATCGTGGGCAAGACGGACCATACCGGCACCACCGTCACCTTCAAGCCGGACCCGGAGATGTTCGAGGAAACGGTTTATAATTACGATACCCTCCACACCCGCATGCGGGAGGAGGCCTTCCTCAACGCGGGTCTCCGTATTAAAACCGCGGATCTCCGCCCCGGGAAGGAGCGGGAGGACTCCATGTGCTACGAGGGCGGCATCCGGGAGTTCGTTACTTGGCTGAACAAGAGCAAGGACGCCCTTCACCCCGGCGTGATTTACATGTCCGGCCAGCGGGAAGACTCTGTGGCGGAGGTGGCCCTCCAATATAACGACGGCTACAGCGAAACGATTCTCTCCTTCGCCAACAACGTCCACACCCCGGAGGGGGGCATGCACGAGGAGGGCTTCAAGCGGGCCCTGACTACCGTGCTGAACAACTACGGAAAAAAGATCAAGATGCTGAAGGACGACGAGAAGGTCTCCGGCGAGGACTGCCGGGAGGGCCTGACCTGCGTCATCTCCGTGAAGCTTACCGACGCCCAGTTTGAGGGCCAGACCAAGGCTAAACTTGGAAACAGCGAAATCCGCACCCTGGTGAACAATATTGTGGCGGAGAAGCTGGACACCTTCCTGGAGGAGAACCCCCAGGTGGGAAGGATGATTCTGGACAAGGCCCTCACCGCCTCCCGGGCCAGGGAGGCCGCCAAGAAGGCCCGGGAATCCATCCGCCGCAAGACCGCCCTGGGGGGCGCCGCCATGCCCGACAAGCTCCGGGACTGCAATGAGAATAACCCGGAGCTGACCGAGCTCTATATCGTCGAGGGCGACTCCGCCGGAGGCTCCGCCACCCAGGGGCGGGACTCCCGCTTCCAGGCCATTCTGCCCCTTTGGGGAAAGATGCTGAACGTGGAAAAGGCCCGGGCGGACAAGGTCTATGGAAACGACAAGCTCCAGCCCGTCATCACCGCCCTGGGGGCGGGCATTGGGGAGGAGTTCGACGCCAATAAGCTCCGGTATCATAAAGTCATCATTATGGCGGATGCCGACGTGGACGGAAGCCATATCCGGACATTGCTTCTGACCTTCTTCTTCCGCTTTATGCGCCCCCTCATTGAGCAGGGCTACGTCTATTCCGCCGTCCCGCCCCTCTTTAAGCTCACCCGGGGAAAGACCACACGGGTTGCCTATGACGAACCGGAACGGGAGCGCGTTTCCGCCGAGCTCCGGGCAGGGAATCCGGGCGCCAAGGTGGAAATCAGCCGCTTCAAGGGCCTTGGCGAGATGAACCCCCATGAGCTGTGGGAGACCACCATGGACCCCGCCACCCGGACCCTCCGGCGGATTACCCTGGACGACGCGGTGAAGGCGGACGAGACCTTTACCATCCTCATGGGGGAAAAGGTGGAGCCCCGGAAGGAGTTCATCGAGAAGAACGCCCAGTATGTGGTGAACCTGGATTATTAAAACCTGCGCGTTCCAAGTAAGGAGGAAGCGTTTTGAGTAAGAAACCCCAATACGACCCCGAGGAAATCCGGTTTCCAAACCAGCGGATTGTGGAATCCCCGCTGGTCCCGGAGATGGAAAAATCCTATATTGACTACGCTATGAGCGTCATTGTGGGCCGGGCCCTGCCTGATGTGCGGGACGGCCTCAAGCCCGTCCACCGGCGCATCCTCTACGCCATGTACGAGGATAACCTCACCCACGACAAGCCCTTCCGCAAGTGCGCCACCGCCGTGGGCGACGTGCTGGGCCGTTACCACCCCCACGGCGACCAGTCGGTGTACGACGCCCTGGTCCGCCTGGCCCAGGACTTTTCCATGCGCTATATGCTCATTGACGGACACGGCAACTTCGGCTCCGT